>JAYEIZ010000085.1:0-14655 GCA_034660355.1 Nanobdellota archaeon
AAGGAGTGTATGAAAACAAGAAAGATTATCCAAAACAAAAGGTCATAAGATATTTAGGGAATATTGAAAATATCATTAAGAAATTTGATTTCTGGGATGACCATAATTAATATCCACGCAAAGGATTAAAAAGCTAAAGCTTTTTAAATAAAAGCATATTTCTAGGATATAATACCTAAGGTTTTAACTGGCTATAGTTAAAACAAATAAGTGCTGAGGTTATAAAAAAGCACAGGAGGAAATTAAAATGTCACAAGAACAAAAACAGTTTTTAGTACCCCAAGATCAATACCTAAAATCAGGTATACATATAGGTACAAAATTCAAAACAAAGTATATGGAGCAATTCATCTATAAAACAAGACCAGATGGATTAAGTATATTGAATCTACAAAAGATAGATGAAAGAATCAATGTAGCATCTAAATTCTTATCACAATATGCTCCAGAAGACATCCTACTTGTGAGTAGGAGGGAGAACGGATGGAAAGCACTAAAAGCATTTGCACAATTAACAGGAGCTAAAGTTGTTATAGGGCGTTACCCACCCGGAATGTTAACCAACCCAGACTTAGAAATATACCATGAAGCTAAAATAGCACTATCAACAGACTCTTGGCCTGACAGAAATGCAATTATAGACGCTAATAAGGTTGGAATACCTGTAATAGCTTTGTGTGATACTAACAATCAACCGAATAATATTGATCTAGTCATTCCTTGTAATAATAAAGGTAAGAAAAGTTTAGGATTGTTATTTTTCATCCTAACAAAAGAATACCTAAAGAATAGGGGAATAATAAAAAGCGACGCTGACTTCGAAGGAAAAGTAGAGGACTTTACAGAAGAATAAAAATCCAAATTAGTTTTATTCAAGAAAATTCAAAGTATTTTCTGTGAATAATCTAGATTAAAGTTATTAGGTCCTTTACTGCTTTTTTTAAATCTTTTTTTTCGTACAATACCTTATAAACTTGAGTTGTTAATGGAAGATCTATTTTCTCTTTTTGTGCAAGGTCATAAACTGCTTTTGTAGTCTTAATACCCTCTGCCACCATACCATGCATTTCTTTCTGAATATCTTCAAAACTCTTTCCTTCCGCTATCTTTTGCCCTACAAATCTATTCCTTGAATGCTTAGAAGTACATGTAGCCACTAAATCTCCAACACCTGCTAAACCATAAAACGTAGCTCTTTTTGCACCAAAAAACTTTCCAACCTTATTCATTTCAGTAAGTCCCAATGTGATCATAGATGCTTTCGCATTATCCCCTAACTTCAAAGAATCACATACACCAACTGCAATTGCAGTTATGTTTTTTATCGCCCCACATATCTCTATCCCTTTAATATCATCATGAGGGTAGACCTTAAAATATTTTGTTTCTAAAATATCTTTCACTTTAGGTAATATATCCTGATGCTTAGATGCCGCTACAGTTGCAGCAGGTATTTTCCTTGAGATCTCTTCTGCATGGTTTGGACCAGACAATGCAACTACCTTCACTCCAGATAATTCTTCTTCTAAGATTTCTGACATGGTTTTAAAACTAATATCCTCTAGCCCTTTTGTAACTGAGATTATAATTGAATCTTTACCCACTGAGTTAGAAATTTCTTTTACGGTGTTTCTTAGAAACTGAGAAGGTATTGATGTAATTATAATATTGCTACCAGAAACAGCTTCCTTAATTTCATCTGTAGGCTCTATATTTTCTGATAACTTAACCCCTGGTAAAAACGTTGAATTTTCTCTTTTGTTTTTTATCTCTTGGACTACTTCTTTTTCAAAAGCCCATAATTTTACCTTATAATCCTTTTCAGCTAATAAATTAGCCAAGGTTGTTCCCCAACTGCCCGCACCAAGTACTGCTATTTTCATTTTAACTTTTTAATCAAAATTATATCTTTCTCCGGTTAATTTTGCAATTTCTTTCATTATCTTAGTAGTTATCGCCCTCACAGCCTTCTTATTCTTTTCTTTCCCGTAATACTTATCCAAGTATATCAGCTTGCCTATATTAATCTTAGCCTTTTTTAGCTTAGGTATTTTCTTCCATTTAGGAAGAATTTCAAATGTTCCTATTAGGCCAACCGGTAAAATAGGAACCTCTGCCGCTAATGCTAACCTGACCATACCTGTCTTTCCCCTCTGAAGTTTACCATCATAGCTTCTTGTTCCTTCTGGATGTATTATGATTATATTTCCTTGTTTTAATGTTTTTATTGCTAACCTTAATGCTTCTTTTCCTCCTGTTTGCCTATCAATTGGAATAGCATTTGCCCAGTTATGGAACAATCTCTTCAATGGTTTATCAAACAATTCCTTCTTTGCTAGAAAATGTACATTTTTGTTAAGTTTATTAATAAATATAGTAGCAAGAACTAAGTGATCTATATAGCTATCGTGATTTGCTGCTAATATAAATCCTTTATCTTTTGGAATATTTTCTAAACCATTTACCCTACCAATAAAAGGGTGTAATATTAATTTAAGAAATCTCTTTCCAATTGGGTATACCATCAATATCTATACTCCTGTCCAATCAATTTACCTATATCCTTCATTATTAAGGTAGTGGCCTCTTTTAAAATCTTTTTATTGTTCTTTCTAGAAAAGTACTCATCTAAATAAATGAACTGACCTATCTTAATATCAAATCTCTTAAACTTAGGAAATTTAGCTCCTTTTGGAAATGTTTTATGTGAACCGATTATGCCTATTGGAAGAACGGGAACTTTTGATTCCAAAGCAAGGTGCGCTATGCCTGTTTTAGCTTCCCTTAATTTACCGTCAATGGATCTACCCCCCTCTGGGAATATGCCTACTGGCTCCCCCTTATTTAAGTATTTTAGTGCTAACTTAAATGCTCTTTTATTGACTTCTTTATTTTTTGTTTGAATGGATATTGGGATGCATTCACCCCATCTTAAGAAAGTAGCAAAAAATTTATTCTTATAAAATCTATCATTACAATACATATGGACTTTTTTGTTAATATATGAGATTATCATAGGGGCTATAGCTAGGTCATCCATAAAACTCGAATGATTAGCTGCAATAATAAAATGTCTTTCTTTAAGCCTAGTACCTAATCCATCTATCTTCCTTACCCACAATCTTGCAAGTGGCGAAACTATCAACTTACCAATAGGATAAACCATGTTTATAGAATAATATCTTTTGTATTATAAACCTTATTGTTTTAATTGGGATATTAACTCAGGAACAATCTTAAATAAATCGCCCACAATCCCATAATCCGCTACCTGAAAGATTGGCGCTTCTGCATCCTTGTTTATTGCTATAACCAATTCAGAATTTTGCATACCTGCCTTGTGCTGTATAGAACCAGATATGCCTACTGCTAAATATAATTTGGGTCTAACTGTTTTGCCTGTTTGTCCCACTTGGTGGTCTTTTTCAACCCATCCTGAATCAACCGCTGCCCTAGAAGCTCCAACCTCTGCATTCAATAGCTTTGCTAGGTCTTCTATTAGCTTGAAATTTTCCTTTTTGCCCAGGCCCCGGCCACCAGAAACTATAATGTCAGCCCCTTCTAAATCCACCTTTTTTTTAGATTCCTTTATAATCTTTAAGACTTTTGCTCTAATATCTTTTTCAGAAACATCTACTTTAACCTTAACTACTTCCCCGGTTCTTTCCCCAGATGGCTCTTCTATCTTCATTACTCCAGGTCTTACTGTAGACATCTGAGGCCTGTGTTTCGGGCATTGAATCTGTGCCATTATGTTACCGCCAAAAGCAGGCCTTGTCTGTAATAATAAACCCTCCTCAGTAATATCCAGACCAGTACAATCTGCTGTTAATCCTGTATTTATTCTTTGAGCTATCCTTGGAGCTAAATCCCTCCCTATATGTGTTGCACCATAAATAACAATCTGAGGTTTAGATTCTTTTATCTGCTCTGAAACAACTTTAGTACAAACATCAGTCTGATAGTTCTTCAAGAGTACCGATTCTGCTAAATAAACCTTATCTGCTCCATGATTAATCAGCTCTTTTGATAGATTATTATCTTTATCTGTAAGTAATATTGCTGCTGTTTGGACATTTAATTTGCCTGCTAGTTCTTTAGCCTTACTTAATAATTCAAAAACAACCCTTACTATCTTATTGTTTCTTTGCTCTGCAAAAACCCATACCTCTTCTCCTTTCTTTTGTTCTTGCTTTTGTTCTTTTTTCTCTTCTTTTTGAACCTCTAAATAATCTTTATCTATTGCTTGCTGTACTTCTGGCATATCAGGTACTTCCTCAAAGTCATTTCCTTTTGTTAAAACTGCACCACCTAAGTTCAGCTGAAACTCAGGACAATTTTGAGATATCTTTACCTTAACCATTTAGAATGCACCTACAAGCTCTTTTTCCTTCAATAAAGAAACTACTTTCTTTGCAACTTCATTTGTTGATCCTGGTAGTATCTGGCCCTGTCCTTTTGCAGGTGGAGTAAATGATTTCTTTACGTTTGTTGGAGAGCTTAATAATCCTACTTTTGTTTTGTCTACCTTAATATCTTTTGCTGTCCATTTCTTCACTTCTTTTTTTCTATATGCGTCTTTTATTCCGTTTAATGTTGGGTACTCAACATCATTGATTTCAGATATGCAGGTAACTAAACAAGGTAAAGATGATTCAATAATATCATAACCTTCTTCCATTTGTCTTTCTACTTTTACCTTATTCCCTTCTAATTCAATCTTCTGAGCATAAGTAATTTGAGGAATATCAAGAAATTCTGCTGTCTGCGGTCCAACTTGAGCAGTATCTCCATCAATCGCTTGCCTCCCAAACAAAAGTAGATCATATTCACCAATAGCTTTTATTGCATGACCTATTGCATTTGCAGTCGCCCATGTATCTGAACCAGCAAAGGCTATATCACAAAGTAGAATTGCCTCATCTGCCCCTAATGCTAATGCTTCTCTTAATGCTTCTTCTGCTTGAGGTGGACCCATAGATAAAACAATAACTTCCCCTTTATGTTTGTTTTTTAATTTAACAGCTTCTATCAAAGCATGTTTATCATCGTGATTCATTATAGTTGGGACTCCTTCTCTTTTTAGAGTTCCGGTTTTTTGGTCTATCTTTACCTCAGTTGTGTCAGGTACTTGTTTTATACAAACTATTATATTCATATTAAAACCCTCTCCCTAATAGTTCAGCAGCAATAATCAGGCGTTGTATCTCTGATGTTCCTTCGTATATCTCAGTGATCTTAGCGTCCCTATATAATCTCTCTAAAGGATAATCTTTTATAAAACCATAACCACCATGAATCTGAATTGCAGCTCTTGTAACTTCCATCGCAACATCGCTGCCATATAACTTTGCCATTGCTGCTGCTTTTATGTACCTTTTACCTTTATCTTTTACATCTGCTGCTTTATAGCATAATAATCTTGCAGCTTCTATCTTTGTAGCCATATCAGCAAGCATAAACTGCAATGCCTGGAATTTATACAGTTTTCTTCCAAACTGTTCTCTTTCCTGGACATACTTTAAGGATTCATCAAATGCCGCTTGTGCTATTCCAACACCTTGTATCCCTATGCCTATCCTTCCTGAATTAAATACGCCCATTGCAATCTTAAAACCATTACCTTCTACTCCCCCAACTAGATTCTCCTTAGGAACTATCATATCTTCGAATACTAATTCCTGAGTATTTGAACCTCTCAATCCTAATTTGTCTTCTTTTTTACCTATTGAAAACCCTTTTGTTTTCTTTGTTTCAATAGTAAAAACACTTAGACCATGATGTTTAACTGATTTGTCTGTTGTTGCAACAAAGTTTATTAGGTCTGCTTTGCCGCCATTTGTGATAAATATTTTATTTCCGTTTATTATGTATTCATCCCCCTCTTTAACTGCTGTAGTTTGCACATTAACAGCATCAGAACCAGCATTAGGCTCTGTCAGTGCAAAAGCCCCCAAATATTCTCCAGAAGCAAGTTTAGTTAGAAATCTTTTTTTCTGGTCTTCTGTTCCATGATTCACAAGCGGGAAGCACGTAAGAGAGGTGTGCGCGCCCATTGTTACAGCAGTAGATGAGCATGCTCTGCTGAGTTCTTCCATTATTATTGATTGAGAGATATTATCAAGCTCTGTGCCTCCATATTTTTCAGGAATGCTCATCCCCATTATTCCCAATTTAGAAAGCTTTTTTACCTGCTCTTCTGGGAATATCTCTTTTTGATCTATATCTGCAGCATATGGCTTTACTTCAGAGTTTACAAACTCTGTGATCATCTTCTTAATCGCCAATTGTTCTGGTGTAAAATCCAAATTCATGATAAACTCCCCTTACTGCATAAAAAGAATTTTGAAGACTTTATAAAGATTGCTTTAGTAAAAAATATATAATTAAAAGCTAATTCCTCCATCAACCTTCAAAACTACCCCTGAGATGTATTTTGCATCTTCTGAAGCTAGGAATTTTACTGCATTTGCAACATCTGTAGGAAGACCCATCTCTTTTAAAGGAATAAGTTCCAATATCTGTGCAAGCATCTCCATTGGCACTTTATCAGTCATTGCTGATTTTATAAAGCCTGGTGCAACTGCATTTACTGTTATCTTTCTTTTCCCTATCTCTTTAGCTAGGGACTTTGTAAATCCGATAACTCCTGCTTTTGTAGAAGCATAATTTGTCTGGCCGAAATTACCTGATATTCCTGCGACTGATGATATATTCACTATTCTCCCGCCATCCGGAATAAGTTCTAAAACATTATGTGTTACGTTATATAAGCTGTTTAGATTTATATTGATTACAGGGTACCATTCTTCTTGCGTCATTTTCTTTAATGTTCTGTCTTTGGTTATTCCTGCATTATTTACTAAGATATCTAATTTCCCAAATTTATCCTTGATGTCATCAGCCATTTTTTTACAAGAGTCAAAATCAGAAACGTCTGCTGCAATGAATTCTGCCTTAACACCTAATCCTTTTAGTTCCTCCACAGTTCTAATGGCCTCTTCTTTCATTGGTTCTATATCGTTGATTATTATATTACATCCTTCTTTTGCAAGTACTAAGGCCATTTCTTTCCCTAAGCCTCTTGCGGCACCTGTTATTAAAGCATTCTTTCCTTTCATGATATCATCCTCCTATTTTCCTAAGAATATTGCAAGTAACTCCCCCGCCTACTCCGCCTATATTATGGGCTAAGCCTACATTTGCTTTGCTAATCTGCCTATCTCCTGCTTCATTCCTTAATTGTTTCACAATCTCATATATTTGGCTAAGTCCTGTAGCAGAAGGGGGGTGCCCTTTTGATTTTAATCCACCAGATGGGTTCATAGGCAGCTTACCATCAATCTCAAAATAACCGTCCCTTACTAATTTAGCGCCTTCTCCTTTTTTAGCAAATCCCAGATCCTCATAACTTATTAACTCAACTATTGCAAAAGCATCATGTATCTCTACTAGATCAAGCTCAGTTGGTGTTATTCCTGCTTGCTCATACGCCTGCTGTGAGGAAATACATGTTGCATCCCATGTTGACATATCCTCACTCTCAAAAGGAGCTACCCTATCTGTACAACGAGCAGAGCCTGTTATCTCAATATCCGCCTTATCTTTTGTTAGGATAGCTGCAGCAGCACCATCAACACTTATGCTGCAATGCATAACTTTCAATGGAGAAGCAACAACCTTCGAATTTTTTATTTGTTCTAGTGTAACCTTTTTATTATAAAACCTAGCCTTAGGGTTATAAAAACCATTAGAATGATTCCTAAATGCGATTGCATCAAAATCATCTGTTGTCGTGTCTGGAAATTTATTAATATAATCTCCTGCAACTAAAGCTGCTGATGTAGGGGCATTTATTCCTTCCTGTTGCTCCCATTTAGAATCCATAGCCATCATAAACTCATCAGTTATAGCCTCTGAATGGCAAGTCATCAGCTTCTCCGCCCCAACAACTAAAACATTATCATACCCTAATTGGTTTGCTGTCCATAAAGCTGTTCCCCCCCCCGCACAAGCTCCTGGAACCCTTATTATTGGTTTGTTTGTCCTAAACATAGAAGACAACATTGAAGCAAAATGTCTTTGTTTTTCTATAGAAAAAAACCATTCTAAGCTTGTGCAAACAACTGCATCTATATCATTAAAGCCCATATCAGCGTCGTTTAATGCTTCCTGTGTTGCTTCATAAGCAAGAGTATGGGAGAATTTATCAGAAACTCCAAACTTTGTCATGCCTACTCCTTTTATGAACATTTTAACCTTTGATTAGTTTAGACCCTATTGGCTGTTTTATATCTCTCCTTAAAGAATCTAACTCGCTTCCAACAACATTTATCTTTGAAATATCCACTTCACCTAATCCTGCTTTGCCTGCTAATTCAACATAAGGCAGCTTCCTTAAACAAAAAACCTCTTGGACTAGTTTATCATGGCTTACAGGGTTTCTTGCTGCAAATATCAGATTAAAAAATGCAGGTTCACCGTGTTGTGCAGGCCCATTGCCTTGCATCCCGATAGAAGCATCCCCTATTGTAATAAATTTAGGTAATATTTTTGGTAATTTCGATAATGCCAAAACTGCTTTTTGTGGGTCTTTTGCAAGTTCATCAAATGTTTTTTTAGATAAAAATCTCACTAAATTTTCAAAAGCCCCATCCATACCTAATATCATGTCTGTTTTTATAACAGGCACATTAAGTATTAAGTCAAAGTCATTTACTATCTTACTGGCTTCAAGAGTAAAATCGCCTTCTTTCTTCTCTTCAAATTCTGTTTTCGATATATCTATGTAATTGATATCAAACTTTTTGATTATATCTGCTACTCCGGATTTCTTACCTACTTTCTCCAGTGGAACAAAAAAGGATTGTTCAGCAATAGTTATGTTTTCTTTTTTTGCCCCTTTGTCTATCAAATATTGTATCAAAGCATATAACACCTTAGGGTTAGTGCATACTCCCACATAAGCATAGCCGGGAATACCTAAGTTTGGTTTGATAAGTATCTTCTTTTTATCATCAACTTCTATATCCCCTATTAGTTCAAGTGCATCTTTAACAGCTTCATAAAAATCATATTTTATCTTAACAACAGAAACTGCATTCTCTGATGAATCTGGTTTATCCTCATAAATATCACCTATATCATAATCTTTTATTGTTTTCTTAGGCATCTTATTGCCATGTTCATCCTCTAAAATCAAAACATGATAAGGAGCAATAGGATGTAACGGGCAGGTTATATAGACTTTTGTATTCCCTATAACTTTTAGCTTTGTTCCTATCTGTTTCTTTGTTTTTTCATTACAGTACAAGCATGTTTCAGCTGGATGTATCCATTTCTTATTGCATTTTTCACAAATCCATCGAATATTCTTTGTCATTATTAATCACCCCGCTACCTTTCTAAATATGTGAACAGTAGTTGTTCCGCCTGCTCCCCCTATATTATGAGCTAATCCTAATTTAGGATTATTAACTTGCCGTTCTCCGCATTTTCCCCTTAATTGATCTACAATTTCAACAATTTGTGCAACTCCTGTAGGGGATATTGGATGCCCTCTTGCTTTTAATCCTCCAGATGTATTAACAGGCATCTTACCGCCTAACTTAGTATACCCTGACCTTATAATCTCTTTTCCGTCTCCTTTTTTACAAAATCCCAGATCTTCATAAGCAATTAATTCTAAAATTGAAAACGCATCATGCATCTCTGCCACATTAATGTCTTTTTGATCTACATTTGCCTGTTTAAATGCTTCTTTACCTGCTTTTACTCCTGCATTCCATGTAGTCATGCTTTCTCTCTCAAAAGGAGCCAAATAATCAGTTGCTAATCCAGAACCCTCAACCTTAACGTCTGTCTTATCATTACTAATTACAATAGATGCTGCACCATTCACACTTACAGAACAATCATACAAATTAAAAGGTGTAGCCACAACATACGAATTCTTAATTTCCTCTAAACTGACTTTTTTACCATAAAACCTTGCTTTAGGGTTTAAGCTACCATGGTGATGGTTTTTATGTGCAATTAGTGCCAGATCATCATGAGTTGTGCCATATTTCAGCATATGTTGTTGTGCAACTAAGGCATTTTGTGCAGGAAACACTAACCCTTCTTCCTGCTCCCAAAAATTATCCCCTGCATTCATAATCTCATTTGTGATTATGGGGGTAACATTAGACGCTACCTTATCAACAGCTAGAACTAAGATATTATTGTATTTTAACCTTAATGCTGTCCAAAAAGCAGCCCCGCCGCCGCCGCATACTGCTGGAACCCGGATTATCGGCATTTTTTTGTTTAGAATGGATGATAAAACAGGGGGATACTGCCTTTGCCTCTCATCATTAACCTTTGTATCAACAGTAGAAATAACAGCAGCATCAATCTTATCTAATTTAATATCTGCATCATTTAATGCTTCTTGAATTGTTTCATGAATCATATCATGTGTTGTTCTGTCTTCTACCCCAAACTTAGTCATGCCTGCTCCTTTTACATATCTTTCCATAAGAAACCACTCAAAACTACTTATAAATAGGAGAAGCTTTTGATCTAAAGTCTCTTCTATCCACTACTGCCAGCATCATTGTTGCTTCAGCTACTGTGTTTCCATTAACAATGGCCTTACTTGATATCAAGGCGCCTCTATCATCTTTACCCAACATTGTAACTTCGTATCTTAGCTGATCGCCCGGAAAAGTAGGGGCAGAAAACTTAGCTTCCTTTATCCTATATGCTAAAACTTCTTTCTCCCAATGATTTTCCAGATTATACCTGATCAACAATGTTGCTGCTTGGCCCATTCCCTCTACTATTAATGCACCAGGCATGATTGGAAATCCTGCAAAATGTCCCTTAAAAAAGGGTTCATTTGATGTTGTATTCTTTATAGCAACTATCTTTGTTTTGTCTAAACTTTCAACTTTGTCTATCATCAAAAATGGCTGATCATAAGGAATTATATACTTAATTGCATTACTATCAATCTCTCCTTTTTCATTCTTTAATTCATCTATTGATTTCATATATACCCCTCCAGAGTCATATCTAAGAAGAGTATACTAAAATGATTTAAAAACCTTACCATTTGAAATAATTAAGTTTATATATACTACAAAATTTCTAGCTATAAAATGGAATATAAAGAATTGTTAAAAAACGCCCGTGACAAACTACCTAAATCAGTTTTCGAAAAAGAGCGCTTTGAAATACCTAAGATAAGGGGGCACATACAAGGCAACAGAACAGTATTAACTAATTTCTTACAGATAGCAGACACACTAAGAAGAAAATCAGAACATTTGCTTAAGTATATCTTAAAAGAGCTTGCTACACCGGGAGAAGTAAAAAAGAGCGGCTCTGTAATCATAGGCAGTAAAGTAGGCGCTTCAAAAATTAATGAAAAGATAAGAAACTACGCAAATGACTTTGTTCTCTGTCAGGAATGTGGCAAACCAGATACAAAAATAGAAAAAGATGGTAATTTTAGTTTTTTGAAGTGCCAGGCATGTGGTGCAAGACGCGCAATAAAATCAAAGATATAGAATGATAGTAAAAGCACATAAAACACCCGATGGAAGAGTAATGCTTGCTATATGCGATAACGAACTAATCGGGAAAAAATTTGAAGAAAGAAACCTCCAGCTTGACTTAACATCTAATTTCTATAAAGGAGAAGAGAAAAATGAAGAAGAAATAAGGCTTCTCTTGAAGGAAGCACATATTGTTAATGTTGTCGGAGAAAAAAGTATTGTTTTTCTAATAAAAGAAGGTATTGTAAATAAAGATAATATTATTAGAGTACAAGATATACCACATGCACAAGCAATTACAGGTTAATCACTTAAACCACTGCCCTAAGGCTATCTGTTTATCTTTTTCCTTGCCAAAAACTCCTTCAACTTGCCTCTTAGTTAACTCCAAGCTTTGTTTTAAATAATGTGGCAGATCATATTTTTCAGCTAGGCTGATAGCAGGTTCTAAATATTTTATTATAGACCCTTCTGAAATTGTAAATATTATCTTCCCATTACACTTAATACACTTCCCGATTAAAGGGGGTCTCCTGTATTTGGTGTTGCAATTAACACACCTAAACTGTTGTTGGGAAAATTTCCTCAAATTCCCCTTAATATCTCTTATAAAATGTTTTTCTATAACGAGTCTTGCAACATCTGATGTATCTACTGCCCTTATCTTCTCTGCCAACTCCATCTGCCCTTTTAATTTTTCTTCCATAGAAGGGAGGGTTTTATATGCAGAGCATCTAACCCCAGAATTGATATCATCCGTATCGTGAGTGAAACCAAAGTTTTCGTATTGTCCTTCTTTATTCAGTCTTTTACCTAGTTGTTCTATCTCAACGTCCCAGGGTTTCTTGAAATTCAAGCATGCTTCATAAAACTCTAAGGGATAGCATTTAGTTATATCTAAATCAAAAACCATATCATCTACCTCTGCAGGAATCAAATGAGATGTTAGAACTAAAGGTGCATCTTGCGTAGCCCCTCGGGTATTTGGTAAAAATTGCCTTGAAAAATTAAGTAAAACATCTACTAATAATGATAAAGAAGCCTCATCACCATCACAATCTCTTCTTGTAGCTGCATGGAGCATTGGATGCGCAAAAAAACCTTGTGTATTAGAAAAACCAATTATTCTACCAACTGTAGCCGCAGATGTGTGTGGTGCTAAAACAACAACCAAATTGCCAACTAGGTCCTTCTCAGAATTTAAATTATAAAAAGGTTTAAGGTCATATAACTTAACCAATAAATCATCAACAAAATTAGCTACTTTAAACAATATTTTATCTGCCCCCTCTTCAGGAGATTCATCACAAGCAGGAGGGATTAAATCTTGTGGCTTAAGTTCTAGTACCTGATTAGAATCCATCAGTTCAATGCCTTTGATGTCTGTTTCATAACCCAATTCTTTTAATTTCTCTACGCTTGTTCCAACCTCTTTCGGTTTAAAGTGAGTGATGGGTAATTGGCTGGAATCGTACCTTGTTGTGCCGTCTTTATTAACATAGACCTCGTGTTTTGCTCTTAAAATTCCTTTTGCCAAATGCTCAGGTATGTGGTCTTTATTAGAGGTTCCCCTAACCCCCTTTATAAGGTCAGGTATTGTCTGCTCTTTTATTTTATGTTTTAATTTTTCAAAAATAGTTCTTATATCTATCTCTATCTGATTATAAGTGCTACATGCTCCATGTTGGCATTCTTCTGTCTCTAATGTGCCACAACTCTTACAAAAGTATTGTTTCTCTGTCTCCTTATCGCAACTTTCACAAATACTAAACACGGTCTCTTTATTGCAATGTTTACATTTATATAATGAAAAATCTGCAGTTACTTTCCCCTCATCCAAAGATGCCTGAAAGCACCGAAGCTTTCCCCCTTCTTTACCCACAGGAAACAACGAATGTGGTGACCCTGTAAGTTTTCTAACTTTTGCTTTCTCTGGCCGCCCCATCCTAGCCCCTATAAAATAACCAGATTTATTTCTTAGTTTTATAGGAGAAAATGAATTTATGATCCCTATAATATCTTTTTCCTTATTTGTATTTATTATGTTTTTTAATTTTTCAATATCCTTATTTCCCAAACTAAACATTTCTGAAATCACCAAAGCCGCGTCTTTCTCTATAACAACATATTCATTATTAACTAAATTATGTGGTAAGCCTATTAACTCTAAACTTCGTTTATTCTCTTGGTCTAAGGGTAATATTATCTTTTGAGTGTTGCCCCCTTCAACAATAATCTTTGGTTTATCAAACCAATCAGCAAGGTTTAACAGTTTTTCAGAAGATATAAGGTCCCAATGATAGGTATAATACGGGTAAAGGTGCATATCTAATTTCTTTGAAAATTGTATTGATGCTTTTGCAGTCAATCTTTTTGTTAAAGGTTCTTTAAGTAGAATATCAATTGCTTCTTTAGATATCTCAACTAAAGATGCAAGTTTATCCAAATCTATAGTTCCAAAAAGATTGACTATGGCCTTTTCCAGTTCTTGAACCCACCACTCCTCACAATACCCTGCAGGGATTAGTGGATGCGCCCTATTAAAGAAATCTCCATAACTAAAAAGAATATCCCCTAAAAATAATATTTCATTAATCTCATTCACATATTTTTTTGCCTGTGTTGTTGTTTCTAATCTTATGACATTTCCATTATTTAATTTCACAATTGGTCCCTCTATAGAATCACAACATGTCAAAGCAGCTGCTTTTCCTGGCCGTTCCACTTTAACTTGAGTTCCTGTGGCAATATAACCTTTTAACGCATAAGTCAGTGCTGGATGAATAGAAGCAGCAGAGTAGCCTGAAACTCTTGATCTGCCGTATCTAAGCCTAAAACCTCCTAACCCTAAGGGGTGGGTTAGAACCGGTCTTCCAGCAACAAGATCCTCTATATAAGTATATACTGGATTTACTTTCCCTGATTTTTCTGTACTCTTTGATTTAACTTTTTTTTGTATACTTAAGAATTGTTCTATAAACATCCATTCATCTAACTGAAATTCTTTCCCCCACTTAGATATCTGTTTCCAAAGTTTTGGTGCTTTTTGTGCTATTCCTTCCCCCATAACTAAGCAGGTACCGGATCGAATCCTGTTTGTTTCTATTCTCTC
>JAYEIZ010000086.1:0-3668 GCA_034660355.1 Nanobdellota archaeon
ACACTATCTAATATGAACAGCACCACTAATTGGTCGACTGGTGGTGACGCAGAGAACCTTACAGCTGATGATCTTAATTATGTATCAGCTGGTAACTCTCTAAACTTTGATTTAAGTGGCTCTACAACTTCAGGTTATATAGAGAATAGTAGCCTAGACTCCCTAGACCTTAGCGACTATGAGGATAATGGAGCAATCTTCGTATGGGCTTATTTCCCTGACAGCTCAATAATAACCAGTGTAAATGTACGCTGGGGTAACGACAATACGGCTTATTGGGATAGGACAGTAACCACTAATAATGAAGGTAATAGCTTCCACGATGGCTGGAATTTATTAAGGCTAGAATGGAACGGAGCCACTGAAACAGGAACAACTGATAGCTCTGATGTTGACTACGCCAGATTAACTGTTAATTATGACGGTACAGCCGATACTGATGTAAGATTTGATAGCCTAGTAGTAAGACTTGGTAGTATTTATGAAATAGTTTATTACTCAAAGTATATGTTCCAAAATGCCACTTCAGGAACTTGGGCCGAGAATGTAGCCTTAGACGGTGACATAATAAATGTAGAAACTAATGAGATAAACTTAATGATAGATAAAACAGCTGAACTCGCAGCAGCGCAACAAGCTGGCGTAGATAGTCAATTTGATGTCGCTTATTATTCTGGAAGATACAACAATACTTTACAAAAATATAAGGCTGATAATAAAAGCCAAGCGATAAAAGAGCAACAAGAATATTATAGAATATAATTATGTTTACATTAACACAAAAATTTAAAGGGTTTCGCACAAAAACAGACCCGACTAAACTACGCTCCGGTTATCTCGTAGATGGTAGTCAAAATGTATTATCAACCGATAGTGAGAACATTAAGATCAGAGGAGGTTATACTCAAGATGGCACAGCCAGTACCGATAATGAACCTATCACAAGTGCCTATGACTGGGAAACTCATAATGGTTATACCAGAATATTACGATGCTTTGATGACACCAGCAATGATGGCACGATAGAATATAGGTATGGCGGAGAGTGGTATGAGCTTGAAAATAGCTACACCAATAGCACCTTTCAATTTACTATTTATTGGGATACCAATGAACAGATTGATATGCTTCTATATTGTAATGGCACAACCAGTGTATATGCGTGGTCAGGTGCTATAGCGGAAATTAGTGAAACCACAGCAAATACAATAAAAAAAACTGGCACAACTAGCTGGACTGAAGAAAGATTTGTGACTGATGGTAGTGATTATGACAAAAAGGTAGTTATTAATGGTACAACCTATACATATACCGGAGGAGAAGGAACAACTACTTTAACAGGAGTAACTCCTGACCCGAGTAGTGAGGCTGATGGTAGTATAGTAGTACAAAAACCCACCGCCTTTGCTGACCTAGTTGGTAGTGGCTATGACATTGACTTAATAAGCACATTTAGAAACCAAGTGTATTATGGCTCACTTGACCACAGAGAAGTATATATAAGTGTAGTAGGCGACTTTAATGACGTATCAACACAGAGTTCACCAAGACTACCAGGACAATATGCTTCCATAACTCTTGATGATGTACCTCGTGGTTTTGTACCGCAGGAAGATAATATTTATATCAGTGCCGGAACAAGTCAATGGTATAATATTGTTTTCACATTAAGTAGTGACCTAACCAGCGAAACAGTTTCTATTAGTAGGTTAAAAAGTGGTATAGGAGAAGGATCTTATAGCCAAGACGCTATAACTAGAATGAAGAATAGAATAGTTTATTTATCTAATGAGCCTACTATAGACACCTTAGGTAGGGTAGAAAATGTAGATACACCGCAGGCTGTGCCTATTTCAGACCCTATAAAACCTACTCTAGAGGGCTACGATAGAGATAATGCTTCATTAACTTATTTTCAGAACAATATCTATGTAGCAGTGCCGGGGGAATCAATAGTTTTAATATATAATGTAGAGCGTGGATATTGGGAAGCACCACAGACTCTGGCTATAAGTAGATTTTCCATAATAGATAACGAGCTTTATGGACACAGTAGCTTGTCTAAAAATACCTATAAGCTATTTACAGGACACAATGATGCCGATAATCCGATAGATGCTAAGGCTAAATTTTCCTATATGTCTTTTGGTGACAGAACGGTTCTTAAAAACTTCGACGAGTTCTTTAGCGAGGGGTATATAAGTTCTAATACCACCCTTAATCTTAATATATATTATGATTATCAAGGATACGAAGGTATTAGTTCTTATGAAATAGATGGTGGTGATGAGGATGTGACCCTTGGTAAAAGTGGTGATAATTCCTTAGGTAAAAACTCTTTAGGTAAAGAACCTTTGGGTGGTACTACCGAAGCATCTGATGAGCTTGCTAAGTTTAAACAGATAAACACAATGCCTAAGAAAGATTTCTTTGAAATGCAAATTGAATATACTTCTAATGAAGTAGATGACAACTGGGAAATACTGGCATTTGGAGGTAATATTACAAAATCAAATAATAAACCAATTAATATAACTAAATAAAAAATTATGGCTGATACAAATAATTTTGTGCAACTTCAACGCCTTAAACTGGCTGGGAGTGGTTGTACAGCAACAGCAACTTCAATAGAACTACAGTCTATGAAGTATCCCGATGACACTAATGTTACAATGGCTAACTTTGGGTCAACAGGATATATAACCTTAGAGCCAGGGACTTCTAAAGAAGAAAACATTAGCTTTACCGGGATAACTCAAAACGCCTCCGGTACTGCTACTTTGACAGGCGTTACCAGGGGTCTTGATTTTCATACCCCTTACACAGAAAACGCTGACCTTAAACAATCTCACGCAGGTGGAGCTATTGCGGTCGCTTCTAATAGCGCACCATTCTATAATGAGTTAAGTGCTAAAGACAACGATGAAACAGTAACAGGCACTTGGACTTTTACTAACCCTAATATCCCTGTAATGGATACCTATAGCGCTCCAACCGATGATGAACAATTCGCTACTAAGAAATATGTTGACGATACAGCGACCGGAACTACTGGCACAGATAGAATAGTGGTAAGTGGTACGGCGGGAGCTACAGTCGCAGCCGGTGATTTTGTATATCTTGATGACAGTGATAGTGAGTGGAAATTGGCTGATGCCAGTAATTCAGCAACTTGTGAAAACAAGATATTAGGTATAGCTCAAGGATCTGGCACAGACGGTAATACAATATCAGGGGGAGTATTGCTCTCTGGTAAGGATAGTAATCAGTCTGGCTTAACCGCTAATAATATTTATTACATCTCTGATACAGCCGGAGATATTGCCACATCAGCTGGCACTGTAGAAGCAGAGGTAGGTGTAGCAATAAGCACAACAGAAATATACTTCCAACCCAAATTTCAAACTCAATTAACTGAAGATCAACAAGATGCCCTAGCTGGAACTTCAGGCACACCGAGTAGTAGTAATAAGTATGTGACTGATGATGACGTTGCAACATCAGGAACAGCAGATAAGGTTGTTAGAGCTGATGGTTCTGGAAAAATAGCTGATGATTTTTTAGCAGACGTGGATGAGGAGGAATTGCTACATACCAATGTTGAAGATTTGTCGGTTTATCAATTATTACAATTGGACCTTCTGTTACTGACGAAGGATGAAACAACC
>JAYEIZ010000087.1:0-3657 GCA_034660355.1 Nanobdellota archaeon
GAGAAGAAAGAGATAATAAGGAAGGTAAAATCACTTGCTAAGAATTCTCGTATTCCAATCTATATTCTAATAGAAACAGGCAATAAGTCAATTGTTAATTCTAAGATACAGACAGCAGAGTTTTGCAGGAATGACTGGAATGATATCTTCTTGATCATTGACAGCGACGTATATGTTGATAGGGATGCATTAGATAATATGATAAATGTATTCAGGGATAATAAAAGAGCTGCTTTTGTTAGCGGTGTATCTTACTGGAATGGTGGAAAGGAGAATGGAAAATTATGCAAGCCTGAATCAATATTAAAGACAGCCGATAGCAATGGAAAATCTGTTGCCAGAGATAAGAAAGGTAATCTTAATGGAAAGAAGTGGGCTTATATCTCTGCGATACATGGAGTTTATTTTGCGATGTACAAAGAAGTCTATTTTAAGATTGGAGGATATAATCTTTTATTCCCTAATCACGGTGAGAATGTTGAGTTATCTGTGAATTGTTGGAGACATGGATTTCCATTAGTGCACAGCCATCTTATAAAATCTCAGCATGAAGCAGATGCTGTTGCATCTATAATGCGTGCAAAAAAAGGAAAGACCGGAAGAGAAAAATTCATACTTTCAACACCTACAAAGATGTTCTACATATATCCTGAAGAACCAAAAGAGATTGAAAGATTTAATGAAATAATTGACAGAAAATGGATAGATCTTTTGTTTGGAAATTTGGATAAATATTTCATAGGAAGAACTATGTTGAGAAGCTTTGCAGAGATGATTAGTCTATTTGCACATATGAGAAAGAAGTTAGATTATTATAAGAAGAAGGCAGAGAAGGATCCATTTAAGTTTATGCCTTATGCTATTTTTGATGACAAAGCTTCACTTAAGAAGTGCCTAAAAGAGGCAGAAAAGAGAATAAAACCAATATGGAGGAAGACTTTTTTGTAAAATGAAAGTTGCGTTCTATTCCCCTACTGTTCTTACTTTAGATGGTGGCATAGAGAATTTCATACTTAATTCATGCGATAAATTAACTAAGTTCTGTAATGTTTCCTTAATAGCAGGCATGCCTCTTGTTAAGAGGGGGGTAAAACTGCCAAGAAAGGTAAAGATACATTATTTTGATTATATGAGAAGATCTCAGATGGAGAAATTCCAATTAGAAACTCCTTTTCCTATGGAATGTGCTAGTTTTTTTGTCAATTCAGTAAAACATCTGATGGAAAACAAATATGATGTGATCCATATCAATAAACCTACTGATATAATCATCAAGTCTTATATTAAGACCCCTATAGTAGTGCACCTGCATGATGAAACCATTAAAAAACAGGCATTTTTGTATAAGAAATATCAGGGAGATAAGTATGTGGCATGTTCAAAATATATTGCTGATAAGAATAAGAAGATAGTAAAGAAGAAGATAGATGTTGTTCATAATGGTGTTGATACTAAATTTTTTTCACCAAAGAAGCATAAAAAGAAAAATGATGATATAAATTTGTTCACTATTGGCCGTTTGGTCCACTATAAAAATTTCCAGACATTGATAAAAGCGTTTAAGTATGTTGAAAAAGAGAATAAGAAAATAAAATTGAATATAGGTGGTAAGGGCATATATGAAAAGAATCTTAGGGATCTAGTTAAGAGACTAAATCTGAAGAACATCAAGTTTTTAGGCAGATTACCACAAAATGCTCTTCCCAATTATTATTCTAATGCTGATTTGTTTGTAAATCCTCGGATAGCTGAGCCATTTGGCATAGTCTTCTTAGAGGCAATGGCATGTGGAACACCAGTAATCGGCGGTAAGGAAGGTGGACCTAAGGAGTTTGTCACTAATGATATAGGCTTCCTGGCAGATAACCGTGACCCTAAGGACATTGCTAAAAAGATATTGAAAGCTGCTGATTCTGATCTAGAGAAGATGGGCAAGAACGCAAGAAAAAAGGTAGAGAAAGAATTCACATGGGATGTTGTTGCTAAGAGATTGTATGAAGCGTATAAAGAAGTAGTCTAGATCACTTTCTGTCCGGCATTATAAAATGATTGAATACTGCTACTATCCTTGGCGCAGTACCCCCCCATGAAAAGTATTTGATTGCCTTACGTCGTGATGATTTTATCATTCTAGTCTTTTTTGCACCTTTAATTCTCAGGGCTTTTAATAGAAATTTTCCATCATAAACAGTGTGAGGCCTTGAGGGTATAAATAAGCCGCCAAGCAACTTAATAGCTTCTCTTACGCCGGTGTGGTTCCTGCTAATCACTAACTTCTCACATAAAGCTGCTTCTTTTAATGTTCTTGGGAAGCAGTCTCTAGAGCTTAAATGGACAAACAGTTCACATATATTGTAAAAATTAACTACATACTTATTTTCCTGTGCACCTAGGTATATAACTGATCCCTTAAGGTTATTCTCCACAATAATGTTATGTAATGTATCCATATAAGGTCCTCCTCCCCCGCCTACAAGTAAAAGCACATGGTCCTTCATTTCTTCTTTATGATTCTTATTTAGATAAGCCCAGGATTCAAGTAAGTTATGCACTTGCTTATTCTCTACTATCCTTCCAAGATACATAACAACTTTCTTAGATCCTAATATTTCTAAGACTTTGCTTTTAGATAAACCATTCATTGAATCACTTATATCTAGATTCTTAATTGAATCAAGTGCTATTCTTTTGCTCTCCGCACTATTCTTGCCCAATGGCCTAAACAGATTAGGGTCCATATAGCTATAAGCAACCTCTATTTCATCATCCGACATTATCTGGTCAGGAGAGGTAAACTTTGTTTTATCAGCTAATAATATCCTTTTTTTCATATATTTTGAATCTGTGATCCATCCATCTACTAGTTGCATCGGGGTAAAGAGGTTTTTCAAAACATGTTCTGGCAAGTATTTATGCAAAAAAACAGCATCTCTCCTTACTGAATTATCGAACACACCAAACATCCTGGACATAAAGAGTCTAGCAGCAATGTCATTAATATTACTCAATTTTTTTTCAGCTAGCATGACGTGGGAATGGCATAACAATTTGAAAGTAGGGTAATAACCTAAGCATCTACCGAATCTTTTAAGAAAAGCCATAGTGGGAGCTGGTTGACCTGTAATACCACAAACTACTACTACATCTGGCTTTATTTTCTGAAAAATCTCATTGACAGAAGGAATATTCTCACTGAATATCTCTTCATATTCTTTTCTTACATTATAAGGCCATCTTTTAAACTCTATTCCCGCGTCCTTGTTTCCTGCTTGATACCTCTCATATACAGCAGGCATAAAAAACCTATACTGTTGTTTGACTACATGTACTGATGGATGATTAGGGATGTTCTCCTGATTGGTAAATAACACAACATGAACATCATAACCTGCATCAGACAGTACTTTATTAAACCATTGCAAGAGTAGATCTCCTCCACCAATGCCGAAATAATATGTAGTAGCTATAACTACAGTTATTCTTTCTCCCCTAATTTGTTTACGCCTTATAGTTTCATCCAATAGAACTCTATCAGCGTCAATCTCAACAGAATGTCCTTGATCTTGAGTAGCCTGGCCCTCGTGGCGCCTATATTGGTAGACTACTTCATCTAAAAAGAAATTTGAAACCCCTTTTCTCATTAGTTCAAACCATTTA
>JAYEIZ010000088.1:0-3631 GCA_034660355.1 Nanobdellota archaeon
TGATGTGGCTCCTCATATCCAATTGTAAGCCCTTCAACTATAGCGTTCTTGTCAACAATAGTTCTATGTAATTTACTGTTTCTTATAATTGCACCACTGTACACTATAGCCTCGTCTAGGGTAGATGATTCTACATAAACATGAGGTGATAAAACCACCTTATGTGATTTTGTTTGGCTAAGAATAACTCCAGAATCCATTATTGCATCACTAATTTCTCCACCTAATACTGTTTTTCCAGGCCCTACTGAATTTGATACGGGTGTCCTTATAGGCCACCACCCCCTAATATCTTTGTAATGTTCAGGGTATACTGGTGCATGAATGTTAAATCTTGGTTCAGCTCCAACTAAGTCCATATGAACTGCAAAATATGTTTCAATAAGGCCAACATCTTCCCAATAATCTGAATCCGGGCTTTGTTCAGTAAAAACCTCTTTTCCAGTTTTTTGATCAAATATATACCCGGGTATTTTGTTATGTTGTGAGAAATTATATCCAAGTAGTTTCTTATTATCTAAGAAATATTCCAATATATGTGGACTAAAACTATTTCCTTTAGTTTCCCTGAGCGATTCTATTAGTTTTCCAGTTCTAAAAGCATATATTCCAATACTAGCTGGGAAATGCTTATCGTCTTTTACCCTGAATGGAGTATTTGCATCTTTCTCTTTTATCTCCTCAACAATATTATCAGAACCTATTAGTAATGAGCCTAGATTCCCTGCATTAATTAATTCAGATTGTAGGTAAGCTACAGCTGCATCTGCATCTGGATTTTCAGCAAGGAAATTTGCGAGTTTCCTATAATCCATCTTTACAACTCCGTCACCAGGTACAACTATTGTAATATGGTTGTCTGGGAGTTTCCTACTGGCTTGCCTTTCTGAGTAGGTTATATAAGATCTACTGATATAATCTATTATTTGCCTTACACTATCTGCATCTCCATTGAATTTTCCACCCGGATCCTGAGGAGATATTAAAGTTGTAAATTCATCTTCCCTTAATTCAGGTATATCCCACCCATGCTTAACGTGTTCTCCAAAAGAGTAATCTTTTCCTTGGGTTGAAACAAAGATAGATTTCATATGGGAGTTAATTGCATTGCTTAGAGGGATATCTATTAATCTGAATCTTCCACCAAAAGGCACTGCTGGTTTGTTTCTTCTATCTGTTAAAGGCCATAACCTAGTACCTTCCCCGCCTGCTAAAATAACTACTTGTGTTTCTAGATTTGAAAACGCCATGGACTTGGGTAAAATACTCCCATTTATAAACCTTTCCCTTAATACTATCCTATAGTAGTAACTATATAGGGTTGAGCTTTTATCCAAAAAACATAGTTCAAATCTTTGTTTTTCTTTGGATTAAACACAAAGTTTTTTAAATCTCTACTTAATCTAAAAGGAAATGTTAGCTAAAGGAGATATAAATAAGATAAAAGAAGAATTAGATAATTGTAAGAATCCTTTGTTTTTCTTTCATGATGATCCTGATGGACTATGCAGTTTCTTGCTCTTATATAGATATATGAGGGAAGGGCATGGTGTTGTGTTTAAGTCTAAGCCCGGATTAGGCAAGAATTTCTTAAAGTATATTGAGGATTATGGGCCTGATAAGGTATTTATCCTGGATATTCCTTTGGTTGACCAGGAGTTTATAGATGGGGCTAAGGTGCCTGTTATTTGGGTAGACCATCATACTCCCCAAGAAAGAAGTAATGTTAAGTACTTTAATCCCAGGATTAATAATGAGGGTGATGGTGTTTCAGTAACAAGAATCTGTTATGAGGTTGTGAAGCAGGATATGTGGATTGCTGCAACTGGGTGTATTGGAGATTGGCAGATTCCTGACTTTTTTGAAGATTTTAAGAAAGAATATGGCCATTTGGCTGATGTGGAGACAGATAATCCTGGAAAGGTTTATTTTGAAACAAAATTGGGAAGGTTAGTAAGGGTGTTTTCTTATATTCTAAAAGGAAAAACAAGTGAAGTCATTAAATGTTTTAAGATTTTGACAAGGGTGGAGCATCCTGATGAAATACTAGAACAGAACACTTCACAAGGAAAGTTTATCTACAAGAGATTTGAGAAGATTAATGAGGAGTATGAAGGGCTGTTGAATGACGCTTTGAAGAAAGTAGGCAAGGATAAGTTGTTGATATATGTCTATTCAGAGAATCAGATGAGTTTTAGCGGAGATTTATCCAATGAGTTACTATATAGGCACCCTGACAAGCTCGTTATTATAGGGAGAGAAAAAAGTGGAGAAGTAAGGATGAGCTTGAGGAGTAGTAAGGTGGAACTCCAGGGAGTAATTGAGAAAGCATTACTAGGCTTAGAAGGCTATGGTGGTGGGCACGAGTATGCCTGCGGAGCTAATGTGAAAAGAGAGGATTTTGATAAGTTTATTGAGAATATAAGGGAACAAATTTAATTCTTGAAGAAATGCGCCAGCCGGGATTCGAACCCGGATATCGAGCTTGCTTCTAAAAGCGAAGCTTTTTGAAGTATTACGAAAGCTTGCTTTCGAAATGGAAGGCTCAAATCATAACCATTAGACCACCGGCGCAATAATTGTTAAGGACTTTAGTTTCATTTATAAATTTAACTGGAACAGTTCTAGACCTTTAAACTAATAACTTTAGACATCCCATGTTCATCCATAGATACACCGTAGAGGTTAGAGGCTCCTGAGATGATGCCATCGTTGTGTGAGATTATAATGTACTGGGCTTTTTCTGAGTATTTTAGTATTAGTTTTGCTAGCTTTTCAGAGTTTCTTTTGTCTAGGGCTGCATCTACTTCGTCTAGAATATAGAAAGAAGCTGGTTCGTGTTCCTGGATAGAGAATATGAAGGCTAAAGCAGTTAATGTCTTTTCTCCGCCTGATAAAGAACGAATATCTAAGAATCTTTGTCCTGTAATGCGTACTTTAATTCCTAAGCCCCCTTCAAAGGGATTATCTTTATTTTCAAGATGTAATGTTGCTTCGCCTTTTGTTGTCAGCTGGGAAAAGATGCTCTGGAAATTAATATTTACAGCTTCATAGTTTTTCATAAATAGTTCTTTCTTTTTGCCCTCTATCTCTTCCATCATTGTTAGGACATCTTCTTTTTCGCTTATGAGGGTATCTTTTTTTTCTAATAGGTTTTGATATTCCCCCTCTATTGAATCATAGATTTCCAGAGCTTTCATGTTAACAGAGCCCATCTCTAGCTTCATTTTCTCAAATTTATTTATTTCATACTTCAACTGCTCTTCTGTTTTGTTTTGTAATATGGAAACCCCTTCATATTGCTGGAATTCCTGCTCTAAGCCAGCGATTTCTGCTGCTGCTTCAGCATGTTTTAATGTTAACGTATTCTGCCTTATCTCTACTTTTCTGCTATCATCTATTCTATTATTAATAGTGTTCTCGTTTTTACTTATCTCTTCACTTATTTTTGAGCGATTTTCGAATAGGCTTCTGAATTTAGATTGGAAGTTGCGAGCTACTTCTTCTTTCTTCTTTAGCTGTTCATTCTTCTCTTTCTCTTCTTGGGTTATATATTCTATCTCTGTCTTAAACTCGCCTTCTTCTTTTCCTATTTGCTTTAATATTTGGTTGATCTTTTCGTTTTCTGGAG
>JAYEIZ010000089.1:0-14396 GCA_034660355.1 Nanobdellota archaeon
TATATCAAGAAACAGAAGTATGGTTCATTAAGTGTAGGAAATGGACAAAAAACACTAAGTAGCTTCGCAGCCTAAGCCGTAATGCCACCGTTCTCTGAACGGTGGTTCTTTACTCGGAGATACTGTTAATAATCAATTAAATTTAGCTAGGAAAAAGAAATCAAGCCAGCCATGGCGCTGGTCGGCGGAGGGTTGTTCCTTCGGAAACCGCCGACGAGGATTGCGTAGCAATCCGACAGCCGCCATGATTGGCTGGCTAGATTTCTTAGTTACTATAAGACCAGTAAATGAATAAAGAAAAGGGAGCTGGGAGGGGGGGCAAAAGCCCCCCAGGAAGAAATCCCCCAACTAAAAAACATTAAAATGTAACTCTCTTGTAAACAGTTCCACCAGTATATGCACTGCTAGAGCTTACTCTGACAAAATACTCATCTCCTCTTTCAAGATTATAAGGAAGTTCTAAGTAAACCCTTTTGGTTATTGATTGTCCTTTCTCAACATTTATATTGACTCTCCTTGGATAAGAGAGTAAATCTAAATAGCTATCAAACAGCCCAACCTGGACTGGAGCATTATTAACCTTCTTACTCCCATCATTTACAAAAGTTATCTCAACAGGCAGCATATCTCCGCCCCTATAGTATCCTACATAATTTGGAACCTTAACAGAGCTTATCCTTAACATGCTTTTTCTTGAAGGTGATCTATCTACTATCACAGGTGCAACATAATCACTTACTGCTATGTTTATTGTTTCAGAATCTGCTAGAGTACCATCTGAAACAGTGAATGTAACATTATAACTGCCTGCTTGTGTATCAGAAGGCGTCCATGAGAAAGCTCCTGTTAAATTATCTAATGTAGCTCCATTTGGTATATTAGAAGCTGAATAAGTTAAAGCATCTAAATCTGCGTCTGTTCCAGATACGATAAACTGCAGTAAATCAGTCTCTCTGACTGCTTTATCTCCAATTGAAGATAGAACTGGAGCATGATTTATACCTGAATTCTGTGAAACGGTTATTGTATAGCTTTGTGTAACAGTTACACCACTACCATCCTGAACCTGAATAATAATATCATGATTTCCAATCTGAGCAAAAGTGGGTGTCCATGAAACAACTCCGCTAGCTGAATTGATGCTCATACCGCTAGGGTTAGTTGTTAAGCTAAATGTTAAAGCAGTTCCATCAGGATCAACCGCATCTGAATCATAGCTATAAGCAACCCCTTCAGTAGCAGTTAATATAGGGCTGGTTGTAAAATAAGGATCATCAAGAATACTATTAATAGTGATTGTAAAAGTATCATCAGCTATCTGCCCATCAGCATCTGTAGCCCTTATAGTGCAGATTGCAACACCATTCCAATCTTGTACTGAATTAAGTATTAACTGATTTCCACTAAGCTCACAATCAACTTGACTCAAATCTTCAACTTGAACATCAAATGTTACTGCAGTTCCTTCCGGATCACTTACATAAGTTGAGATATCCACTACATGAGTGATAGTTCCAAAATCTTCATCAAGCGCAACATCTAAAATATTTGTTGTCCATTGAGGCGGAAAATTAACATCATTTACCGTGATTGAAACAGTCGCTGGATCTCCATAATCCTTTCCATCATAACACCTGTATGTAAATGAATCTGAACCATCATAATTTGTATTAGGTGTATAAGTAACTTGATTTACGTTTACGCTCCCTAGATTACCATTAGAAGGATTACTCACTATATTATAACTCCATGTGATATCATCAATATCATTACATTGTAAGGTTATAGTAACAGGAATATTCTCATCTGTTGACACACTTAAATCCTGAGCGGAAGGTGCATCATTAACATTAGCAACATTAACAACAAAAGTATCTTCATCATAATCTCCATCAGCATCGGTAGCTCTTACTACTATTGTGCTACTTCCAAATCTATTTTCTTGAGTTGTACAATCAATATATCTATCAGAATCCATAGCACAATTTACTATATCTGATTCAGTTTGTGAAACAATACTATATGAACTTGCATCATCACTTCCATCAATATCATTATGATACTGATATAAATCTACTAAATTATCATTAAATTCAGAATCTTCATCAATATTTTGATCAGGAATACCATCTAAAACAGGAGCTTCATTAGCCTCACTCACAGTAACTGAAACAGTTGCTGTATTGCTGTCAACACTTCCATCATTACAATTATAAGTAAATGAATCTGAACCAAAATAGTCAGCATTAGGTGTATAAGTTACCTGATCTAAACTTATAGCTCCTAAACTACCACTTGAAGGATTGCTTACTATATTATAAGTAAAGGCACCAGAATCAACATCACTACAATCTAAAGTTACTGTAACTGCAGTATTTTCATCTGTTGTTACACTTACATCATTAGCGATAGGTGCATCATTAACTGTATTTACAGTTATAACAACCTCAGCTGAATTGCTGTAATCTTCTCCATCATAACAAGCATATGTAAATGAATCCTCTCCATTATAATCTAGACTAGGAGTATAACTTATCTTATCCCCATCCTGAGTATAAGTTCCATGTAAAGGTGCTGAACCTAAAGGATAAGATAATGTATCGCCATCAGAATCTGTACAATCAAGAGTTATCTCAACTAATGTCTCTTCAAGAGTTTCAACACTTACATTATAAGCTACAGGAGGATTATTAACATCCATTACTTCTTCTTCTGTTGTAAAATTCCATACAGGCCCTTCTGTGCTATCAGTTCCATCCCATATGATAAGTTTCCAATAATAAGTTTGGCCATATTCTAATGTATCTGGCTCATAGGTATAATCATAATTTTGTTGAACCCTATCAAAGATAGTTAAATCTTCATCAGTACCCAAGAAAACATTAAACAATAGACTATCTCCATCCTCATCAGTTGCATTCCAGCTTAAAGTAACATCAACACTTACATTAGTTGAACCATCTAAAGGATTCTCATCAAAAGGAACACTTGGAGGATTATTAACAATCTCTTCTTGTATAGTTACACTATCTGATTGTGCTGTACCATAATCTTCACCATCATACGGCACCATAGTACATGTTATTGTGTCTCCTTCCACTGTATCTACATTAGAAACAGTTGCAGTACATATATTTCCATTACATACAGCATCGCCAGCATCTATATAGTCACCAGTAAAGGCATATGTCGCAGTCACAACATCATTATTAACATCATTAGTTGTTCCAGTACAAGTAAGGTCATTAGAACTAACAGGATTATTAGGTGTTATATCAACCTGTATTGTAGGAGGATTATTAACTACAACTAGTTCTTCAGTTGTAAAATGCCATAGATTTCCTGATGTTTCAGAACCGTGCTCATCTCTCGCTACAATCTTCCAATAATATGTTTGTCCGCAATCTAAATTATCTGCATCGTAATGTAATGAAAATTGATTCTCTGATACACTGGAAGGACTTTCACTAGTTCCAAAATAAACATCATATCTTACACTATCTCCATCTGGATCACCACCACTCCAGCTTAAGCTTGGATACCTACCTACATCAGTAGCACCATCACTTGGATCTGGATTGTTTGGCTCATATGGTGGTCTGTTTGTAATCTGTATTGTCACACTTTCTGAATCTTCATCACCATAATCATAACTATCATATGGCTCCATTATACATGTTATTGTATCTCCGGGACCTGTTTCTGAGTTCTGTAAAGTTGCATTGCAAGTATTTCCACTACAATCTGCTGAACCACTTGAAACCTGGGTAGAACCTTTCTTAAAAACATAAGTAACTGTTACAGTATCACTATCAACATCACTTGTTGTTCCAGTACATGTAAGACCATCATCAGTAGTTGGACTGTTAGGTGTTAAATCAACATCTATAGTTGGAGGAGTATTAATCTTTACTGTGTTTGAATCCTGTCTTTCTCCTATAGATTCATCATCTTTTGGCAGCACATAACAATATACCTCATCTCCCGGGCTAGTTACGCTTGGGCGCATTCCAAGACTACATACTCCCTCAACACAACCTCTACCATTCATGCCAACAAACTCACCATTTATCACCCAATAAAATTCTGCTTTTACCTCATCTCCATCAATATCTTCTACTGTAACATTACATGTTAGATATTCATCTGAACTTGCCCTTGGTTTGGGTGTTAAATCTATGCTTGTGATTGATGGTAAATCATTGACACCAGTTACACTAATTGTAATATCAAAAGTATTGCTATTTTCTATGCCATCATTAACAAAAACCGGAACTGTCAAGTCGCCATTAAAATTATCAACAGGAGTAATTGTTGTTCCAGTTAAATTATAATTCGAACCTGGAAGTACTGTTAAAGTAAAATCATCTGGATAAGTATTACCATGGTCTGTTACAATAAGATGCTCTAATTTTATTTCCAATGGTGTTTCCTCAGGGGTTGATAAAGGAACCTGGCCTATAATAATCGGAGCATCATTAACAAAGATATCTTTTTCATATGTATCAGTCTTCATACCGCTATTACGAACTTCAAGTGTAACTGTTTTAGTGCCAGATGTAGAATATTGATATGTAGTTGTTCTTGAAGAGCTATACTCCGTAAATCCTTCTCCAAAATCCCATCTATATTCTAAAGTTGTAGGCAAGCTTTCACTACATACATCATCTGAACCGATTAGTTTCAATAATGCTAATACATCAAAAATATCAACCTTGCCATTCTCATCAACATCTCCTCCAGGAAGAGATGAATCTTTTAATATCTTCAATAATGCAAGTAAATCGAATATATCTACCTTACCATCTAAATTTACATCAGCATTACCGCATGATTCACTAGGTTCTTCTTGTTCATTAGGATCATAACTATTTCTAGCATCAAACTGAAATATAGTATTTTTAGTTCCTTTTGAAGGAACTACAGTAAAATTTGCAATTGGATCTAAAACAAAAGTTATTGTAATTGATATTGTTGCAAGTTCACTATCATCCTCACCATCATTACAATAATAATCAAATGAAGCTGAGTCACTATATGGCATACCTGGACTATAAGTAACCTTATCTCCCTCAACATCGCTTAGACTTCCATGGTCTGGTTCAATTACATAATAAGTAAAAACATCGTCTTCATCATCATCTGTACATACTAAAGTTATCTCTACATCAGTATTCTCTAATGTAGTTACAGTATAAGGATATGCAACAGGTATATTATTAGGGATGTCAACACTAAAAACAGCATCATCACTGTCACTTAGCTCACCATCACTTGCAATAAAAGTAATTGTCTCTGAACCCTCAAATTCTTCAGGATATGTAATTGTAGCAACCCTATCATTATCTATAACAAAAGTCAACTTATCACTCCCAGAAACACTCCATATTATCTCAGAATCCAAATTATCAACATCTTCAACATACTCATCTAGATTAATAGTACTAAATGCCTCTCCTGCACTGATTGATTCTCCAGGTATATTAGAAACTTGAGGTTTATCATTAACTGGATTTACAGTTATTGTAACTAAGTTACTTGATGTTAAAGTATCAAAATCATCATCAGATGCATAGAAGAAGATAACTCTTTCGCCATACCAATTAGCATCGGGAGTTAATATAACAATAGAACCTGCTATGCTTACACTAAGATTCTCAATAGATTCCTTGCCAGCTAGATAGGCTATATCATCTCCATCAGCATCAACAAAATAATTGCTTAGATTAATTGAATAAGTTGTATCTTCATCAAAACAAATATCTGGAATGTTTTGTGTTAAAGTTGGGTGTGTCCCTTCAACTGAGAAAGTAAGATCTTCTGTTCTATAACCATCAATAGAATTATATGTTGTAATAACCAACTCATAATCCCCCTCCCTGACATAATGTTCTGGCTTAAGAGTCATCTGCTCTAAATAATCAATCTTGTAGTCTGGCTTATAATCATCAAGTGGATCACCAGGCATTAAGCTAAGTTTACGTAAAGTACTAACAGTATTCAAATCATCATCCAATACATAAACCTCTACAGACAAAGGAGCAAAATCAGAATAAGCATAAGCTTCAAAATCTAACTCAGTACCAAAAGGAATTTGCCCTGAAAAAGAAGTTTTCCATTCCAATGTAGGAATATTCTGCGCTGAAACAATAGCTGAAACTAACAAAAAGATTGCTATTATTAATATAATTGACTTTTTCACTTTCTTCCAGCTCCCTTAACTAATTAAAATCTAAGTTTACAACCTAAGTATTTCTTTCCATCACTACCAATATCTAAAGAACCTTGAATTCCTTTAGCCCCTATAACAGGTAATCTTCTGTCAAAACCATAATTAAAACCAAAACCTACTCCAAATCTTGTCTGTCCTTTTCCACCATAATTGTCAGTTGTAGGTTTTGTTGAATTACCGTTTAGATTGACAAATCTAGTAGTATTACTTTCATCAGTTCCAATATTAACCCCGATATTTCCTCTCAAAATAAAATCAAATTTCTCATTATAAGCAACTGAAAATATAGGTGTAACCAATACCCCAAGATTCCTATGATAATCTCCATCGGTAACTCTTTGCTTTCCATTTGAAAGAGTAACAACCTCAGGGTCTTTACTGCCCCTAGGATTAGCTAAAGTAATCTCAATCCCTGCTCCATAACCAAACCTTTCCCAGATACGCTCATATTCTTTCTTAACTCTTTTAAACATAACATTTGCACCTGCAGTACGTCTAACATCATCCTTACTTACTCTGATACCAACGCCTGCAGCAAATCTTGCAACCCATTGGCCTTTATTTTCATACTCATCAACCTTAGCCTGTAATTCATCCACCAGACCTTCATATCTCCCAGCATCAGCTTCAAGTTTCTCCTTTAATTTAGTATTTAATGAATCTGCTGTAAAAATTGATGCTGAATCTGCCTTTACCTGAGCTGTTAATCTAGCCAATTTATTTATTAAAGCAGTATCTGGTTTTGCAGCTTCATTTGCTTCATCTCTTGCAGCAATTAACTCTGCCATATTTCTTGTTGGATACTCTTTATCAACTTGTTCTTCAGTCATACCCTCTGTAGATATTGGTCTGCCGCTAGCATCAGTCTTCAAAGCAACATACTTAGCATCCATTCTTTTTTCATTTGAATCTCTAAAAATAACTACATTATCTAATGAGTCCGTTCTACTATCTTCTGTAGAAACACCGTTTCCAAGATTACCTAATATATCATTCACATGTCCTATTTCTATAGCATAATTAAGAAGGTCTTCATTATGCCAAGCACCCATATCCAGGATATATCTTCTAAGGATATCTCTTCTTGAATCAACTAATTTTTGACCACCGCTAGTTTCGTTAAAGCCTAAGGTTACCCCACCAAAATGATCGTCTTGAGGGTTATCAACCTTTCCACCTTCTATATAAAACGCCTGATCATATTTTCTATCAATAATGAATGTTCTATATCTTCTTACCTTTAAAGTATCTTCAGGAAGTCTAGCATCTACCTGATCAATCAAAGTGTTTGTCTCAGCAAATTCCATTACATCGTCAAGATCCTCAAAAGCTTTTTTCTCTTGAACAGTTATTACCTCATTAACACTTTTCTTAGCAAGGTCTATTGTTTTCTGGTATCTTATCAAAATAGGTTCAATTAATTTTTGATCCGCATCAAGAAGTTCACTAACCCATACCTTTAAAGTATCAATAGAAGTTTGATAATCTTCAACAGATTTCAAATTAGTTTCATAGGACTCAGTAAGCATAGCAACCCATGAATCTACATCTGATCTGACTATTCCATATATACCCCTTCCATCCTCTGACAATTTTGTAGAATTATCAAGTGCTGTAGCTCTTTGGCCTAGTTTTCTAACTTTGCTCCTCACATCCTTATGAACCCTATAAACCTCCCCTTCTAAAGGCATATGTTTTATCTCAGAATAAGGTACAATAACTAGTTCACCCTGCGCATCCTGAAGTGCAATCATTCTGTCTTTTGTAGTATCGTTCTTTCTTTTCTCTATAGCTTCCTTTCCCTTTGTTACAAGTTCAGCTACTTTCTGTGAAAAACCTGCATACCTCCCCCCAATAATTCCACTTCCATCAGAATTACGAGCTGCAACTAGATCATCACCATCATTAAAAAAATATACTCTAGAACCATTTTTTATAACTGATGCAATATCTACAACATCATTAATCCAGTTATCTAATCCTAATTTTACTGCCAGACTATAGGATACTTGCGTACTCATAACTCTTTGGTCCCCACAAGTCTCTCTCAAGTACTGGTCCAAAAGATGTACATTCTCTATCCTTCTTCTTCCATCAAGACTGCTACTATACCCCTCAAACAGGTCAGAAGCTATAGGTTTAGATGATCGTTCCCACTTTGAAGCTGCAGTAAGTACGTGGTCAATTGGATTCACATATTTACTAAGTACAATCTTTAAATGATCCTTTGACAAAGGAAAATAATTACCATTTGAAAGCGCAGCAACCGTTCTTAAATCTAAAATGCCCTGGTCTTCACTAGGCTTAAAACCATCTTTTATAGCTCGCTTTAACTGATAACCCGGCATCCCGTCTATTTGTATCTCTGCCAAAAGTACATTATCAAATTCTGTTGAAGGCGTATTTCCATCTAAATAAAAAATATAAACCTGATCGTTTCCCTCAAGTACAAACCGCTTAATAGCTCGCATCAAAGCAGGTTTATCTTTAAAATCACTCTCAATCTGACTTATCTTGCCTTCTTCTGAAACAACGGTCTGGTCTGGTTTTGCTAAACCATCTAATTCAACCCTAGTAAGAAGATACTCTAGCTGATGAGACATCTGCAGAGAAAATTCTGGAGTATAGCCGGTTGCTGATTGTATAAATGCATTATCCTCGTCCTTTAGTTTTGGGTCAACTGGTTTAGCATTTGCATCACCAACTACAAAAAAAGTTCCTGCAGCAATAATGCCTGCTCCTGCCAATAGTTCAAGATTTGATCTCATTTTATCTCTTACCTGTATTTTGTGTACTCTTAACAGTCTTCCGATGATTGGGCATCCTGTTATAATGTGTATTCCCATTCACAGGATTTGCATAAGCAAGCTGAGGATTCTGGGTTGCACCACCAAAATTCTTTTCAGCACCAACTAAGAATGGTTTACGCTGCTGTGAAGGATAAGGTTTGTTGCCTTCTTCATCTCTTGTATAAACTTCAGAATTATACCCTGGAACTATCCAATTCCTATAAGCTAAAGCCATAGTATTTCCAGGCTCACCATAATGCTCCTGTACTAATTTCCATTGCGCTGGGCTTAATACTTTCTTCATCTGCAAGTCAATTATCCTTGCATTATCATCATAGTCATCTATCACAGATTTTGCAATCATTCTCATTGTATCGGGATCTAAGTCAATCTGCCTAACAACAACACGCCCCTGACTCAGATGGCCCTTATCAACATAAACAAGTGTTGTAGGCTCAATTCCCCGTGCAATAGAAGTACTATCCCTAACAGCCCAATATGTGCTGTCTATTGCAAACGCAGCTTGTTTTAGACTATCAGATCTTGTTCTTGCTTCTGTCAAAGCTTCATTGACAGATAAACGGACATTAATTGGGTGCTCTCCCTCTGCAGTTATCATTTCCAAGGAAGCAACATCTCCATTCTGAAGATTTACTTCAGTCATGTATAATATTGAATCAGGAGTAACTTTAACAGAATTCGGCAAACTATAAACCTTCCCAGCAATCATCTCTAAACTATCTCTCTTTGTAGGAAAAAAATCTCCCACATCCTTACCTTTCATTTTCTTAGCATCTGTTCCTAAATAAGGCTTTGTCCAACCGTTTGCATAAAGTCCCTGTTCATTTCCATGCACAATTAACTTAGGGCCAACGCCATAAATAAGAGCCATATCCTTAAACTGATCTTCAATAAAGCCCAACTTCTTACGTAATGCCCCTGGATAATCTCCTAAATAATGTTTATATGTCTGGCGTAATCCAAAAGCAGATAAGAATGCTGCAAGAACAACTGCACTTATCCCCCATTTAGTAGATGCGTTCATCTTTGAGAATGGATTTGTAAAACCCGATACTCTTGCTTTTTTAATCTCTTCTCTTGTCATATCATTCACCCATCCCTACGAAATAAATTTGATACATATTTAGCTCCTGGAATCTTACCAACAAGCCCTTTAACATCCTTTCCAATATTTCCTAGATTGTAATTAGCTCCTGGAATCCTACTAGCTTTCCGAGCTAGATCTTTCCTAGTATTTCCTAGATTGTAATTAGCTCCTGGAATTTTCTGAGTAGCCCATGCTACAACTTTTCTAAAAGGTGACAAATTATATTTGATAAATCCTTCAAAATCAGATAATTTTTCATCCCAAATAGTATTGAATATATTCCTAACCTGATTCCGAACCTTTACTCTTTGGCCTGCTTTTTTGAAATAAGGCAATCCTAATTCAGTGATAGGAACATCATTTAGAGTAGCATCATCAAAGTATTCAGTATCTTGGTTTATATAGAGTTCTTTTGCCTGGCGTAGACCTATTCCATACTCCTCAAATACTTCATTCTTCAATGCATTGAATAATCTCTTAGCTCTGCCCTCACTACCAGCAGGAACTCTATTAAATGCCAGATAGGTTGTAGACTCAAAATCAGTAAGAAAATGTTTAAGAAGTTGTCCTGTCTTGCTTCCAGCATTATATGTTTCTATGAATTTCTTAACAGATAAAGCATTCTTATCATGTGGGTAGTCTACTCCAATTCTTTTAGCATCTTTCTTCAATTTAGCGATTATATCTTTATCTAATCCAACTAGATAACTAGTTTCTCTATCAGAATTATCTCTTTGTGATTTCAATTCACCGTGAGCTGCATAAGCTTCTAATAACTTTAAATCATTATCATCTATTTTCTCTATCTTCCCATCCAACATATTACCAATTCTTAAATCTGCCTCATCCCTAGAAAAGCCCATCCCCTTTGCAAGGTTAGTAAGAATGCTATCACTCTCAACTATTCTATTATCATAACCCTTCAATGTATCTACCCTCTTAGCAATATTCTCATCAAGTAAAGAAAGATTCTCATTCACATATTCAATAAAAGCATCTTCGATATATCCTAAAACTTCATCAGATGCAGCATCATCCGAGAAAGTTGGAACCAATAAACGAGTATTAGCTGTGGCAAATATATTCACTCCCACTTCATCATTGCCTGGAGGAAGATCATAGATAACATCTCCATCAAATTTAGCTGTCAAGGTTTTTACTAAGTTCTTGAATTTAATATCGCTTGCTTTAGTCAAAGAACGTTGCCCTTTATCTGTAATTCCAAACACAAGCTTACAATTATCATATTTTGTTGTTACAATTAAATCTTCGGCATTTAATTTACTAGTATACCTAGTAGCATCTTTGCCTGTTTTCCTAGCCTGAAAATACATTGATGCATTTGGAAGATCTAACCGGGTAAGATTATCTTTTCTATAATTCTTAACTATAAATTCAAGAGCATTATCTGTGATATAATGTTTTGCCTCTTCTTCAAACTTTACAATAGCAGATTCCTTATCAGTCTTAGCTAGGTTAACAATCTTATCTAAGTCAAACCTTTCCCATCTCCCCTTATCGTTTTTCCTCTCTAACAGACCTTTGTTTCTACCATAATTATTAGCCCCTTTTTTATCACAATCAATCAAAAGAACATTCCGTCCAGCCTTAGCAGCCTCACCAGTTAAAGCGCTGCTTGTAGAAGTCTTACCTGTTCCTCCTTTGCCTGCCGCAATAGCAAGCCGGACAGTACCATCTTCATTCCTATAAACAACAAATTCCTCTTCTGGTTCATTAGAAACAGTCTCTTGCGAAGCTCTGCCTATAGCAATACCTGCATTGCTCTCAATAGTTGTTAGATACTCTGTAGAGAACTTATTACTTCCGCTTTTTTTCAATACTTCATTCAATGACATGTATAATCATACCTCTTATCCTACCCTTCAAACATTTCATCCACTATATTACACCTCTCTAGTGGTAGCAATTAGGATAGATATATAAAGCTTTCGATTTTATACCACTTTCAAGTAGAAAACACTAATTTTACCAAAGAAGTAACTACAAAACCATCAATGGGCAAATGATTTCAAAAAATAAGACATTAAAAGAATAATTCTGCTGTAGTTTTAACCTAATAAACCCTGATCCTGCCTTTTTGTATTTCCCATCTCCCTATACTTGAAGATCCGCCTTTTATCCTGCCCTCTTGCTTATACTCTTTAATCCTATTTAGGGTTTTCTTTAGCTGCTCTGCAAAATACTTCCCAATTTTGTTCTCTCTGCCTTCAATCGCTCTTGCTATAGAGGAACCGTATGTATGATGATTTTCACTGAAAAAAATCACTGGCATAAAAAAGGAATCAAGTAATAAAGCATTCAGCAAAATCCTTCCAACTCTCCCATTACCATCCTGAAAAGGATGAGTCTGCTCAAATCTCCAATGGAATTTAAGCGCAAGAATCGGAGGGTAAGTCCTTTTTTTCATCTTGTTGAACCACCCCATAAGACTATTCATCTCCCCCTTAACTTCCTCTTTAGAAGTTGTAATCGAAGCAGGCCCACCTCGCCCAACAACATTATTCTCCTTCTTATACTTCCCCTTAATTTCATCATCTAGCCCATTAAACAACAGCCGATGGATTTTTTTTATTGAAGCAGTATTCCATTTCATTTTTTCTGAAAATGCAAAATTCAATGCATCAAAAGAATTTACAATTTCTCTGTCTATCTTCGTCCTTGGTTTGCGTTTTTTATTAATTATTTTCTCAATTTCCTCTCTTGTAACTCTAGAGCCTTCTGCCCGGTTAGAATTCAGGACAAAAAGAACAATAAATAAATCCTTAAAAAGCTTAAATTCTTCTTCACATAACTCATGATTGAGGTAATGATACCATGCTCTTGCTTTCTCTATCTTATTTATCCCATTAGGAGGAAAATAATCTACTATTTTTCTATCAAGCTTCCCAATAGCTAACTCGCTTATCTCCTCAAAGAATCCCCTTACCCTGCTTTTCAGATCAACAGGCAAGCGCTTTCCCAAATACTTAGTAAAAACTATCTTCTCTCCAGACACAGCCATAAAGGCAAATTCAAAATAATAATATTCAATGCCTTTAATTGCCTTTTTTCTTATATATTTCATAGTAAGTAGTTAGGCGTAGGATATATATAAATTTTTTGGTATTTTTAAAAGAATGCATTATTTAACGTCTAGATAGTTAACTTATTTTTATTGAAAAAACAATAAGTAGTTAGGCGTAAAAAATATCTAATTAGTAGAATATCTTATTTCTCTCTTTCATCAACAATTATCTTCCTAGGACAAGCACTAACACATTTCCCACACATCGTACATTTAGAATAAGTTATCTCAGCTAAGTTATCCTTAACATGGATAGCATCTGCTGGACATGCGTTCTCACATAACTTACAAGCAATACATCCTACCTTACAAACTTGAGTAACAACCTTCGCAGCATCTTTAGAATTACAAAGAACATGGATCTTCTTCTCTTTTGGAACAAACTTAAAGAGTCTCTTAGGGCATTCCTTAACACAAGCACCGCAAGCAACGCATTTTTCTTTATCTACAACCGGCAACCCATTATCATCCATATGTAAAGCATCAAATTTACAAACATTAACACAATCACCATACCCCATACAACCATAACTGCATGCTTTTGGCCCACCAGAAACAAGAGAAGCAGCCTTACAACTCCTAATGCCATCATACTCATACTTTGTCTTTGCTTCTTCCTTGCCACCATTACATTTCAACTGTGCAACAAGCTCTACTTTTTTCTCAGAAGCTTCCCTTCCAACTATTTTAGCAATCTTCTCTGCAACTTCTTTCTGCCCAGGAATACACAGAGTAACAGGAACATCTTTATTCAAAGCAACAGCTTCTGCATACGCACTACATCCAGCATACCCACAAGCACCGCAATTAACACCTGGCAATACTCTCAAAACATCATTAACACGAGGATCACTTTTAACTTCGAACTTTTTAGATGCATACGCTAAGAACACTCCAAAGCCTAAACCTAAACTTCCTAAAACGATTATCGATTCTGTTATCATTTTTTATTCTCTAATCAAAAACAATGGTTATACAGGCAACAGCAATGGTGCAAACGAGCCGGGTCCCCGTCGGGGTGGCTCGTAGGGCAAATTCAAATAATTTGACCGTCTGCCGCCATTGTTGCTGTTGCCGTTTTTAAATTGATAAGCCAGTATTGTTTTTGTTTTAATATTCTTATTATGTTGAAATAAAACTAAATCATTCCACTAAATGCCAAAAAAGCCATTGACATCAATG
>JAYEIZ010000090.1:0-3534 GCA_034660355.1 Nanobdellota archaeon
GTGAGAAAGTTTTGCTGTCCGTTAGGTTTATGTTTGCACATAAACACAAACCTATCCCGCTAAGTTTATATATTTAGCGGGATTTTATACTTTATATACAATTAAAAAAGCTTCATATTATTATTCTATTCCTTTGCTGTTCTCTTTTCTTGTTTTCCTAGTAGCAGCTTTATTCTTGGCCTCAATGGAATATACTATGCTTTGGGTTATAATCGCTTTTGGTGAAGTTTTGAAAAGAATAAAGAATTAAATAAGTTTTGTTAGTCTCTGCTAGAGATTTCTAAAAGAATATTTTAAAATAGTAGTAATCACCTCTGATTAGCTATTTGAGAAGATTCATATTAAAAATAAATCTTAGTTGAATAAAAACTAAAAATGAAGATAGTACTGATTAAACAGTATGGGTAAAATGCATAAAAAAACTAATTTAAGAAAACCTGTATTCTCAATAGTCATCCCTTCCTTAAACGCAGAACAATCTATAACTAAGTGCCTGACATCAATCAGTAATCTGGATTTCCCTAAAGATAAATATGAAGTAATCTTAGTAGACAATGGCTCAAAAGACAAAACCTTAGAGATAGCAAAAAAATTCAAAGTAACCATCTTATCAGCTCCAAAAGCCAAAATTCCTAAATTAAGAAACATTGGAATTCAAAAAGCAAATGGAAAGATAATTGCTTCAACAGATTCTGATTGTATTGTTGACAAAGACTGGTTGAAGAACGCATTACCTTACTTTCAGAATAAAAAGATAGCAATGGCAGGATACGAATGTTCAGTTCCAAAAAATCCATCCATAATTGAAAGTATGTGGGTGGACGCTCTTAATGTAAAGAAAGGTTTTGTAAACAAGCTACCAAGTGGAAACTTCATCTTCAGAAAAGATATCTGGAAAAAAGTTGGCAAATTTGATAGTTCTCTAACGGCAGGCGAAGACCCTGAATTCTGTTACAGGATAATAAAAGCAGGCTACAAAATAATGGCAGACCCTAAGATTAAGGTAACTCATTTAGGGTTCCCAAAAACACTAAGAGAATTCATAAGAAAACAGTATTGGTATGGCTCACACACACTAAAGATCGCATTTAAGCATGGTTTTAAGATAAGACAGTTTAAGATTCTTATTCTGACCCTATGGAGCTTCATAGCATTAGTTGGATTATTATTGAGCCTATTATCCAATCGTGATATTTATTATACTGCTTCTTTCTTTCTGTTTATGTGCATTCCCCCTCTATTATTATCTTTCGTAGCAGTTATCAGATCAAGAAAGATATTCTCATTTCCATTATATTTCATAATATTCCTGACTTATAATTTAGTGAGGGGGATGAGCATAATAACTCATTCAATAAAAAGAACATGAGAATACTATACCATTCAAGGACATTTGCTCTGGGTGGAGAGCGAGTGCATATAGATAGTATAGTGAATAACTTAAGAGCATTAGGCAACAAGGTATTCTTAATCCAACCAATATATAATAAAAACATTGCCACTATATTATCGGGACTTAAAAAAAAGATTCCATTAATCTCAGACATATTAGATATATTATACGATATAAAAGAATTTCTTAGAATAAAGAAGTACAAAAACTATGACTTAATCTATGAAAGGCATTCATTATTCAATAAAGCAGGAGCTAAGTATGCAAAAAAATACAAAATTCCTTTATTCCTGGAAGTAAATGCTCCATATTACTCTGAAAGAACCAAATATGGAAACCTAGCACTAAAAAAGATAGCAAAAAAATGGGAGCTTTATTCTTTACATTCAGCAGATAAGATATTCTGCGTGTCAAATAAACTAAAAGACATACTCATTAAAATGGGAACACGGGAAGATAAGATAATTGTAACAAGAAATTGTATAGATAAAAACCTATTTAACCCCAAACCTAAATCAAAAAATAACATTACTATTGGCTTTATCGGTTCGTTAAGAGATTGGCATAACGTAAGTATGCTTACAAAAACCTTAAACAAAGTTATGGATAAATACAAAGATGTAGCTTTCATCTTGGTTGGAAGATCATTCAAAAGCATTAAACTAACACATAAAGATAGGTTTAAGTTAATCAATACTGTAAAATACAGCTCAATACCTCAATACATTGACCTTTTTGATATTGGAATATTACCCGGAAGCACCGAATACTCTTGCCCTATGAAGCTGGTTGAATACATGGCAATGGGAAAAGCAGTTCTAGCTCCTAACTTGGAAAATATAAGGGAGTTAGTAAAAAACAACAACAATGGATTATTACTTATTCCAGAAGATGAAAAAGATTTCTTCTTAAAGTTGGATAAGTTGATTAAAAGCAAAGCTCTAAGAAAAAGATTAGGTAAAAACGCGAGAAAGTATATATTAGATAATAACTATACTTGGCAAGATAACGCTAAAAAGATAATCAGAGTATACAACCAATTAGAAAAACAATAAAGTTAAATCCATAATATCAAACTATCTTTAAATAAAGGGCACGATTCCCTTCCACTAAGAAATCATTATTTATCAAATGACAAAACAAATCAACTTCCTAGTCAAAAACTCATTCATCTTTGGAGTGAGCACGTTCATACAAAAAGCATTAGGGTTTATCTTATTGCCCATATACACAACTTATCTATCTACAAAAGATTATGGTATAATTGCCATACTGGAAATACTTTTTCTTTTTGCAACATTATTTCTTAGCGTAAGAATATCAGAATCATTACTGAGATACTATTACGAGCCTAAGATTGATAAGAAAAAGGTTGTAAGCACTTCATTATTATTTACATTCTTCTTTGGTTTAATCTTAACTACGATTCTTGCATTATTATCAAAAGAAGCTTCTTCTATTATATTCAACATACCTAAATATTCATTGTATATATCAATAATTCTTATTACAGTCTTCTTTAATCTTACAAACACCATATCGATGACCTACATCCGGGCAGAATTCTTATCTAAACTATTTTTATCAATAGAAGTTATCCGGATATTGTTTGCTTTTAGCACAACAGTGTATCTTATAGTATTCTTGAAGATGGGGATATTAGGGTTCTTATTAAGCGGAGCAATAACAGCATTACTCTCTTCAGTTACAACCACTGCATATACAATATCAAAAACAGGTTTAGGGTTCTCTTTAGATATACTCAAGAAAATGATTAAGTTTAGTTACCCATTAATCATCTCGGAGATTTTCTTTATTTTACTATTATATATAGACCTATATTTACTAAAAAACGTATCTAACTTATCATCAGTAGGGATATATTCATTAGGCCATAAGTTTGGCCTGGTTGTTTTCCAATTAATAGTTTTCCCAGTAACATTGATCTGGTTCCCTTACGCTTTCTCAATAAAAAAAGATAAAGAATTCCAAAAGCTACAAAAGAAATTCTTATATTTATTCACAGCAACACTCTTTTTATTCGTTACATCATTATCTTTATTCATAAAACCAATAATTAGAATAATCGCTTCACCAGAATACATAAATGCCTATAAAGTAGTTCCCTGGGTGGCTTTTGC
>JAYEIZ010000091.1:0-3533 GCA_034660355.1 Nanobdellota archaeon
ACAATTAAAGGATGCCGGCAATGACGAAGAAGATAATGATGACAAACAAACTTTGATTGAAAAAATAAATACTTTTTTATTAAAATTTTACCGCGTTTCATTAGTAAAATAGAGGATTATGATGAAGCAATATCTGAACTAAGTTTTGCAGGTGATGAGATAAGAGAGAAACAAAAACAGAGTTATGTTGGAAGTGTGGGAAGTTTTTTAGAAGCATGGGAAGGAGAAGATAGGGGTTTTGCAAGGATATTAAGTATGAAAATGGGAAGTAGAGAGCCTTATCTTACATTGTCCTATAAGTGCTTAGATCCTTCTTTGATTACTAAGGAGGTTATAGACAGAGCGCATTCTATTGTTTGTATGAGTGGTACATTAACCCCTACTTTTATGTATAGGGATATTTTAGGGTTTAATGATGTTAGGGAAAAGGTGTTTAAGAGTCCTTTCCCACCAAAGAATAGATTAAGTTTAGTTGTGCCTGAAACAACTACAAAATTTACTCGCAGGAATGAAGAAGAGTTTAAGAAGATTGCAAAAGTTAGTAGCCAAGTAGTTAATTTGGTGCCTGGAAATAGTTTAATTTTCTTTCCAAGTTATAATTTGAGGAATAGTGTGTATCCTTACTTTGAAGGTATGTGTGATAAAACTATCTTGACTGAGAAACAAGGATTGACAAAAGAAGAGAAACATGAATTGTTAGAGGAGTTTAAAGGTTATAAGAAAGAAGGTGCTTGTTTGATGGGTGTTACTGCTGGAAGTTTTGGTGAAGGTGTTGATCTGCCAGGAGATTTCTTGAAATGTGTTGTTGTAGTTGGGTTGCCACTAGATAGGCCAACTTTAGAAGTAAAGGAATTAATAGATTATTATGATGTTAAGTACGGTAAAGGATGGGAGTATGGGTATATCTTTCCAGCTATGATTAAAACCATACAAAATGCAGGGAGATGTATCAGGAGTGAGACAGATAAGGGTGTTGTAGTTTTTCTAGATGAGAGGTACTCTAATCCTATGTACTATAATTGTTTTCCCCCTGACTATGATGTGAAGATTAGTAAATTGTATAAGGAGAAAATTGAGAATTTCTTCAAATAAGTTAATATACAAATTTGTATACTAGTTGCTAAAATAGAAACATTTATATACTAGTTCTTTCATACGGATTATATGGTAATACTATTTGATAGATTCAATTTACCCGATGACATCTATGAGGTCATTTTTGCTACTAAGCAACAAGTCATTGTTGCTAGATTATTAGTTGATATGATAAAGGGAAAAAAAGGTGAGATTACTAAAACTGAGATGAGCTTTTTTGCAACTCAGTTGCATGAAGGGAAGATGATAACTGATCAGATTATGGAAGAACCATATAAAGGAAAAAAGGTCAAGATCAGTTATAATAAAAGGCAATTTTATGATAGGATATTGACTCCAATGAAAAGCATGGGCATAATTGATTATGACCTTTACAGAAAAACTTACAAGATAAGTGATAGGTTTAACAAAGAGATGACAAGGATAGGGTTGATGTGGGTGCAAGAGTTTAGGAAAGAATATTTATAATCGCCTCCAGTATAGAAGAAGATTGTCAAGAATTGATATTTTTGGCATTGTATTATGTTTTCAAAAAGGCTCCCTATGAATCTTTTTTCTACCACCCCCCACTCTTTTATGGGGAGCCTTTCTTTATTATCACATTGTTCCTTGCTGGGAAAGAGGTGAGGTGGGCAGAGATGCCCTAATTCATATTGAGGCAGGTCGGCTATACCTGCCTCATTACTTAATAAAATGAGAAGTTCAAAAAAAATAAAGAGCTTAATGATTTTATTAGGTGCAGTTATAGTTTCATATAAGACTATGAATTATGGATTCGTAGGGAATGTTTTAAAGTTCTTTTTTTAGAAAATTATTTAATAGTGTGACTTCTTTTTGTTTTCTATGAAGAGACTAAGCTTAGAAGAAGCAAGAAAATTGTTGAAGAAGTATGCCAGAGATGGAGATAGTTTTAAGAAAATATTAGAGCATAGTGAAGCTGTTAGGAAGGTTGCGAAGAGTATTGCGAAAGATATCAAGGATATTGATTTAGACTTTGTAGAGGGTGCGGCTTTGTTGCATGATATTGGAAGGTTTCAAATTGGACCGAAAGGCAATAATGTTGAAGATGTAATAAAACATGGCGTCTATGGTGGAAAGATTTTAAGAAAAGAGGGATTAGATGATTATGCTTCAGTTGCTGAAAGGCATTTAGGTGCTGGGATTTCTAGAGAAGATATTGAGGAACAAAGCTTAGATTTGCCTTCTGGTGATTATATTCCTGTCTCTAGAGAAGAGAAGATTATTACACATGCAGATAATTTGATTTTTGGTGATATGGAAGGTAGTGTTGAAGAAACTGTTGAAAGGTTTAGGAAAGAATTGGGTGAAAAAGCAGGTAAGAGAGTTAAGAAATTAGCTGATGAAGTTGAAGGGATGAAGGAAAAAAATTAAGTTAAATATTTCTTAATATCATCGTGTCTTATTATATTGTCGAGGTAATTCTTAACTTGAGGATAATCATAGCCTCTTCGTAATAGTTTTTCTGTCAGTCCATATCTAAACCTTTCTGATTCAATATCTAGTTGTCTTTGTATCCTACGTACATTGTATCCTGGATAGTTGCCTTTTACTGCCTGGACTGCTAAGTAGCCGCCTCCAAGTATTGCTGCGATTCCTGCTGGAGTTGGAGCTAATAATGCTGTTCCTGCTGCTAAGACAACAATATCCAGATTGTCTATTGTCCTTTGGACAATGTCTTCTAAAAAGTTTTTTACTTTTTTGAATTTTTTTTACCTCCAATACTATATAGATTATTCTTATATAAATAATTTACTGCAATAAATATTCCTATAAGAATTATGTAAGAAATTGGGTTTATATTGAGTTATTTTTATTACTTAGAAGCGCGGAATAAAATTTAAATATATCAATATTTCAGAATCGAGAATCAAATGGTGAAGAAGAAGAAGAAAAAGGCAAAAACCAGCAATAAGAAGGTTAAAAAACCTGCAAAGGATCCTAAGAGAGCTAATAAGGCTGTGAAGAAGGCCAGAAGTAAGGTTTCTAAGAAAGATGATTTTGTAGTTGGTTTTGAAGAAGTAGTTATAAGGTGTCCTTGTTGTAATAGAGAGTTTACTATGGTTAAGTCTTCAGGGTTTAGTACAGAAGGGATGCTTTGTCAGAGGTGTTCTGCTGGGGGTGGAACTGATTTTGGAGATGATGAATAAGGATTATTTCTTCTTTATTCTCTTTATATGTTCTTCCTTTGTAAGTTTTTCGTGTATTGGAATGTCGGAATCATCAATCTCTAGATTCTTCTGAACTCCTTTCTTTCGAATATTATGGGGGTCTTCCATATCAGTATTATATCCAGTAGATGACGGATTTAATCAGATATGACTTCTAATCCTACAATTCATCATCTCTGAATTGTCAATTTCTCAAGTAAGTAAGGTAGTTTGCCATTAGAAATCTAATGAATCCAATAAAAAGAGAAG
>JAYEIZ010000092.1:0-14161 GCA_034660355.1 Nanobdellota archaeon
TAGTGCGTGCGCCGGTTTTCGTCGCGCGTATATTTTATATTCAAAATGGTAGAAAAACTTTACGGAGGAAAGCAAGGTTCGTGTTACGCAATTCCTCTACACACTAACGTGTGTAGTATCCTTGCTTCAGAACAATGAAAAAAGGACAAATACAGATGGGTGAATCTATTGCAATATTGTTCATTTTCTTTATTTTAGTGATTTTTGGATTTGTGTTCTACACAAATATCATGCAAAGTAGCTCTAAGATTGAAAAAGAAGAAAACATTCAGCTAAAAGCTATTGGAATTGCACAGAAAGCATCATTTCTGCCAGAACTACAATGTTCTGAAGAGAATGTTAGAGTAGATAACTGTATTGATATATACAAGCTAAAAGCATCTACTGATTTACTGGCAACTAACAATATATATTACTATGATATCTTTGAATTCAGCAAAATATACGTAAATGAAGTATTCCCTTCAAGCAGTACATGGGATCTATATGAAAATAACCTCACAGGCTACAAAAATAAGATAGCTACTTTCATACCCATATCATTATTCAATGCCACATCAAGAGATTATAATTTCGGCATCTTAGTTGTGGAAGTCTATAAAAAATGAGAAAAACTAAAAAAAGTCAGATGGAAATAATGGGATTGGCAATTATTGTAATACTAATATCCATATCTATGTTATTCGCTATAAGGTTCGTTGTTCTAAAACAACCCACAGAGTACAAAAAAGAATACACTCACACTGAGCTTGCTTCAAATATGCTAAGCACTCTGTTAAAAACAACTGCCCCTGATTGTAATGATCTAACATTTACCGAACTTTATCAGGATTGTGCAAGGTATCGTGATGATGATAATTCACAATTTGAATGTAGTGGGGGTTACCGCTCTTGTGATTACATAACTATCAAGACAACAAATATTCTTAACTCAACCTTAGACAAATGGAATGTGGGCTATGAACTCGATGCTAAGATTAATGACCATTCAAACTCTCTAATACATGACACCCCGTTAGCAGGCAATTACGGAGATATGCCCTGGGGTTCTGGATGCCCTAGAATAAAAAAGCACAAAACATACCCAATCCCAATAGATGCTTCTGGAGAAAGTGTTTTATCTGTAACTTTAGATATCTGCGATAGATAAAATTGAAAACTACTTATAATGTATTTTGTTGGGTAAACGGACAACAACAATAACGGCTTCTGACGCTTCGCTGCTCGCCACTCCAACGGAGCCAACCCTCGGCTCGCCATCGCCATTGTTGTTGTCTGTTAGTTTATCCCTTAATTTGATTGTCTAAAACTATCGAAAGTTTTAAATACAACTTAACCTAAATGTAAGGTATAATTAGATTTAATAATAAAGAAAGAGGTGCATCTCTATGAAGAAGGGTCAAGGATTAAGCTTAAACACAATAATAATAGCAGCTATTGTTCTTATTGTATTAGTAGTTCTATGGGCTATATTCACCGGAAGAATGGGTGTTTTCAGCCAAGGGCTAACAGACATTACAAGAGACAAGACATGTGAAGAATCTGGCGGAGTGATAAAGTCAGGTGACAGCTGCGGCGATGGGTTTACACCTATATTTGGAAAATACACAAATGTACAAACAGGTGAAATCTGCTGTAAACCAACAGGAACGTGTGAAGGTGGCGCAACCTGCAGTGCTTTCAAAAGCGAAGCTACTTGCCCAACAAACACATGTACTTGGGTTCCAGCAACCGCTTAATTTTTTTCTTTTTTTAATATGTTTTTCAAAAAAGGAATTTCTAATATGACAATTATTTCGGTAATCACTTTTTTTGTAATAGTGGCAATTGTACTTTTTTTAACATTCTCTTTCTCTGAAAAGATTGGAAAAACAGATAAAACTGCATCAACAAAGACATGCAAACTGCCAGGCACAAATAATAAATGCTGCTTACAAAGCGACATAGGAGTTATACCTGCGAATGTTGGCGAATGGAAAGACTGTGAAGCGCCAAATATAGCATGCTGTGTAGGTTAGCTATAAAAAGATTTAAATAGAATCCTTTCTAAAATAAAGTTATGATAAAATTAGATAAAAAAGGGCTAGAAAAAACAAAATTACTCCAACTCATATTAGTCGTGTTCATTTTTTCCATATTAATGTATATTTGGTTTAAGGTACTTATCCCTAACATATTCCCACAATGAAAAAGAACAAAAAATCAGCAATTGAAGCAAGCACTCTAGTTTTGTATATAGTCTTAGTTGCTAGTGGGCTTACTCTAGGGGGCGCCGTATACTATTTTGTTTCAGAAGCACAAGATAAGATCGGAAAGGAAGCATGCAAATTCGATATTACAAAAGCAGCCTTATCAAAAGAATTTCCAGATAGATCAAAACTTCTAACAGCAGGGCACAGAATAACTTCACTAAAAAACTGCAGAAGAGATAAACTGCCAGACTTAGTGATAAAGTATGATGACGTAGTTGAGAAAGGACTAATAAACCAAGATATGGCAAGCAGGATAATTGCAAATGAGATGGCAGCTTGCTGGAGAATGGTTGGTAAAGGTGACATAGATCCTTTCTCTAACTGGGATAATGATGATACTTCTTATTGTATGATTTGTAGTACAATAAAGTTTGATGAAAAATTGCAGAATTATTACATAGAATCGCTTTCAGATGAGAAATTAGCTCAGAAACGAGGGGGAGATGGAGTTATTAGCAGCCCAATACCTTGGATGATAGATAATGATTACAAAAATGGCAAGAGTTATTATGATTTTATTTACAAATCTAAAGCAGAATTCACAGACAATGAATTAGAAGACATGGGAAACTATTTTGTTACAGAAGATACTGCTATAATGTTGAAATTATATAAGTTTGAAGACAAGGATATGGCTGAAGTTATTTTTTCATGGGGTTTCATTGTTGTTGGCGCTTTAATAACTGTAATAGGGATTCTAATATCTTTAAGTGGGGTGGGAGTTATAATAGGCGTACCTTTAAGCAGTATAGGTGGGAAGATATTAATTGGAGGAGTGTTTATTGCTGTAGCAGGCACTGCAGCTACACTCATTGGCGGAGGCGTTGCAGCAGGAGTTCTTATGTTTGACCCTATTAATATAAATCCATTCTCTGAATGTGAAGATTGCAATGGAGTAGGCTCTATAAAAGTGATACCGCCCCAATTTGATATTGCTCAGGAAATTGAAATAGAATATAAAATTCAAGATAAAGAATCAATTATAGAAAAAGGGCAATATTGTGAAGTAATTGTAAATTAGCATGAAAAACAAAAAAGCAGATTCACAATCGTACTTAATTGGCTTAATACTTTTTTTAGCGCTGCTTGTTACATTTAGCTATAGCTATTCTTATTTCAAAGAAGGTCTAGAAGAAAACTCACTACGGGAGATTAGAAGGCAAAGTGTTAAGAAACACACTGAAGCGCACCTCGCAGGCCTAGATTTCTCTGATGAACTTAATTTTCCAATAATAAAAAAAGACATAAAGAAAGGAGAAGAGATTCAAGATTTATCAGTAGCCCTGGTTCAGGATTGGAGTGATTTATCTAAGGGAGAAAAAGAGATGTTTTCAACTGAAACAGAAGAACAAGTATATTGTGTGCCTGGCCAATATCTTAGATTTAAATCCAAAGATAAAAAAATAACTGTACCTGAATATGTAGAATATATGAAAACAAAAAAAGTGAATGAAATAGGGGCTGGAAATGTCATAGGTGATAAGAATATTTATATAACTGAGTACCTATTAGGTTATACAACTGACAATACTGTGTTTGGAGAAGAGATGAAAGCACTTAAAGAAGAATTGGGAAATAAAGAATATGTTACTATAGTGAATGATAAGGAATTATCTTACAGTGATTTAAAGGAGGAATATGCTATAAACACTGAATATGATTATATGACTGTTTCTGTTTTTATGAAAAAAGGTTATTGGCCAAAATGGTTAAACTCATTAAGAGGAACTGGCGCAGGAGTTGTAGGAGGTACAATTTTAGGTCTAGTTCTAGTTCCATTTACAGGAGGCGGCTCCTTAGTAATAACAGGAGTTGCTCTTGGAGGGGGAGTTACAGGTGGATTAATAGGTTACAAGACTGGAAGTGATAAAAGTGCTGATTGGGATGCAGGTATTTTCCTAGTTCCAAATAAAGCAGATATATTAAAAGACTTAAGATGTGATATCTTGCCTGCAAGAGGTGAAACCGTATGATGTTAATGGATATTCTTAAGAATAAGAAAGGAGATATGCCTTGGTGGTTAGTAAGACTATTAATAGTATTAGCAATATTGCTTTTCTCTCTTAGTGTAATATATGCTGTAAAGAAAGGGATGTTTTCGAGCATAGGAAATATATTCGACAGGTGGTAAAAAGATGCCAAACAAAAAAGCAGAGATGCCATTTTTTAATATTAAAATCATCATTGCTGTGTTATTTTTAGCATTGATACTGGTAGCGATTTGGCCTAAGTTGGGAGTTGCTAAAGATACTTTTTTTGATTTACTAGGGATTGGAGAAGAGAAATGCACAGAAACTGGAACTACATACTCTGAGCAATCAAATGATTTGAAAAATGCAGCATCGCAAGGAAGATACACTAACACAAAGAAGACATATGAATCTTTGAAAAAGTGCTTTCCAGAGAAAGAAAAAGAATTCAAAAAAGAGATGCTGGACTCTTTTAATTCTTATATTAAGGAATCATCAATTCATGATGGGCTAGAATTCCTAAATCTCCTGACATTCATGAAAGATATACTCGGAAAAGATTCAAATAAGATAAACACAAATAACCTAAAACCAAAAATAAAAGTTGCCTATACCCAAAGTATAGATTTATTATACGGGAAGATTCAAACAACTAAAAATGAAGCACTAGACCCAGCAATTGAAGCCTATGAAATAGGCCCCCTAAAAGATAATGCCAAGGAAGACTTGAAAGAATTACAAGAATTATGCAACCAACCTATAGAATACGAAAGTATTAAACAACAAATAGAACAAGAATGTAATACAAAAATAGAGGAAGCAAAGAAACTCATTGAAGAGATAGAAGCAAAGCATCAAAGTAAATTGTTTGACCCAGACACAGCCAGAGTTATACCTGGATTGTTATAATCAAACCACTAACATTTAAATATAAAAATACATTAAATCAAAAAATGAAGAAAAAAGCACAAGGATTGTCTATTAATATTATTATTGTAGCTGCTATTGGTATAATAGTACTAATATCACTTGCATTTATTTTTAGAACTGAGGTTGGTAAATTTACTAAAACTACTGATTGCAGCGCAAGAGAAGGAATTTGTTTGGCAAATATAGGAAATTGTCCTGATGATAAGCCAATTAAGGTTTTTACTAATGATTGTAATGCAGCTAGATTTGATGAAGCTGTGGATAAATACGTTGTTGATAAAGATGGGAAAAGCCCCGGACAATGTTGCATACCTTTAAGTTAATATGAAAAAGAATGGTTTAGCTACTAACATGATAATTTTATTAGCACTTGCACTTATAGCTTTAGTTTTTATAGGTTTTTACATGGCTAAATACAACCAAGCTTACTCAAAAAGTACCTCTTGTGAAAGTATAGGTGGAAAATGTACGGATCTAACAAGTTGCGAAGGTAAAAAAAGTGCTTTACCTGGCTGTGAAGACAACAAAGTTTGTTGTATTGAAGAGGGATAATTGATGAAATCACTCCATAAAAAAGGTGGGATGCCTTGGATGATGAATCTAATGATAATTGCAGCACTATTTTTTGTACTATGGACATTCACTGCTGGAAATCTATTTGCTGGTTTTTCAGAAGAAACAACTAAAAGCTTGGTAGAACAAAGATTGGAAGGGTGCAAAGCCAAAGGTGATAAAGGCCAATTAGATGGTTCATCATACCCTGATTGGGATGAAGACGGATTGCCGGATAGTTGTGACAATTGTCCAAGAACACCTAACTTCGGAGATGATGTAGAAGACAAAGATGGAGATAACTTCCCATATCTAAAAGCTAAATCCACTAGATGGCAGATATGCTGTGGAAACAATGGAGTAGGCGGGAACGACCCTGAACTTGCTGAAGATCAAAATAAATATTGTGAAACAGAAGAAAATGATCAAGAATATGGGCCCAAAAAGCTAATTAACTCCTATCTCAATATGTTTAAAACAAAGAAAGGATAATTCTCGAGAAATAACTTATCTAAAATATCAAAAAAGTTATAAAGTAATAGATTAAATATCATTAAATAAATGAAATTTAGGAATTTAGGCAAGAAAGCAGATATTAGAACCTTAGCCCCTACTGAATTGATAGGTTACATACTTGCAGCTGTCGTGATAATATTAATTCTTGTTGTTGCAGGAATATTTACAACCTTATATTTTAGTGAGAAGAACGAGGAATTTGCCATAAATAACATGGTTGCTTTGTCAAACAAGATTGACACTCTTTCAAGAGATGATACTGACTTTTCTGCGCAAAGGGCATTTCCATTCTATCTGCCACCTGATTTTGTAGTTGTTGGATTTAATAAAGAATGGGATGATAAAAAGGAAAGTGATGGCTGCGGGTCAGAGCAAGTTAGAAAGCCAAATTTTATGGATGGTGCAGAAGGTAGAAAATGCGAGGATTCTGCTTGTATCTGTATTTTTGGAGATAATAACGATGATTTCATGGACGGAGACGAATATAATGTGGAATTGATAAAATGCATAGCTTTATCTGAAGTTGATTATATAACCACAGCATATTTGGATGATAATTCGAACTATAATTATCCTTCTGAGATATGGAAGAATGTAGTAGGGCAAAAAATAGGCCTACCTGATTACTCCAATGTTGCCCCTAATTTTGAATATTCATTTTTTTACATCTACGGTCAATGTGACAATCATTTTTGGGATAAGGATCTTAAAAGTAGAAAACTATATATTGAAAAATTCAAAGACGAGGATAAGACTTATATTTTTATAGCTCCAGAACACGAAGGAATAATCACACAAGAAAGATACAACACAATGTACAAAAAGTATGGCTAACATTAAAATTCTAAAAAATAAGGGGTAAAATAAATATATGAAAAAAAGAGGTATTTGTTCTGATAAAAAAGCAACAGGCGATATTGAAAGCTACTTTATACTAATAAAAATAATAGTAGCTATAGGTGCAATATCTGCAATGACCAGTTATGTTTATTCTGTAACTACAGATACCTTTTTTGATAAATTCTATTTCTCACGCGACATAGCATTTATGGCAAATGCTGCCTATTCTTCACCTAACAACTTATACATTGAGTATCAAAGAGATAAACTAAGTAAATTCATTATAGATTTTAGTAATAATAAAGTAAACCTGTTTGAACGCGATAGTGAGTTGCCTTTTGGCTACTTCTACGCAAAAGATTTAGACTATAGATTTGAAAGTGGAAAAATAACAAATAACAATAAGATAGTTTTCCAAAAAACACCCTATCTTTTCCAAATATCTGATAAACTAGAACCACGACTAAAACTATTAAAATGTAAGAATATCATAAGTACTGATCCTGATTGGGAGAACAAGCGATTATTAATTGATTCAGGACACGGCAATGATGATGGTTTTACTAATGGCAATCTAAAAGAAAACGTAATTGTTGGTTCAATAGGGTTTTCCCTAAATAACAAATTTCTAAATTCAGATACAACCAGAGAAAACATAGGAAGAAGTATTGAAGAACAAACAAGAAAAGATGCTGCCCAAGTTAATGAACTGGTAGAAACGAGCAACACAATCATAAGCATACATATGGGAAATTACTCAAGTGAAAACAACAACATTAAGATTTTTGTCTCTGCAATTGGAGAAGAAGATCTAGTAATAAAACGTGAAAAACTAGGATGTTTAATAATAAATAACATTTTCTCTGAAAATGAATTAAAGGATATTTTCACAGGGGGAAACATAATAAGTGTAAATCCAGAACATGTAGAGGGAGATTACCAACAAATTCTCAATAATGAAAAGATAAGTATTGTAATCGAAATAGGGAACATACAAAGTGATAAGAGTATGAAACTTCAAAAAACAGAGATTATATTCCAGATAGCAGGTAAAATACACCAAGGAGTAAAAGATTATTATGAATAATAAATTTTTAAAGAATAAAAAAGCAGATCTGATATCATTCAACACATTGTACCATGTATTAGAAATAGTCTTTGTAATCTCAATAGCGATATTTGTAATTTTCATAGTGCGCATTGAAAAATCAATAAATACATTCCCAGTTGAAAGTGAAATATTATTCAATAGGATATTATACAGCAATAATGGGCTATGGTTCTATGATGAAGGGATAGATAGATTATACCCCGGCATTATTGATTTCGAAAGTTTCAGTGACTCTGATAAGATAGAAAGCTTGCTTATGGGTTCTGTAAATTATGGTGATAAGAATACAAGGGCTGCTGCTGAATTGAGCCTAGAAGAAAAAGACAATCCTAAGAAGATTTCAATCTACTATAACAAGGAAAAATACCAAGAATGGGTAGAATGGTACAAAGCAGGAGTAATTGCAGGAGAAGGAGCAAGACAAGGTAGAAATAGGGCATATAATGTCTTAATAAAAAAAGAAAATGATATTGTACCTGGTTTTTTGAACATTACTGTATTGATTCCGAATAGATAAAATGAAGATAACAAAAAACAAACAAGGATTCGTAGCAAACCCTGCAGTTTTGTTAATAGCATTCATAGCTTTCGGTTTTATAGCATTTATATTCTACATACTTTTTGGTATGGTAGGCAGCCTAAGTGTTTTTGAGATAGAAAGCAGCTCTCAATCAACAGCAGCCGACATAGCTCTGTTGAATTATCTTAGAACTCCTGTAAATGTTGAAGGAGATTATATTATTGTTGCTGACTTAATAGTGAAGTCTGTTAATCAAGAAGATTATACTCTACTAAAGGAAAAAACTCAGGAACTTCTGGGTAGAGGGAATGCATTCTATTCAATCCTGATATATGATAAAGAAGAGTATGATTCTGTTGAAAAAGGGGAAAAATTCTATTGGACACCTGGTTCTTTAGGATTAAAACTGCAAATGCATTCGCGGGAAGATATTGCCATTAATGAGGATAGCATTTCAGAAATAAATATTCCTAACTATAACACCTTAATTCCATCAGTCAAAATATTTCTTTCCTACGGAGAAGGCAGAGGCCTTACTGAAGAAGAAACGATCTCACAAGATCTCGGAGCATCGAGTGGTCCATGATGAAACATAACAAAAAAGGGGTAGTTTTTAGTGTAACTATGCTTATACTTACTATACTTGTATTAATTGTCGCTCTCATGGCCGCCTTTAATAAAACCACGCATGAAAAAAAGATTGGAGAAGAACAAATACAGCTTATCGAGAAATATCAAGAAGGCGAACACATAATGTTCTATATTGACCAAGCAGGAAAATACTCTAGTTATGATTCTATCTACCAATTTACAGAAAAAGGAGGTTACTTCAACGAGCCAATATGTAATAAGAGGTCTGACGGATCACGAGAATACTCTATGTGGGAAAATGTTATACTCAATGACGCAACTAATCAGGATGAAGACGTATCGTGCTATCCTTCAGAAAAGGATCTTGCAATAAGCTTTGATAAGTTCTTTAATCAGAAAATTGACAATTACCTCAATAAGTATGGATCAATACCTAAAGAAAACTATGAGTTATATCTAAAAGAGGAATTGAATAGTACAGTAATAACGGCAACAGCCATAAGAGATATAATCTTACCAATAGATAGACAAACTTATAGAGAAAAAACAATACCTACATTACCTAATGATGAACAAGAATGTTTAAAGCAAGATGATCATGTAGCGTTTTTTTCAAAGGGAGCCTTCAGTAGTTGTGGTACCTGCCCTAAAAAGGAAGAGTGTAATGCATACATAAACCAAGAATATTGTAACTTAGATCCTTGCAATATAAACTGCGTATGGGAAGAAAAAAGATGTAAAAAAGATACTACTATCTATTCTTTAAAACCTACATTCAAAATACATATCTCTTACAACTTTATTGGCAAATTTAACAAACACGTAAGTAGTGCTAAAGAGATAAGAGACAATATAAGAGAATGTTTGATAGAAGGAAGCAGGAAGGTTGATGATGATGACCTAACAACATGCTCTGACGTAGATGGATTAAAGAAAGAGATTGAACATATCGAAAATTATAAGATAAAATCAATATCTGAACAAGATAAATACATATTATTATTTGATATTGAAGAAGACTCTTTTAATAATCCTTACTATGAAAAAATGCTTATCTTGAGATTTGGCATTAGCTTTAAAGATATATTTCCCCCACCCAATACTAAAATAATAGGAATTGAAGAAGAAGAAGAAGAAGAAGCTAATGACAAAAAAGTTAAATATCTTGTATGGGAAAAGAACATGGCTTCAGATATAGCTGATTATGGAATTTATGTAAGGTCATTAAAACCTAACTATATAGATGAAATTGATAAAATAGCAACAGTTTCGTATGACGATGATTCAAAAACAGAATGGAAAATAAACTCTGAAAAATTAGAGAGTGGGCAAAAATACTGGTTCTACATCATAGCTAAAGATAAAGCAGGCAATTCATACAATAGACCCATAAATCCGATAGAACTCACTATCTAATAAAACCATTATATTCTAAAACATAAAACTATTTAAATAATAAAGCAGAATCCTTTCCATCATGATTAAATTCCCATTATCTACAATCATTGAAAAAATAAAGGAAAAGACAGATATCAGTGAAGAAGAGCTTAATTCTAAGATCGAAGACAAGATGAAACAGCTCTCTGGCCTTATTTCTAAAGAGGGTGCTGCCCATATCATTGCTAATGAACTAGGAGTAAAGCTACTTGAAGAAACATCTGGAAAATTACAGATAAAGAACGTTCTGGCAGGAATGAGGGATGTAGAAACTGTAGGCAAAATACAACAAATCTCTGGAATTAGTGAGTTTCAAAGAAAAGATGGAACCCCTGGAAAAGTAGCCAGTATTGTCATAGCAGATGAAACGGGCTCAATAAGAATAGTTTTATGGGGAAGCCAAACAGACTTATTAAATGAATTAAAGGAAGATCTCACTGTAAAGGTCATAGGGGGGTATGTAAGAGAGAATAACAATAGATTAGAAGTCCATTTAAACGAAAGTAGCAAGCTCATACCCAACCCAGAAGGTGAAAATGTTGGAGAGGTAAAGAAATATACCTCACAAAGAAAAAAGATTGGAGAATTAAAAGAAAATGATAAGGATATTGAGTTACTAGGAACTGTTGTACAGGCTTTTGAACCTAGGTTCTTTGAGGTATGTCCTGAATGCAACAAAAGAGCAAGGCAAAGAGATGGAGGCTTCTTTTGTGAGGAACACAATATAGTAAACCCAAATTATTCATATGTTGTAAATCTAGTCTTAGACGACGGAAGCGAAACTATAAGAACAGTATTTTTTACAAAACAAGCTGAAAATTTATTAGAGTTGAATAAAGAACAAATTTTAGGGTATAAAGATAATCCTGAAAAATTTGAAGAGGTAAAAGCTGGCTTAGTGGGTAAAATAATAAAGATTATTGGTAGAGTAAATAAGAATGATATGTTTGACAGGTTAGAGTTTGTTGCAAGATTAGTATTCCCAAACCCTGATCCTGGAGAAGAGATTGATAAGTTGAAAAAAGAGTTTGAAAACAATACAAAGAAAGAAAAAGCACAAGAAGAATCATCTGAAAAGTTACCTACAGTCGAAGAGATTTAAGATGTTGTTTGGGACTCATTTAGCTTTCGGCTTTCTAATTAGTTTATATTTAATTGATTTCTTTGATATAAAAAATCAGATTCTGTTTATCATTGTATTAATCTTCTTCTCAATATTCCCTGATATAGATAGAAGCACGAGTAAAGTCTATAAAAAATTAAAACCATTTTCTTACTTTGCGATTATATTCGGACATAGAAATATTTTTCATACAATCTATCTTCCGCTATTAATCTCCACTATATTCTTTATTTTTGATCAAAAACTGATAAGCATGGCTGTGTTTATTGGTTATTCCCTGCACCTCCTATTAGACTCACTAACAAAAAACGGAATCAAATGGTTTTATCCATTAATTCAAAAGAGAGTAGCAGGCCCATTAAAAACAGGATCATTCATAGAGAGTGGGATATTTGCAGCCCTCATTATTTTAATAGTGTTGAAATTAGTATAATAATATCTTTCAATATTGAAAATAATACTTCACTTGCCAACTCTAATTCGCCAAAATTCTCGGTTTTTAAGACCTCTAAAGGCAAAATCAACACCTCACTTGCCACTTGCCATGTTCTCCCGCAAGGTATATAAACTAGCTATGCCTTACTATAGTTAGCTGTTGAAAAAATAGCAGCTACCTCACTTACCGGAAGCTCAGTTCTTCCTAAATAAGGTAAGTTTGAAATAAGACGCGAAAGCAAGAGGTGTTTTAAATGAGTGAAGTAAATACAGAAGATACTGGCAAAAAATTGCCAGAAAAAAAGATTAGCACAGGTGCCATAAGTGCTACAATTTGGAAAAATGATGGCAAAAATAAGAAAACTGGTGAGGCAGTAGAGTTTAGAACCATAACTCTACAACGCAGATACACCGATAAAGACGGCAACTGGCAAACATCTAGTTCTTTAAGACTTAACGATTTGCCAAAGGCTTCTTTAGTTCTGCAAAAAGCTTATGAGTATCTTGTCCTAAAAGGACAAGATACACCTCAAATTGAGTCTAATTCTAAAAAAATAGAAGAAGAGATAGTTATGTAGGGTGGTAACAATGAAAAAGAAAGAAAGTAAAGAGGATAAAAAAATGGACAAAGTAAAAAACACTGGAGATGGAACCCTTGGCTTCAAAGATGATGAAGGAAAGACACATAATATTAAACCGGGAGAAGTAGTAGAGTGTAAATACAAAAAAAGTATGGACTCAAGATTAGTAATCTTAAGTGATAAGGAAACAGTAAAAGAAGAGAAGAACGAAAAAACATTGAATGACTTACCAGGGGTGGGCCCTGCTACTGTTGAAAAATTACAATCAGTAGGTTATAATGATTTAATGGCTGTTGCAGTAGCAACGCCAGGTGAATTGATAGAGGTTACAGGGATGGCTCAGTCAGCTGCTAAAAAGGTAATAGCTACCGCAAGAGCATCACTTGAAATGGGCTTTGAATCAGGCATTGACCTATTAGAAAAAAGAACGCATATTATAAGATTATCTACAGGCAGCAAAGCGTTTGATAATCTAATGGGTGGAGGATTCGAAACAGGCAGCATAACAGAATGTTTTGGTCAATATGGTTCCAGCAAGACACAGTTAGCACATCAGTTAGCTGTTAATGTGCAAAAGATGGATCCAACTGCGGTTGCTGTTTTTATTGATACAGAAAACACATTCAGACCAGAAAGGATAATTGAATTTGCAAAAGGAGCAGGCTTAGATCCAGATGATATATTAAAAAACATCAAAGTGGCAAGAGCATATAACTCAGACCATCAAATGTTATTAGCTGAAAAAGTAGAAGACCTAATCAAAAAACAAGGATTAAATGTAAAACTTGTAATAGTTGATTCACTAACAGCGCATTTTAGGGCAGAGTTTGTCGGTAGAGGAACATTAGCAGACAGACAACAGAAATTAAACAAGCACATGCACGTCCTATCAAAGGTAGCTTCAACCAATAACTTATGTGTGTATGTTACTAACCAAGTTATGGCAAAACCAGACACCTTCTTTGGTGATCCAACTGAAGCTATTGGCGGCCATATAGTTGCACACAACTCTGCTTTTAGGATATACTTAAGAAAAGGTAAGAAGGGCACAAGAGTTGCAAAACTCGTTGACGCTCCAAACTTGGCAGACGGTGAGGCAGGATTTGTAGTAACAACTGAAGCTATAAAAGACATTTAATTCTTTATTTTAAATTTCTTTTTTATTTGTCAAAAACCGATACCGTTTAGTCTCCGAAAACTATATTAATAACATCTTCCATAAAAATATTTGAGGTGATTATATGTTCTCTTGTCCGCATTGCAAATCAACAAATACTAAACAACACCATACAAGAAAGACTAA
>JAYEIZ010000093.1:0-3521 GCA_034660355.1 Nanobdellota archaeon
TTTTTCCTCCGCCATTACTGGCAAAAGAAAGAAATAGACTATTTGTTTTTAATTTTCAGAAATGATTTCAAAATTATGTCACAAGGTTTAATCTAAAGGGTGTGACAGAGTTTTGAAATCGCACACTCATTAGTCGCTACAAAAAGGTTTAAATAAGCCATTGTAACTACGAGCTAAAATGGGCAATAACTCCCAAGAAGAATTGGATGATGCATTTAGAAGGGCAGATTATAATGCAGGTTTAGGTAAGGTAGTTCTTATGGTTCATTCATTACATAGTGCAGATATTTATGCATCAAGAATAAGAATGAGTGATACAGAGACACCAATAGACATAACAGAAAGGTCTGCCCAGATTGCTGCTAAAGGATACGCTACTGCTATCCCTATGAGACTTTCCAGAGCCAGGACACTTAGGGATGGGAACAAACCAGGACTTTCAAATATCCGCCTAGTTGAAGTGGAAACCTATGTTGGTTATGTTGAAGCAAATGCCAGTAGAAATGGGAATTCTTCTGAAGAATTATTCTTAGAATATTCTGGAAGTAGCAAACAGGAAATTCTTGATGAAGTAGGAAAAGTTAGAAAAGAGCTTCAAGGCAAAAGTTGACTTTCTATAATAAAACATTTTAAAAAACGCAAACTTAATAAATACTATTTATAATAAACTAATTAACATGCCAAAAAGAGGTAGTTTAAAGGTTCTATCTATATTTTGCTCTATTATTATTCTACTAAGTATGAGTGTATTTGCAGTTTCTCCACCTTCTTTATCTCAACCCTCAATAGAGAACAATCAGATAAGAGTTAGTTGGATTTCTCAAGATGATAACATCCCTTATTTTGTTAATGTCAGAGCTGATCAAAACTTTGGTGAACTAGGTGGTTATTTCTGGGCAAAGACATACAACAAACAGCTCTATATTGACCTAAACTACCTCCCTAGAAGCGCAAACAAAATATTCATAAGCGTTGCAGCTATTGATGGAAACAGGCAAGTATGGGGTAATTCTCAGAGTATTGATTTTCAACAAAGCGCATTACTGGCTGGAGTTGACGTAATTCCTCCTTCTATCAACATAATTTTTCCAAAAACAGGAGACGTCTTTATGACAGATGAAATAGAAGTTAGAGTGGTCGCTTTTGATAGTAGCGGAATAGAAAAAGTTCAGATAAACTATAGAAATACAGAATGGAAAGACACAACTTTAACGCAAGACTTAAACGGAAATGACTATTGGGGTAAAATCATAACCTTGCAAGAAGGCCCTTTTTATAGAATAAATGCAAGAGCATATGATAAAGCTGGTGCTCCCCCTAATACAACATACGTATTAGTAAAATACCATGTTCCTATTACAAAGAACTGCACTGCAGAGTGTGAGAATGGGGATGGAAAAACTGCAGCAATAACAGAAACAGCTCCAGGCGAATTCCCATCATGCCCTGTAAGTGGCTGCGAGCTTTGTAATTCAGGATATCATTTAGAAAATGATGCATGTCTGATCAACCATTGTGCAGGTAAACCAATAATATCTCATGCTTCCTTTGGTGTAGGCACTACATCTCTTAATGACCATGTCACATCAAACTATCAACTATGGGGCTATCAATCTACTGGAACATTGAGAGCATGCAAATGGAGATGCAATTCTGGTTATCATCAAGATGGTACAAGCTATAATTGCCTTCCAGATACTCTCAATTGCGGAGGAACTGCTCCTACCACTATAATAGGCACTACATTCGGATTACCCAGCTACCTGACCGGTCACACAGGAGATACTTCCTGGAGAAATATTGATTCTGGCACACCAGGCAATTGCCAATGGATATGCGATCCGGGCTATCATCAAGATGGTACTAGCTGCGTTATAAACGAATGTGCTCAAAAACCAACCATAGAGTATGCTGAGTTCGGGCCAGATAAAAGCACCACTATCAGCAACTCCCAACAGTGGGCCTATCCATCTGATGGTACAATAGGTGCTTGTGAATGGAGGTGCGAGCCAGGTTATTCTAGAGTTGAAAACACTAATAGTTGTGCAGCTAATAGTTGTACTGGAACAGAACCCAATGGGGCTAATGCAATTATTGGTAAAACAACAACAACCGAAGGTCACCCCATCTTACTAAGTTCAGGATGGCAATATGATTTATCAGCAACACTCACAACACCATGCAGATGGAAATGCCAAGATACTTTCACACAAGACGGAATTAGCTGCTTAGATAAACAAGATCCTAGATCATTCATAGACTTTCCATCTTCAACTGAAACACTTAGCTCAAGTAGAATATGGGTTGAAGGACACGCAACTGACAATGATAAAGTAACTAAGGTTGTTTTAAGATATAACAACCAAGAGTGGGATTTAGCTGATGACTTGCATCCTCCTGATGGCGATAAATCAGTCACTTGGAATAAAGAAATAACTATAGACCTAAGCTCTACCAGTCATTCATTAAGAGCAACAGCTTTTGATTCTACTGGAAACTCTGTTACGACTTCAGTGCAAGTTGGCTCTTGTGCCAGCCCAACACCTTGTGGTTGCGGTGACACAGGAACAACAAACTGTGCTGGTGAATGCATAGGAGCATCTAACCCTCCAGAAACCTGTGATAGGGTAGATAATGACTGTGACGGTTCAATTGATGAAGGTAGTAATGGCAATGCTCTAACCCAATCATGTTATACCGGTCCTGTAAATACCCGAGATATAGGAGAATGCAAGAGCGGAGTTCAAACATGTTCAAATGGTAATTGGGGATCTTGCATAGGAGAAACTCTTCCGGTTACTGAAAGCTGTGAAGACGAAACATCTGGCATAGCCTATGATAGATTAGATAATAATTGTGATGGAACAGCTGATCCAGATTGTGAAAGCTATTGCGACGAAGATGGTGATGATTACCCAGACCATGTTGTTTGCCTACTAGGATGTTGGTTTAACTCTTGGGAATGTTCACTAGATTGCGATCCTACAAACGCAGCAGTGCACCCCAATGCAGAAGATATATGTGATGGCATAAAAAATGACTGTGATGATGAAATAGATGAAGACGGCAATAGTTATTGTCAAAACCTACATGGTGGAGATGGATTTGAATATATATGTAATGAGTATGGGCGGTGCGGGTTTGCCAATGGTGAGAATTGTGATCCAAATAGGCCGTACAAATGTGCAAGCGAAAATTGCGGACAGGTAAGGGATAATGAGTGGAGATGCTGCGATTCTTCTTGTGAAAACTATTGCGGTTCAGAGGGCATTGGATGCTCTGATTGTCCTGTTAATGTACAAGACTGCTGTGAAGGCGGCGCACCATTAAATGATTGTGGCACTTGCGGTGAAATCTCACCAGAAATTGCACAATGTGATCTTGTAGACAATGATTGTGATGGAACAACAGATGAAGGATGCACTTGCTCAGATTTAGACCCTTTAAAACCTTGCTTAGATCCTAATAATCCTGTTTATCCAAATTGTGTTTCAGAACCAACATGGTATGAGGATACAGAT
>JAYEIZ010000094.1:0-14116 GCA_034660355.1 Nanobdellota archaeon
CCTTCGGAAATGATGCAGGAATCTGTTCTGCATGTGATTTTGATGGAGAAGTGATGTATGACGAAACACAAAACAACGACTGCAACCCATACAACTTATCGCAAGTATCAGAATGTACAAGCGACCCAGATAATAATCCATTCACACTGGATTTTGCACCTGCATACCAATCAATATGCGCAGGGATAGATCAATGCTCACAAGGAACATATGAGTTTGTTCACACATGCGATAAAACAAACTGTAACGCAACATGCGAGACTAACTTAGATTGTGATGATAATGATGAACATACTTATGACACATGCAAATCTAACTGCACCTGCGAAAACGATTACCACAACGACCCACCTACACTAAGTCCAATAGGGAATTTAGAAGCACAGCAATACTCTCTATTCAAAAAAACGCTCAATGCCACAGACCCGGATAATGATATACTGACTTTCTCAGACAACACAGAGCTATTTGACATATCCTCAGATGGGATCATTAGCTTCGCACCAGGAAAAGATAGTGATGGAATCCATAACATAATAATAACAGTTAGTGACGGAAACCTAATAGACGAAGAAACAATACAGTTCACAGTAATAAAAATAAGAGATTCAGATGGTGATGAGATACCTGACGAACAAGACAACTGCATTCTCGTAGAAAACAATGATCAACTAGACTCTGACACAAACGGAATAGGAGATGCTTGTCAGGACAACATAGACGGAGATGATGTTCCTGATGAAGAAGATTTCATCAAAGGTAATGCTTCCCACATAGATTCAAATATTGAATTAGAGTTAGAGATAGAAGGAGATGAAAACATAAATAAGATCATAACCGGAACAAAAGAAGTTACATTTAAAGACACGAAAACAGCAGAGCCTATAGTAGACTTTAACTTTGATTTCTCAAAAGATTCAAAACTAGACCTATCAAAGATAGAGATAATAAAACAAGAAGAAGATTCAACTGCTGGGCAACTCATCATTAAAGGGATTGACCTAACTTCCCAGGATGAAACAAAGACTGTATACGTAGATAAAGTAGGCGATACTGGATTTATCTGCATAAAAGATGCAGAAATAACTTCTTTAGAAGAGATAAGTTCAGGTTGCGATGGACAAGACGAGTACATCATAGGATGTGATGGCACTGAACAAGATAGTTACACATGTACAGTAGAAGGAGATAAATACAAGATTGAAGGCTTAGCCCATTCAGGAATCCTGGAAACAAGTGAGATAGATAATGATAATGATGGTTATAACTCAGTAGATGATTGTGATGATGATAATGCAAACATATATCCTGGACAGACAGAATCATGCAACAACATCGATGATGATTGTGATGGTAATGTTGATGAAGGCCTAACACAAAGTACAACGTGCGGCGTAGGAATATGCTCTGGAAACACTGGATATGAAACATGTAGTAGTGGCTCTTGGGGAAGTGACACCTGCAACCCATTCCAGGGGGCAATTAGTGAAGTTTGTGATGATAATATGGATAATGATTGTGATGGTAGTACTAACGAAGATTGTCCTTATTGTGGGGATAGTGAATGTAACGGTGATGAAACATGCAGTACCTGTGAAACAGACTGTGGAGTATGTCCACCAACATGTGGGGATAGTGAATGTAACGGTGATGAAACATGCAGTACCTGTGAAACAGACTGTGGAGTATGTCCACCAACATGTGGGGATAGTGAATGTAACGGTGATGAAACATGCAACTCCTGCTTACAGGATTGTGGCTCTTGCTGCGGAGACAATATCTGCAATTATGGCGAAACCTGCTCTAGCTGCTCACAAGACTGCGGTATATGTCAATTCTGTGGAGATGGTAGCTGTAATAATGGAGAATCATGTAGCACCTGCTCATCAGATTGTGGTTCTTGCTATGTTCCTCCACCACCAAGACCTCCACCTCCTCCCCCTGCAAGATGTGGTGATAACAGCTGTAATGGTCAAGAAACCTGCAGTAGTTGTGAAGGAGACTGTGGAATCTGTAAATGTAAGAATGGAGAAGATGACGATAAGGATGGATTCACAGATTTAGACGATATAGATTGCAGCTCTCAAACAGATGATAGTGAAAGCGGAACAAAACAAGAATGTAAGATAGGAACAAAAAGAGACTGCCCTAACCAAGAAGGAGTATGTAAAAACTCGCAAGAAACATGTGATGATTCAGGAACCTGGGCAGGGTGTGATTACAATGAAATACCTGACTATGAAGAACAAGAAACTGCTTGCGACAACCTGGATAATGATTGTGATGGTGAAACAGATGAAGGTTATGACTTAGGCATAACATGCACTGTAGGTATTGGAGAATGTCAAAGAACTGGCAGCTATGTGTGTTCAGAAGATAATACAGAAGCAGTATGCAGTGTTACACCTGGAGTTCCTGCCTTAGAAGATACATGCTTCGATAATAAGGATAACGATTGTGATGGTGATATTGACGAAGATTGCTCTGAATGTGCAGATGAGATTGATAATGATGATGATGGATTTATCGATTCAGATGATGTTGATTGTAGGGGGGATTCTCTAAAAGAAGATAAAAAACAGGATTGTAGACCGAGAGAAACTAGAGATTGTGAAAAACAACAGGGAGTATGTAAAGGAAAAAAAGAAGTCTGCAATAATAATGGATACTGGCCAGGATATGACTACTCAAAAATAACTGATTATGAAGAAGAAGAAACAATGTGTGATGGGTTAGATAATGATTGTGACGGCCTTCTTGATGAAGAAGATGGCTGCAGTATAAAGAGATGTAGATCAGCTTGCGAAAACGGAAAAGGTAAACTAGGAACTGAAACCAAGCTGGCAAGCGATGAATGGGGTTCTTGTGACGCACCCATTGGTTGTGCAAGATGTGACGAAGGATATCACACAGAGAAAGATGAAAATGGTATTATTAGATGTGTTCGCAACGGCCTTGATAAATGCAAAATAGCAGATCTAACAGATGATGAAGATGAAAAAGTAAATGTATTCGATCTTATCGAACTATTAAGAATATTAAGAGATAGAGATAGTGGAGCAGATATAAATCTTGATGGAAGTACAAACATATTCGATCTATTAGAGTTATTACGAATAATAAGGTCAGGAGATTGTGGTCCAACTACTCTTGCATCAGCCTGCACCTCAACCTGTGAAAACGGATATGGCAAGGCAGGATCTCATGAATTTAAGACAAAGAGTCTAGACTGGAATCCATGTAGTGCAACTGGCTGCTCATCATGTTTTGAAGGGTATGAACTTAAGAATGATGAATGTATAAAGGTCATAGCTACAAAATGTGATTTGGCAGACCTAAACAAGGATAAAAAAGTAAACATTGCAGATTTAATTACAATCTCAAACATACTAAAACTCCCTGATCCAAAAGAAGGAGACGTAAACTCTGATGGAAAGATAAATATTGCAGATATGATAACAATCATGAATATATTAAAATCAAAAGAATGCAGCTAACAACTAAAGCTTCTCCCTCCTTTTCTTCCAGACTTAAAATCCTTAACAGCCTGGCAATATATCTCTTTACCACAAGCAGTAGGGTATCTTCCTGTTAAACATCCTAAACACAAATTTCCTTTTGGAAGTCCAATTGCCCTGACTAAACCAGGAATTGTTTGGTATATTAAAGAATCAGCACCGAGGTCCTTAGCTATCTTCTGGCATACCTTCTCAGAAGTCTTATCAGGATCTATATCCTTCTCATATTGAGGAGCGAGTAACTCACCTACTGTTGACATATCAATACCATAAAAACAAGGTGCCTTGATAGGTGGACAAGTAACCCGAAGATGAACTTCTTTTGCCCCTCCAACTTCCTTAAGAAAGCTAATAATCCGTTCTGATGTAGTCCCTCTAACAATACTATCATCAACCAATAAAACTTTTTTTCCTTTCAATATATCCTTTATCACAACAAACTTTGTAGAAACCTTGTCCTCCCTTTTGCCCCCTTCAATAAATACCCTACCTACAAACCTATTCCTTATCAAGCCTTCTACTGAGGGAATACCTAATTCATATGCATATGCATCTCCTGCTGCTTTACCTGAATCTGGAACAGGAACAACAATATGATCCTTAGTTATCTTCTCAGTCTCTAATCTCGCAAGTTCTTTCCCAAGTCTAGTTCTAGCTACATAAACAGATTTCCCATCTAAAACAGAGCTAACATTAGCAAAATAAACATATTCAAACATACAATGTGCTTTTCTCTTAGAGTTTGCAAATCTCTCTATATTTATATCCCCATTATTTACTGTAATCAGTTTTCCAGGATCTAAAGACTTAAACTTATGTAACCCAATATTAGACAAAGCATTGCTTTCTGAAGCAACAAACAGATCACCATCTCTAATTGAGTAACACAAAGGCCTAAATCCAATAGGGTCACGACAAATTCCCATATCCCCATAAGCATTCATAAAAGCTATATTATAAGCACCATCAAAAACATTGCTTAAGCAATGAAATACATTAGCTAATTTAGGTTTATGTGACCCTTTTAGCTCTCTTGAGATATAATGCATAATTATCTCTGTATCTCCCTCTAAAGTTATATGGTAATCTATCTTCTTACCAACAAGTTTCTCTCTTAATTCAGGATAATTTGTTATAGTTCCATTAAAACAAAAACTAAACCATTTCCACATCCTTCCATGTTTCCTTTCAAATGGTTGTGCATAAGCTCGCTCATCAGAACCAGCAGTAGCATATCTTACATGACCGATACCTTTGTTTCCAGCATACTTCCTAAAAAGCTCCATACTCCTAGTTATATTGGCAGTTCTAAACACTTCATTAACTGTCCCTATATTCCTATAAGTATTGATAAGCTGGGATCTTTTATCATTATAAGTTGTAACACCTGCACTTAATTGGCCCCTATTTTGTAAAGCAAGAAGAAGTCTATAAAGATAGAATAAAGCTTTGCTGTCTTTATCCTTATGTAAGGAAACTGCAGCAACTCCACATTCATCATGCACCTCGCCACTCATATTATGAATGATTTTGAAACCATATTTAAAGCTTTCTGTCAATGGATACAGAAACTTAAAAACGAATCACTAAGCAGGCAGCAACAATGGCGAGGGCGAGACGAGGGTCGGCTCCGTCGGAGTGGCGAGCAGGCGAAGCCATCCGAAGCCATTATTGTTGCTGCCTGCCTACGATACAATATAAACTAAATGACTTAATTATGTCAAGTAATAAGCACATCCTATAATATATCTTACCCATTCTAGAATTCAACAATCTTTATATATGACCTTCTTCTTTGAGTTTTAGGGGGAACTTTAATGAGTGGTATTTTTGGTGTTGTTGGAAATAGTAACTGTATCTCTGATTTGTATTATGGTATTGATTATCATAGCCATATGGGAACAGAATACGGTGGAATAGCATATATCAATGAGAAAGGCAAAATAAAACGTACAATACACACAATCTCTAATTCTCAATTCAAATCAAAGTTCGATGGAACAATTAAGAAAATAAATACCTCTCAAGGCATAGGAGTTATTTCAGATAGCTATCCTCAACCGCTTAGTTTTGAAGGTAAGTTTGGAACATTTGCAGTGTGTTATGCAGGACTTATTACAAACAGAGAAAAACTTCTTAATGAATTAATAATCAAGGGAATCCCTTTTAGCGAAATCTCTCATGGAAAGATAAATACAACAGAATTGATTGCAAGTATAATCAACCAAGGTACATCAATTATCGATGGAATAGAAACATTATATTCTAAGATTAACGGCTCAATATCCCTACTTGTACTCACAAAAGAAGGAATTTATTGTGCAAGAGATAAAAATGGAGTTACCCCTCTCGTAATTGCTGAAAAAGAAGATAGTCTTGCAGTAGCAGGTGAAAGCTGTGCTTTTCCTAATCTAGGTTACAAAATAAAGAAATTTCTGCAACCAGGAGAAATTGTATTGATAGGCAAAAAAGGAATTGAAACACAAAAAGAAGGCAATACTTCAAGTAAGATCTGTGCATTTCTATGGATATATACTGGATTCCCAACTTCAAGTTATGATGGGATTAATGTGGAAACTGTTAGAGAAAATTGTGGAAAGTATCTTGCAAAACGTGATGATGCGGAAGTAGACATGGTTGATGGTGTTCCTGATTCCGGAACAGCTCATGCTATTGGATACGCAATAGGTTCTAAAAAACCTTATAGGCGATCTCTCTTAAAATATACTCCAGGGTATGGCCGAAGTTATACTCCTCCTTCGCAAGAAGTAAGAGATAGAATAGCACTAATGAAATTGATAGCTAATGAAGATATAATCAAAGATAAACGAATTGTTATGTGCGACGATTCAATTGTTAGGGGAACTCAATTAAAAAACTTCACCATAAAAAAATTAAAGAATGCTAATGCAAAAGAGATACATCTAAGAATAGCCTGCCCGCCATTGATGTTTCCTTGTATCTATAACCTCTCAACAAGAAGCACCAATGAACTAGCCACAAGAAAGGCCATAAGGTCAATAGAAGGAAAAGACATTGAAGATGTTTCTGAATACATAGACCAGAGTTCTGATAAATATCAAAAGATGGTTGACTGGATTTCTCGCGACTTAGGCGCAGACTCATTGAAATATATGTTATTAGAGGACATGATAGATGCGCTGGGAGTTTCAAAGGAGAAGATATGCACCTATTGCTGGAATGGAAAAAGTGTTCAGAAAAGTCTTGGTTCTTATTAAATCTTACAAAAAATATATAAACTCTTACCTTTTCTTTTTTCTGGGGCGAGTATAATGAATATCCTATTGATTGGAAATGGAGCTAGAGAACATACAATTGCAGAAGCACTGGAAAGGTCTCCTCAAAAGCCTAAGCTATTTTCTTATATGGAAGCTAATAATCCGGGAATTGCTAAACTGTCTGAACAAACGCAAATAGGGAGCTATTCTGATCTAGAAGAGATAGAAAATTTTGCAAAAGCATCTAGAGTGGAATTTGCAGTTGTTGGTCCTGAAGATCCGTTAAGCAAAGGTGTTGTAGATGCATTAGAAAAGATTGGAATTGCAGCAGTTGGCCCAAAAAAAGAACTTGCAAGGCTAGAAACATCAAAATCATTCACAAGATTATTGACTAAAAAATACGATATCCCTGGAACACCTCAGTTCAAGGTTTTTGAAAGCCTGGAAGGGGTAATGGAATTCATTGAAGAGCTAGACGAAGTAGTTGTAAAGCCAGATGGACTTACAGGTGGAAAAGGAGTTATGGTTCAAGGGGATCATTTCCAAACAAAAGAAGAAGCCTACAAATACGCTGACGAAATCTTAAGAGAACATAGCTCAATAGTTATAGAAGAAAAACTAGTTGGAGAAGAGTTCTCTTTACAATGCTTTACAGATGGAAAAAGCATATTCAGCTGCCCACCTGTACAAGACCATAAAAGAGCGTATATCGATGATAAAGGCCCTAACACAGGCGGAATGGGATCTTACTCTACAGGTAGTTTATTACCTTTCATGACAAAAGAAGACTTAGAAGAAGCTAAAGTAATAACAGACAGAGTAAGAGACGCAATCTTCAAAGAATGTGGAGAACTATACAAAGGAGTTATGTATGGTGGCTTTATCTGTACAAAAGATGGTATAAAACTGATTGAATACAATGCAAGACTTGGGGACCCTGAAGCGATGAATGTTCTTCCTATAATGAAAAATGACTTTGTTGCAATCTGCAAAGCAATTATCGATGGAACATTGCATAAGATAGCACCAGACTTTGAAGAATCTTCAACTGTCTGCAAATACGCAGTTCCAGAAGGATACCCCACTAACCCAGTAAATGGTGAAAATATCTTCTTAGGAGAAGTTCCAGACAATGTAAGGATATATTATGCTTCAGTTGACAGAAAAGATGACAATTTATTCATGAGCAGCTCAAGAGCAGTTGCTTTCGTTGGTATCTCACAAACATTAGACCAAGCACAAGTAATTGCAGAAGATGGTGTATGCAGTGCACAAGGAAAAATATTCCACAGAGAAGACATCGGAACATCTGCATTAGTACAAAAAAGAATTGATCATATGAAAGAGTTAAGAGGTTAACGTATCTTCCCATAATTTTCATAGGCAAGCTCCAATTGGTTCAAATCATTTCTTAGCGTTTCTGTACGTAAATCTAATTTCAACTTCCTCACAGCACTAAGCCAAGAAAATATCCTCTCAATCAATCTTCCTAAAAACTCTTTTCCGGCCTTACCATATCGTTCTGTAATTGTATCAGATGCCGCCCTATTGAGAACCTTAGCTTCACCAGGAAGATATTTCTCCCCCAAAGGCCCCAAAATCTCCTTTCTCTCCTTAATCTTATCTATTAACGTAAGTAAAGCCTCAGATCTTGTTTTGCTTTCAGTATATTCTCTCTTCCCTTCCGATTGTATCATTGCATTAAACTTATCAACAGCAGAAATAATTCTTATTTCCTTCTTCGAGGGATATTTTTTTAAATATTCTCGATGAGGATTTTCAGGATATTCTGGATGGTGGTTTACAGCTATTGCAATTATCTTATCAGGTGTGCCTGCTTTTTCAAGCAATTCTGCAGTGTAATGTTGGTGATTGTTTATATGCTCTCGAATAGAAACATATGCCTGATCACCAAGAGCCTTCAATAACTTAGATTCTTTCTTCCAAGAAATATGCTTGGGACCAAGAATACCTCTTGCCCTATATTTTATTAAGTCAATAATCTTTATCTTCACAAGGTTGTCTGCATCTTCAACATATTTTCTTCCCAAAATAGCCTTTTGCTCATCTTCATCTACTCCTTCATCGAGCACAATAGCATCCATGTAAACCTTCCCAACATCATGCAGCAACGCAGCAATCCTAATATTCTTAATCTCCTCACTAGTAAGTCTTAATTTCTTTGCAACAAAAACGCAATCAGTTGCAACATTAAACGAATGTACAACTGAATCAGAATGATGCTTAGCTAACTTTCTCAATAACTCTCTCTCATCATCATTTAGTATTTTCCATATATTATGTTTATGCTCCCAGTCTAACCTACTTAAAAACTTATCAAAATCATCCATAAACTAAAAACTATACCTTTTCATTATTAAATTTTATCATTTTCCCATTAAAATTCACAACTTTTTTAAATAAAGGGAATAAATTGAATTTAAGTAAACAATAGCTATGGTGGGTGGCAATCTTTCAATAAATTCATTATCTTGAACTTATAAGAGGTGGAAAAATGGTATTTAAACTGACAGAAGAAGAAAAGAGATTAGTACAAGAAGGAAAGCTAGACGTAACAAAAATAGAAGAACACAGAAAGATACATCCAGTACGTTCAGTTGACCTAAACGAAGTCGATCAGATAAAGCAGGAAATAAAAGAAACTAACCTTCTATATCGTGAATCTATCCAAAAAAACAAAGATCTTTACGAAGAACTGCAACAAAACAGAAAAAAGAAAGAAGAGCTAAGAAACAAGATAGCTGAATTGAGGATTAAAAAGAAAAAGCTATTAGGATTGGTGGAATAACTCTCCAAAAAATTTAAGATATAGAATTTATCAACAAAGAAAATGAACGTAGAAATAAAAAAACTCAACCTAAAAGCACAGCAATATTCTAAACAAATAAACAGGGTATTAGACGAAGTAAAGAAAGTAATAGTGCACCAGGAAGATGTCTTAGAAAGATTAATCATGTCATTAATAGCAGACGGCCATGTTCTATTAGAAGGCGTACCAGGCTTAGCAAAAACATTGATGATAAAGACACTATCAGATACATTAAGCACCAAATTCCATAGGATACAATTCACACCAGACTTGCTTCCAGCAGATATAACAGGAACAAAGATCTACAACCACAAAAACACCAGTTTCAGTACAAAAAAAGGACCTATCTTTGCAAACTTCATCTTAGCAGACGAAATAAATAGGGCTCCTCCAAAAGTACAATCTGCATTACTAGAAGCAATGCAGGAACGCCAAGTGACGATACAAGGAGACACATTCCCATTGGATAAGCCTTTCCTAGTTCTCGCTACTCAAAACCCAATTGAAACAGAAGGAACCTACAAATTACCAGAAGCACAAGTAGACAGATTCATGTTCAATATCCTGATAGACTACCCTAAAAAAGATGGCGAAATAGAGATCATAAGAAGAAACACGGGTGGCCAGGAATTCAAGATTAACAAAATCATTAGCCCAGAAGATATAAAGAAGATACAAAAATTCAATACTCAAATCTACGCAGACAAGAAAATAGAAGAATATGTTGCATCAATTGTAGACGCAACAAGAAACCCTAAAGAATACGACCTTGAATTTGATGGGCACATAGAATACGGAGCATCTCCAAGAGCCTCAATATGGCTAATCTTAGCAGGAAAAGCTCACGCTCTCCTAAATGGAAGGGGGTATGTGATGCCTGAAGACATAAAAGCAATAGCAAACGACGTTTTAAGACATAGAATTATTCTAAGTTACGAGGCAGAGGTAGAAGATATAACAACAGACGATATCATAAACAAGATTCTAAACAAGGTAAAGGTTCCATAACCTAAAATGCCTCAGACAAAACAGATAATTAAGAACGTAAAAAAGATAGAGATTAAAACCAAGCATCTAGTTGAAGGATTGCTCCAAGGTGCCTACCATTCTGTATTCAAAGGACGCGGTATAGAGTTCTCAGAAGTAAGAGAATATGCACAAGGAGACGACATAAGAACAATAGACTGGAACGTAACCGCAAGAATGAACATGCCCTTTGTCAAAGAGTTCATTGAAGAAAGAGATCTAACAGTTTACATGGCAATTGATGTATCTGCATCTAATGAATTTGGGTCGATAAAGAGCAAAAAAGAGACAATAACAGAACTAGCAGCATCATTGATGTTTGCAGCACTTAGAAACAACGATAGAGTAGGATTATGCCTATTCACAAAAGATGTTGAAAAATACATCCCTCCAAGAAAAGGAAAAAAGCACATCCTAAAGCTGATAAGGGACATAGTCTATTTCTCACCTGAAAACAAGACAACGAATCTAAACACTTCATTAACATTTCTTTCGAAAGTTATCAAAAAAAGAAGCATTGTATTCATCCTATCTGATTTCTTTACAGAAAACAACTTCCAGAAATCACTAAAACTGTTAAAAAACAAAAACGACGTAATTGCAGTAAACATAAACGACATAAGGGAAGAAAAAATCCCAGATGTAGGCTACATTGAATTAGAGGACGAAGAAACAGGCGAACAATTATTATTAGACACATCAGATGAGGAATTCAGAGAAGAATATACTAAATTAATAAAAGACAAAAACAACAACCTAAAAGACATGCTAAAAAGACTAAAGATTGATATCATTCAGCTACATAGCAACGAACCATTCGAGATACCGTTAAAAAGATTCTTTAAGTTAAGAGAAAGAAGGATGAGCAGATAAAATGGGATTTAGCTTTTATTACCCTTCACTTTTATGGCTGCTATTAATAGTACCAATAATATACTATTTCTACATCTCAGCAAATAAGAAAAAAAAGAAAGAAGCGATAAAATTCTCTCATCTAGCTATAATCAAAAAAGCAATGGGTGACAAAAAAAGAACATTAAGAACACATCTTTTGTTCTATCTTGCATTAGGAGCCATAGCATTAATGCTTTTTGGATTAGCAGATCCTTATATCCCGCTAAAACAGACAAAAAAAGGAGTTAACGTAGTCTTAGTAATAGACAACTCTGGCAGCATGCAGGCAACAGATTATAGTCCTAATAGGCTTGAAGCAGCTAAGAACTCAGCAGAAATCCTAATAAAAAGCCTTAAGCCCAAAGATCATGTAGGCATAGTAATATTTGAAAGCGGAGCAACTACTGCTTCCTACATAACTCCATTCAAAGAAAGAGCTATAGGCAAATTAAGGTCAATAGCGCCAAAAGACGGAAAAACCGCAATAGGAGACGGCCTAAGCTTAGGCGTAGACATGGCAACATCCATACCTAACAAAAAGAAAGTTATTATCTTATTAAGCGATGGGGTAAACAACGCAGGCATTATCTCTCCAGAAGACGCTGTAAAGTTTGCAAACGCAAACAAAATACAGGTATATGCAGTAGGGATGGGGTCTGTTGAGCCTGTTGTATTAGGCCATGACTGGTTTGGCAACCCCCAATACGCTGAACTGGATGAGGGGACACTAAAAGCAATAGCTGGCGCAACAAACGCCAAATATTTTAAGTCAGTAGATGAAAAAACACTAAATGAAGTTTACAAAAACATTAGTGAAGAAATTAAAAGGGAAAAAGAAGACACAAGCATAAAGAATTGGTTCTTTACAGCTGCAATTATTGTACTGCTTATTGAGATATACCTAAGATACGGAAGAAAAAGGATAATACAATGAGAAATAAGTTCTTCTTATGGATTATTTTGCTTGTATTATCAACAAACATTGCCTTTGCAAAAGGCATAACCATATCTCTCAACCAAACTGAATATTATTTCCTGGTAAACGAACAAGCAGTAGTTCCATTCTATATAGATAACACCTATAAGAAACAGATAGATGGAACATTAACATACACAATAGCTCAGGAAATAAACCAGCAAGGCTTCCAGTATTCAAGCTCAAGCGCACAATCAACACCCTTCATAATAATGGAAGATGAAAACACCTATAACCTGGCATTTGGCACTTCCCCTTCCCAACTAACACTAAAAGCAGACCTAAGCTTCAGCTATACTGAAAAACAAGAAAGAGAGGTAGATATAGACGAAATACTAATTCACTTTGTCCAGGATCCTTCTCAAAAACAGAATCAAGAAGATAAAACTAAAAGTAAGTCTAAGAAATCAAAGTCGCAAGAAGAAAAATCTATTGCTCAACAGATGCAGGAACGCTTAGACCAGATGTTCAACAAACCAAAACCTCAAGATCCACGACAAATGCTCCAAAATAATCAGCTTGCTCAGGACAGCGCTGCCCTAAAACAACAGATACAAAAACAGCTACAAGAACAGCAAAAGATGACAGAAGAATTTCAGAAACAGATTACAGATAATCCAAATTTCCAAAAAGAGCATCAAGACCTAACAAACCAAGGCTATAAGCAGACTTCAGGCAACCTAGACCCTATAAACAATACCTCTGGCAACTTCGAAATCAACTATGAAAAAGACTCTGAAACAGCTTCATTAAAAGGTGAGATGGAAAATTCAGAAATAACAAAAATGCAAAAAACAAGTTCAGTTGAGACTAAAAAAATGCTTGAAGAGTTAAAACAAGATCCTAAATTCCAAGAATATAACCAACAATTAACCAACAACAACTTCTCTGAGGGGTCTCCTAAAATAGAACAAGTAGGAAACACAACAAAAGTAGAGATTCCTTACACAAAAAAGAACCAAACAGCTACAATAAAAGCAGTGATTGAGAATAATGAAATAAAAGAAATAAAGCTAGAGAAAGAAAAGAAAAACTATTGGTGGATATCTGCCATTATCCTAATTGCCATAATCGCTCCATATCTTATCTATAAAAGATACATAAAGAAAAAGAACCTAGAAAGTTCAAAAAACAATATTGTTGAAAAACCAATTGATTACAAAAAAGAATCTCTCAAACTTATTCAAGATTCAAAAACACTATTCAAGAACAAAAAAGAAAAAGACGCATACACAAAAGCAGGTGAAGCTATCAGATTCTATTATAGTTACAAGCTTGGCCTAAAAAAAGAGCTAACCAATACAGAACTGACAAAACAATTAAAGAAAAACAATATTAGTTATCAAAAAACACAAGAATGTATAAATCTATGTGGGTTAGTGGGCTTTGCAAAATACAAGACCAACAAAAAAGATTTTGATGATATTGTAAATCTTGCTGAAAAGATAATTAAGTAGCCTTCCTCAGCTTCCAAACAGGAACATTCTTTTTTTCAAGAAGACTTATATGGTCTAGGCTGTATCCTACCTTATCAAATGGATTAACAACAGTACTTGCAATAGCCCTAAGATGAGATGAAATCCTTTTTAGATAGCGTGCACATAAAGCACAAGCAACTGCCTTTCGAGAATTA
>JAYEIZ010000095.1:0-14084 GCA_034660355.1 Nanobdellota archaeon
CTGCCTTTTGATTTCAAAACTCTGACAAAATCCTGATACGATAAGTGGTGGGTTCATTTTTCTTTTTAAACTTTATAAATGAATTGCCGCCGAAATTTTGTGCCAAATTTTGGAATTTCACAGAAAAAGAGTTTATGGCAAGAACTTCCAATTCTTAAGTTTCTCAAATAAACTAATTACCCCCCTACCCACCAATAAAAATAAATACACTAGACTATAAATTATTAAGAAGATTATTCCCGCAAATATGCCTACAATTATAAAATAGAGAATCCAACTTAATGCGATTGAGTTCATACCAACGGATAAACTATAGTTAATTTGGTTTATTAATTTAATTATATTTGGGTTACTCAATTGATGTGATAGAATTGCTCCTAATGTAACTGAGAATATTATTAATAACCCTTCTTTTCTTATGTTACTTAACATTTATAATTCATATTGATTTCGGTAACCCTTACTCACAATTAATTGTTCTAGATGATACCTTGATACTACATTTATTGCCTTTTAGTGAGTATTCTTTATAATTTGATAAAATATGTGCTGCTTCTCTTGTATCTCTTGGTTCTCCTCCAGTGACAAGTAATGCAACATTTTCTTTGCCAGTGTCAAAAAGTTGAATTACTCCTTCACCAATGATTAAGTCATTTTTACAATCGCCATCTTTGCCTATTATTTCTTTTGTAATCTTATTTTCACAAGGATCGCCAATAATAATTACATTCTGCTCTTTGAAATCTACAATTTCGCTTACTAATTTTGGACTACTAATATCTATTTTTTTAATGATATCAGATTCACCTTCACTATTAGAATATTGTAGAGCCATTAATATGTCGTTTGCACTCATTGCAGATTCTGCTGAAGCTCGATCCCCAATTATAATTAAACCATTGAAATTATTTCCTTCTATAAATGGAAATGGAAAATCCGATATATATATGTTTTTTGGTGGAGTGTACTTACTATATTGTTTTTCTTTTAGTTCATCTTTTATTTCATTAGAACTCATTTCTTCTGATTTAGTTTTATCCGAGACTACATCATTTGCTTCCTTTCGAGGCAAACTTGGTGATTGATCGTTTTCGTCTTTGTCACAGATCTTATTATCATTCTGATCTAAACAACAACTACCTCCATATCTTATATATGGTTTATTACATTCAATTAATTTCTCAGATAATCTGTCTAAATCCTCATCTGAGATTTTACCTAAGTCAACACCTTCACAACCGCTGAATATCAATATCAAAAGAACTAAGACCCCTAATAGTAAATTTTTCATATCATAACACCCCCTTAATAACTACATTTGTATATTTGTAGGAATATAGTAAAGCCTCATATATAAAGTTTTCTACAATTGTAGTGGTGTAGTAAAATGGGTAAACGACAAGTTAGCTTTTTTATTGACAATGATTTGTTCAAAAGATTCTCTAAGAAATGTATTGATATAGAAAAATCAAAAACTGATGTTTTAGTAGACTTAATTGAAGATTTTGTTAAATAGTATTCGTCAAGCATAATTCTTCAAATCAAAAATTCTTTGTAATTTATTGGTGTAATTTTATTTACTGTGAATTTAACTCTAGAAGCTCTAAAAAGGTAAATCCCACTTGCCAAATAGTGTGGCAAGTGACTTAAGGTAAGAACTTTTTAGGATTCTTTATTTTGTCTGGAAGATACTTCTCCATTACATAATTAAGGCCCCAAGCTGCCAAACTCTGCTGTTCAGCTCTTGCTTTCATCTGATACATCTGATTCAGGGCCTTTTGCCATTCTTTATGGTGTAGTATGAATGGATCATTCTTCAATAAATCCTTGATTTTCTTAAGGTCAATATCCTTCAGTGGATGTGTCGGAAGTTTATAATCAACAATATCTTGAGGTGTTACTCCTAGGAATCTTGCTTGAGGAACACAAAAGTATTTGTTTATATGTGCAGCATTACCAGAACCAACTTTTAATGTCCTGTAGATAGAACCATAACCATAAGGATCGCCGTCCGCAAAAACATAAACTGGCAGTTTCTTTGAATCAGCTAATCTTCTGATAAAACGCCTACAAGCTCTAGTTGGAACTCCGCCCATAGAGATTAAGATGCAATTAGCTTTTTTCCAGTATTTATGTTTAACTAATCTTTGAAACATACCTGCTGTTTCAATAGCTAGAATAAACTTGGCCTTAGTTTCAAACTTAAGATGTTCAACAGACGTTGGAATGGAATATGCTCCTGAACCAAATTTTGTACAATCAATACACAATTCTTTTTTTGTTTCAATGTCTTTATCAACAACAACAAGTTGGCCGGCAATATCTCCACCCTTTTCTTCAGGTATAAATCCCAGTTGTTCACGGTTAACCATCATCATCGCTTCAACGTCATCCATGATTGCATCTGAATCTGGTTGTTGTTTAAACATGGCTTCTTTCCAGTTCTTTGAGATATAGTAAGCTTCTCTTTTTGACGCAATATCATTTTGTTGTATCAAATCTTTAGATAAGGACATCATACGAAGAGTCTGAGCAAAGGTTTTTATTGTGCTGACTGTTAAAGCACGTTCTTTTTTCTTACCCAGCAATTCAAAATAACCTTCTTTCTCATCATACTTAACATTGGATAATGATCTTAAAGGTAAGTCTAATTCAGGAACTTTCTTTTTTAATATCCCCTTATAGACAGATACTGCTTTCTCTTTTATTCCTTCTAAAACTTTATTTTTCATTCTGTTCAGTTAATGTCTTTTGTTTTTCCTTATCTTCATTTACTTCTTCTTTACCAATCTTTGCTAATTCTTCATCATATTCAGGATTATTTATTTCAATCTTCTCTAATTTACCCCTTGTCTTCTCTAACAATTCTTCTAGTAATTTTTTTACTTTAGCTTCTTCACTAACACTATAACCAATAAGTTCCTTCAAAGCTTCTGCAACATGTGGAATATAAGTTTCAATATAACTCCTTTTTGCACCTTCCATCTGTATTCTCTTCTTTTTATGAACATAAATAGATAATTTTCTTCCAACTTCTTGTAAAGCTAATTTTATCTCCTTTATTATTTCAGGATAATGCGCAATCGCTTCCTTACTTTCTGATGTGAATGGCACCCAAACAGAATTTATCGAAACAACTAATGTTATTGGGCCAATAGGTAGTGCACCTCTGCTTTGGCTTAATCCATAATTCCTCCATACAGTATTAACTATAGATTTAGTTACAGCACACGCTCCTTGCTGATATAATAGTGGAACCCTGTTAGCATACCTAAGAGCCCTCATAGATTCATCTGCAGCTTGCTCTCCACCATAAGCAATGCCTGCCTCAACAACAAAAGGATTGCCCCTATACACCGCTGGCGGCCTTGTTGTAGCGCAATAGAATTCTGCATTTATCTCTTTTCGTAACCCTCTTTCTAATAACTCCTCTCCAATTGGAGATATGCAGTTTGTTGGCGGAGCAATTATCTTTGTCTTATTTATTCCATGCAATAATTTCTCAGCCATATCCCTATTGATATCTTTTGGCTTATTGCTTGGAATCAATGATGCATTCTCACATATCTCTTTAGCTGTTCCAGGACCCACCCTGGAAAACTCATTCATCAAGAAAGATTGTAATGTGCGAGCTTCTGTTACCTTAAGCAGATTTATCAGGACACCCAATTCAACTCCGTATGGATGCGGCTTTATCTCAACAGACTTATGTGGTAATTTATCAGTTGCTCTTGCAAATATTAACTGTTCTGCTTTAGGATTGGTGTAGATTATTATAATATGGGGATTAACAATAGCAGTTTGCTTTAGATATTGATCAATTGATTGCGAACCTCCCTGATAACTTCCCTCTAACTCTAATTCAATCTTTGTACCATGGTCTTTATCCCACTTAACTATCTCTTCTTTTATTATCTCTGGTTTATTCTTAGAAGTATCCAACTTTAATTCATAATAATGGGCTTCGTGTTTATTAGAAATTTTTGATGTAATCTTAGCAGGCTTCCCTGTTGTTAGCTGAGCATATAGAACAGAGGCACTTATTCCGATGCCTTGTTGGCCTCGTGATTGTGATAATTTAAAAAACTTAGAACCATAAAGGAGTCTTGCAAAGATATGAGGTATCTGTTTTTTGACTATTCCTGGACCATTGTCTTCTACTATAATCCTAAAGCGATCATTTTGCATGTCAATAACTTCTACAGAGAGCTCTGGCAGTACGTTTCCTTCTTCACAAGCATCAATTGAATTATCTATAGCTTCCTTTATAGTAGTCATCAATGATTTTCTTTTATTATCAAAACCAAGTAAGTGCCTGTTTCTTGCAAAGAACTCTGCTACTCCTATCTCTCTTTGTTTTTTTGCCAGTTCCAGTGCAATAGGTCCTTCATCTGCCATTTTTATAAAAAAATGAGAATACGGTTATTATTAAATGTTTTGATTTTTATCTTAAATCTCCACCCATCAGCCTTGATCTTTTCATATCTCTTCGCTTTCTCTCTAAGAATTTATAAACACCTGCATGGGGGCTACCCTTTAACAATTTTTCAATAGCATCTCTTGCTAGTGATGTAGATTCTGCTAAACCAATAATCCCCACTGTTTTTCCATAAACACAAACATAGCTTTCAGTTAATTCCTCTATTATCTTTCTCGTCTTACCTTCTGAACCTATGATTCTACCTTTGATTCTTAGTAAGTGATCTTTAGATTTCCCAGCATACTCTTTTAAGTCAATTAGTTCAAAACAATAATCTGGTTTTAATAATAGTCTTACAATCTCTGGATTAAAGCCACGACCAATAGCTCTAATAACTTCTCTACAAGAATATAAACCTAAAGCATCTTCTCCAGAAATAAGTATATCGCCCTCTTTACTGTCAATGTTTATGGCTGTTTTTGTTTCTACTTCAATCTCTTTCTTTACTTTGCCATCTTTCCCTATAAGGACAGCAACCCGATCTTTAGGGATTCTTAGTTCGTAGCTATATTCTGCCATTTTTGGAGGCGATCTCTTTCTAAAGTTTAGGATTGTTTAACCTTTTTTAAAACTTACTAAAATTTAGTAGCAGACATAAGTAATGCATAATAAATCTCTGTTACTAAATATAGAAAGACAAACAATTCTTATGCTTTACTTTTGTCTTTCTCTAATTGCAAAGCAATTTTCGAAGTTCAAAAATCTTTGATTTTTGTAACTTTTGGAAAAACTACCTTTTTTCAAACGTTTGGAAACGATAGTTTCCATAATTTTCCCTTCATCTAACCTTAAACCCAATTTCTTAAAGAAAGTACATATATTCTTTACATCTCTTTCTAAATACTCATTCGCTCTTGAATCTCTTAATGTTGTAGTCTGAGAAAAATCAATAAAAACTGGCTCTTCATCATTATTTAATATATTAAAGGCAGATAAGTCTGCATGAACTAATTTAGCTTTATACATATTTCTTATATTCCTTACTATCTTATCAAAGAACTTCTTCGGTTCTTTGGGTTTTTGTACAGATACTCTTGGAGCAATAACTCCTTCTTTGCCTATGAATTCTAGAACTAATATGTTGTTTTTGAATGTGATTGCCTCTGGTACATTTACTTTAGCCCTTCTTGCTTTTATCAGGTTGCGAAATTCTCTCTGTACCCAATGAAATATTATGATGCGCTTTTTACCTCTTATGTTAACATATCGTTCATCACTTTTTATATAATCATACATCTTATTAAAGTCACAAGCCTCTAACCTATAGATCTTGACCATAACTCTTTTTCCATCTTCCTTAACAGCAGAGAAGATGTTTGCTTCCTTACCCATAGCAATTGGACTCTCTAACCCAACAAAATGACCTTCAGAAATAAGTTTAAATAAAGTCCTATTTGTGAAGTTATCAAATACATTATGCTCTGTTTTGAATTTCTCTTTTGTTTTGTGTGGCATATCAATTACACATACTCTAGTCTATTTAAATATTGATATTTTAATTGTACACTACTTCAAAATAGTTACAAAATCAAAAGATTTATATATTAGTTCTACTATGTAATAGTAACAGCATTGGGGGTGGTAGATTTTTCTTAAATCTGCTATCCAGAGTAAAAATCAGGTTAATACTTATCTAAACACCTCTTTTCCCCTGTAATGGCCTCAAAAGGGCTTTTATAGGGGTTTTAAACTCAAAATAGGATTGATAATCACCTCTTTTCCCTAGCAAGGACCTTTTCAAGGTTCTTGTTAGGGTTTCATACTAAAAAGATAAAGATTTAAATACTGCCTTAGTATTTGAATATTGTAGCTGAAATAAAGGCTATACAAGCCCGCCACGAGAGTACTTAATGGAGCTTACGCTAAATGCAAGCAATGAGCTTGAGGGTTAGTGTTGCGGGCTACAATCAAATTTAAGAGATTAATAAGGCTGTACAAGCATAAATAGGGCAAGTTTGGGCTTAACATTCATTTATTCAACTTATTTCACTTTAAAAAGGATAAATTGAGCTTATTTTAAACTAGGCTTGTTCTATTTAGATGTTAAGAATATAGACGGAGAAGATCAAAATCATTATTATCGCTTCATTTCAAAAGAGAAGTTTAGTGGTAGATAGATCTTCTTCTAGGCACATTTAATTTATGTGGAGGTTTAAAAATGGGAAAAATTAGTCCAGTTTCATCAAAGTACATTGTTAACGCAACAATAGAAATAGAAGGAATAGTTGATAGGCCAGATGTTATAGGCGCAATATTCGGACAAACAGAAGGATTGTTAGGAGCAGATTTAGAGTTAAGAGAACTACAAAGATCAGGTAGGATAGGAAGAATAGAAGTTAACGTAGACACAAGATCAGGAAAAACTGCTGGTCAGATTATAATTCCTTCTAGCTTAGATAAGGCTGAAACTTCAATAGTTGCAGCTGCATTAGAGATTATACAAAGAATAGGCCCTTGCAATGCTAAATGTCGCGTTCAAGGTATAGAAGATGTAAGGATAACTAAACGAAGCTTTGTAATAGGAAGAGCAAAGGAATTATTGAAGGCTATGATGGATGGAGTAATGCCAGACTCGCAAGAGCTTGCAGATGAAGTAGCTTACTCTGTAAGGGTAATGGAGATTGGAGAATATGGGAAAGACAGATTGCCAGCAGGTCCATCAGTTGACGAAAGCGACGAAGTATTGCTTGTTGAAGGCAGAGCAGATGTATTAAATCTATTAAAACACGGTTTCAAGAATGTAATAGCAATTAACGGAACCTCAGTACCACCATCAATTATAGAACTAAGCAAAAGAAAGGTGATAACAGCATTTGTTGATGGCGACAGAGGGGGAAAATTAATCTTAAAAGAATTGACAAATATTGCAGACATAGATTATGTTGCTTTAGCTCCTGATGGCAAGGAGGTAGAGGAGATAACTAAAAAAGAGATTCATAAGGCTTTAAGAAGCAGAATTTCTGTAGAGCAAGCAAAACTAGATTTAGGGAGAGAAGTAACTAGAATAGAGAGGCCCCAGCTAGCTGATTCAAAAAGGCCTCAAAAACCAACATATAGTAGACCTCAAAAATCATTCCCTACTAGACCAGCACCTACAGCTGCAAACAAGAAAGAAGCAACCACAGAAGAGAAGAAGGTTTTTAAAAGCATGTTAGAAAATTTGATAGGAACAAGAGGAGCACATATACTAGATAATAAGTTAAATATTCTGGGAAAAGTTCCAATCTCTGAACTACAAACTACAATAAAAAGCCTGTCTTCAGGAGTTTATGCAGTTGTATTTGATGGTGTTATCGAACGTGACCTAGTTAAGATAGCAGAGCGCGCAAACATAACATTTGTAGTTGGAATGGACACAAGAATTAAGCCAAACGAAACTAGCATCAATATGTTAGCTGTTGGCGATTTGTGATTAGATGTTTTTTGATAGCTCTTTTTCACATTCTTGAAAATAAGCTACATCACAAATCTTTTCTTTTATCATATCTGCAGGAAGAACTCCGATGAATTTTACCTGATTATTAACTAAGAATGTAGGATATGTAGTTATGCCCAATTGTTTCTTTAGGTTTTCTTTTTGTTTTTCAGTTACTATCTGCTTAGTAAACTCTATTTTATCTCCAAAAAGGCCCAATACCTGCTGAACATGTACATCAACATTCCCCTCAGTCGCATATAAATTTAATTTATTGGTAACTAGCGGCCTTTTGAAATAGTAATTGCCCGCCACGGTATTCCTTACTACATAATTCTCTCCATTCTTCACTAAAGCATTCTTAAAATCATCAAACCTTATTGCTTTGCTCACGTTTGAATCAAAGACATATGCAGGTAAAACATCAATACCAAGTTTGTCAACCAATCCTCTTGCTTCTATCTCCTTATAATCACTCTCAATTATCTGCACATTGGGGAACAATTCCTTTATGATGTTCTTCATTGTAGATGTACTACACAGCCTACATTCATCATCATCTATTATAGTGAGAAAAGTCCTTGCATCCTCTTTGAATTCACATGTTGCTTCTTCTGTATCAGGATTCAGGCAGTTCCCAATATATCCTTCTTTCTCACAATCAACATCTGAAAAACAATCAGGTACAACTTCTTCTATCAATACCTCTTCTGTAGGATCAGAACAACCCCTCATTGAAAAAACAATTATCACAGCAACAAGCAAAACAGCAGCATATACCCATTTTCTTGAAACTTTTACATCTACTGTTTCTTCTTCATCTTCTTTTGGAATATCGTCTTTCTTTTCAGGTTCTTCATCTTCAACTTCGTCATCAGGATCTTCTTTTTTCTCCTCTAACTGATCTTCATCTTTTTTAGACCAAAAATCAGTTTCTTCTTCAGGCTTCTCCTCTTCCTTAATATCTTCTCCACCTATTATCTTTGTTTCTTGTTTGATCTCCTTGATTTCTATCTTGGACTCTTCAGGTTCTGAAGTAGGAACCTCTTCTGTTTTCTGTTCATCTAACTCGCTTAGCTTTTTTTCTATTCTTTCTTTGCCTTTCTCAAATTCATCTTTTGTTATTACATCCGCCTCTAAGCTTTCACTTAAGAACTTCAATTCTTTTTCTAGTCTGTCTTTCTGTTCTTCATTCATTTTGATCAATTAACTTTTCAATAACTCTCATAAATTCTGCTTTTTCTTCTTCTAATGTTTCGTAAGCATTTCCTGTTCTTACATATTTACAACCAAAAACATATGTAGGCACAGTACTTTTCACATTAAACTTCTGGAATAAATTCAATTCTTCTTTTGTTATTCTTTCATCTAATTTCCAGTTATATGATGTTATATCTTGAGCATATTCTTCTACTAAACTATCGAAGGTTTCACTTACCCACTTAGATGCAGCATTTGTTGTTGTTGAATACATCCTTATTATAACTTTCCCGTCTTCTTTACAAACACTATCTTCTGTTTCTGTAAATGTTTCAATCTCTTTTTGTTCCTCTATAATTATCTCTTCTTCTATTAAGGGCTTTGCTTCTTTAGTTGATTCCCCTTCTTTTGTGATTATTGTAGAATCTACTTTTAATTGATTTATATATATTTCGATTGCATTATTTGAAATATCCTTGGCAAGCACTTGTCTAATGCCTTCTTTTGCATCATCATAAGATATCATATCAACTTCCCTTTTTATTATGTGAAATCCAAATTGAGTTTCTACTAATCCAGACATTTCACCAACCTTTAGCATAAAAGCAGCATCTTCAAATTCTTTAACCAATTTGCCCTTACCTGCAAAACCCAAATCGCCACCATTTGCAGCAGATGCAGTATCTATTGAGTTTAAAGCAGCAATATCTGCAAAATCAGCTCCCTTCTTTAGATCATCTAGCAGTTCTTTTGCTTCTTCTTCAGTGCCTACTAAGATATGCCTAAGCCTTATCTCTCCCGCTTTAGCCTCAAATTCAGCTTTATTCTCTTCATAATAACTCTCTATCCTTGATTCACTTATATCTATATTAGAAAGAACAACATCATCCAGCAATTTATTTATTGTTAACTGTTCTTTTATTTGTTGCTTTAATTCATCTAGTGTTGTACCCCCTTCTGCCAATAGTTGTTCAAATTCTTCGTCTGTAGCTACCTGTTTTCTTAGGTTATCTAGTTCTTCTTCAATCTGATCTTCATTAACCACTACCTCTTGTTCTTTAGCTTCTTGGAGCAGTAATTTCACATTTATCATCTGTTCTAGAAAATCCTCTTTTGTGACAAAAAGTTTGTATTGATCAGGTAATTGATCATACTTTATATTTAGTTCTTCACTCGTAATTGCCTCACCATTTACTGTTGCAATGGCTTTTTGCGGAGTTAAAGTCTTAAAAGCAAAATAAAATGCCACAGCTAGAATCACAATTAAGACAACTACTGCAGATATCTTTTTTATTGTCTTTTTCTTCATCTTTCTCGGTTTCCTTTTACTAGAAATATCCTTATTTGCAACAGTTTTTTTAACCTTTTTTGGCATTTTGAAACCCCCACTAATATAATGAACTACAAGTAACCTACCAGAACCTCTTTTTAAAACCAAAACCAAGACTCTTATTTAAAACTTTTGAATTTTATATAATACTAATAAAAGAAAGTTTTGGAAACTACATTCCCAATCCCTTGGAAATAGAAGATTTCTAAGGTGTTCAGAAACGCTTTGCGTTTCCGACACGTTTGGAAAAACTATATTTTTCCAAAAACTTTTTAAACCAGTTAATCCAGCCTACTTCCAATGAAAACAACAATAATCTCCCTGGGTGGTTCTATTATATTCCCCAACAAAATAGATATAAAGTTTCTTAAGGATTTTAAGAGATTGATAGAATCATTTGTTAAAAAAGGACGTAGGTTCGTGATAATATGTGGGGGGGGCTCTGTTGCAAGAAAATACCAACAAGCAATTTCTAAGATTATTGGTAATGATACTGAATCCCTGGACTGGATGGGGATCTCCATAACTCATGTGAATGCATTCCTAATGGGAATCTTACTGCAGGACTACTCTGATGAAAATATTATCATCAATCCTAAGAAGAATATAACCTCTAAAAAGAGGGTTTTAGTTGCAGGAGGCTGGAAACCTGGATGTTCTACAGATTATGACGCTGTTCTTTTAGCCAAAAACCTAAAGGCAGGCACTGTAATAAACATAACTAATGTTGACTATGTATATGACAAAAACCCTAAGTTAAAAGGCGCTAAAAAGATAAAAGAAACAACCTGGAAAGAAATTAGAAAGATTGTGGGTAATAAATGGTCTCCAGGATTGAATATGCCTTTTGACCCAATCGCAGCAAAGCTTTCAGAGAAATTAAAACTAAAAGTGATTGTTACAGGAAAGAACCTTAATAATCTGAAGAGAGTACTTGAGAACAAGAAGTTTAAAGGAACTTTAATCAGATAAAGTCTTTTATCTTATGCTTTACTTCTTCATGCCATAACCAAGTTAATAATAAAACAGCATCAATTGCTACAGGAAGGTCATGTATACCAACATTCCTTAATAAATGTAATTTAAACGTCTCAGATGAAAAAGGCCATAACCACATTATACCTTCATAAGCGCCCCCTCCCAGGATAAAATCTAATGATACATGTAACAATATCCCAAATGTTATTACAAAGAAATATGTGGCTATCTTATGTTTTTTCTTATTCCATAAGATAAATCCAGGTATTAAAAATATCAAGCCAAAAAATGCAGTATGCGTTAACCCACCATGTTTCAATAGTTCAAAAGAGTATCCTAAAAAACCAAGAAGCCAATTAATCGGCACATCAATATCAGGCAACAAGCCTGCAATGCCAGCAATCATTATTGTATGTAATGTTAAATACTTCTTATGTTTCTTTATGATATAGTCTCTAAATAAATCTACTAAGATTATAGACGACAGTACATGAGTAACAGCTAAGGGCATTCTATCTTAATCTTCTTGCAATCTTTCTGACTACCTTCTTACCTCTTTTTTCTACTCTTATGCTTGCTTTCTTAATATTTTTCTTAGCTTTAGAAACCGCGCTCTTTCCTTTCTTTACTAGAGGCCTTGCTTTCTTAACATCTTTCTTTAACTCTGCTGATATAATTCTTTGTATCTTCTTACCTTCTTTCTCAGCATCCCGTGCTAATCTTTTTACTAATGTTGTGGCTTGCTTTCTACTTATCAGTCCTTTCTTTGAAATCCCACTTAGAATCTTATTTGCCTTATCTCTAGCAATGCTTGCAGTGCCTATTGCTGTTAATAAACCTTTTTTTACTATATCAACCATCTACATCACCTCTTATTCTTTACCTTCTTTTCTTATTGATATAAATAAAACTAATGAAAATATGATGGTCATAGAAAAACTGACTAGGGAAGCTATTGAAAAACCACCTATAGCCATTTCGCCAACATTTGTTAACAAAGCGCCAGTTACCAAAAAAGCAGCAATTATCATTCCGTAAGTCATCCTATTGCTGGATCTATCTATATCCATCCCTAGCTTCTTTATGTCAGTATCATCAACATCTACCTTTATACTCCCTTTCTGTATCCTTCTTAAAGCAGAACTTAATTGGTCAGGAAGATCCCTAAACAATCTGCCATATTTGAATAAATTCTTTGCAAGATCTTTCGCCATACTTACTGGCTTGAATTCATTCTTTATCAATTTTTCTAAAAATGGCCTGGAATTCTCTACAAATTTGAAGCTCGGATCGTATTCTAAAGCTATCCCCTCTAACTCAATTATCGTTTTACCAAACAAAACAAAGTCAAGAGGCATCCGTACATGATGTTTTAAAGCAAGATCTAGCACCTCTTCTAAAACATAACTCACCTTAACATCTTTTACAGAGCTTTTCTGTAATGGCTCAATGATTCCCCTAATACCTTCTTTAAACAAATCGATATTTGATTGTTCTTGGTTTGTTAAACCCATATCTAAGAATGTGTCCACTATATAGTCTGTGTTTTCTTCAACAACACCATAAAACAATGAAATTGATTTCTTCCTTAAATCTTTATCAAAATAGCCTACAATCCCAAAATCAACTAAAGCTATCTTATCCCCCTTAAGCACTAATATATTTCCGGGGTGGGGATCAGCATGAAACAAACCATGAATAAATACCATAGTAAGTCCAGCGTTAAAACCATTTTTAATTACTATATCTATATTGTAACATTTCTTCTCCTTTATTTTTTTGATGTTATGTAATTCAATACCATCAATAAATTCCAAAGTCAGGATTCTTTTTGTTGAGTATTTATCAAATGTTCTTGGAATCTTTACTGTTGTAGATCCCTCAAAATTCTTATAGAATGTTTTTGCATTCTTTGCTTCATTCTCAAAATCCAATTCATTATCTGTCCATTCTTTGAATTCTTTTACAATCTTTGATAGTTCAAACCTTTTTATCTTTTCAGAATGTTTCTCTAATAGTCCTGCAATATAATACATTATTTCTACATCAGTATCCATAATCTCTTTAACATTGGGTCTTTGTACTTTTACTGCTACTTTTGTTCCGTTTTTTAGTGTTGCTTTATGGACCTGAGATATAGAAGCAGAAGCAATTGGCTTACTTCCGAATGAAGCGAACAATTTCTTTATAGGATTATGCAGCTCTTTTTTGATTATTTCTTCAACTTCTTTATAAGAAAAAGGCGGAACTTCACTCTGTAAACTTCCTAATTCCTTGACATACTCCTTTGGGACCAAATCCGGCCTTAGGCTTAGTATCTGCCCCAATTTCACAAAAGTAGGACCTAACTTTTCGAAAGTCTTTCTTAGCCTTTTTGGATCAACAAGCGTTTTACTTTTGAATTTCTTGAATTTTAATTTATCAAACAAATGCCCAAAACCTTGCTGAGCTAGGATAAATATTATTTTATTGAATCTATGTATATCTCTAACCTCTTTTTTCAGATTTAACATATCTCTCTTTATTTTTTCTAGATATATAAACGTTTGGATATTAGGGTCAAGTCAACTTAAGTGACAAAGTTTAATTTCTAGCATTTCTATAGAAAAATCGAACGAAGGCAGCTTGAGCTGCCCTAGTTCGGAGACCTGAAAATGATACAAACAGACTTAAGTAGCTTT
>JAYEIZ010000096.1:0-14054 GCA_034660355.1 Nanobdellota archaeon
TTTTCCTCAGCTTCAACACTATGCACTAGCTCCTCTACTTTCTCATCAACTTTTTTGTCAACCTCTTCTGGTGTAAGTTTTTTTTCGCTATCATCAGAATCCCCTTTGGATTCAAACTCTTTTCCAGTCATATCACCTACAATACCTACCGCTTCATCGCCCCTTTTCTTATCCATCTCTATCCCTTTTCCTTCAAAATCTCTAGTAACTTCTTTTTCTTCTGGTTCTTCTTCAATCCCTTCACTTAATTTAGATAATTCATCTACAGCATCTTCATTTTTTTCAGATTCTTTTTCTGCCGAGAGTTCTTGATCAAAAATATCCTCAGAAGAATCGTCCATTTCATCTGATTCTTCTTTTTCAGGAACATCAACAACATCTAAATCACCAACTTTATCAGTGTACGGCTCAACTTTCTTAGCTTCTTGTGCTTCTTTTTCCTCATCTGTTTCTTCATAAACTTCTAATTTTTGTTTATGGCCTTCTCCATCAACCAAATCTACTTCTGGCTCTTCAGCTTTTTTCTTTCCAGCTTCCTCTGCCTTTTTCTTCATCTCTGCTTTAATGCTTTTTATTTCCTCTTCTTTGTCACCAATCGCTTTTGCTATGCCTTCAAAACCTTCAAATTTACTTTTTAATTTATCTTCAGGAAGATCAAAATATTCAAAGAATTTAGGAGTTAATTTGATGAGCTTAGTTCTCCCATACTTCTGCCTGATGATATAACCTGATTCTTCAAGTTCCTTTAGATGGTCATAAGCTTTATTTGTCCTCATCTTAATCAAATCTGCCTGTTTTATTGGATACTTAAAAGCAATCACTGCTAAGGTTTCCATCAGTGTTTTACTTAATTCTGTTTGTGTAACAACCTGATGTACTACAGAAGAATGCTCTGATTTTATATTTAATTTAAAAGAACTCCCTTCATCAATAAGAGTAATAGAACTGTCTCTTTTTCCATACTCTTCCTTTAATTCATCTATCTTTTCCTTAATCTCTTCAGGTTTAGCTTTAGTTAAGTTAGCTAGTTCATCTAAAGTCATGCTTCTAGCTGAAGAAAAAAGCAGTGCTTCTATCTTATATTTTAGGTTAGACATTAGCTTAATCACCCTTTTTTATGCTAATTGATAAATATTATCTTCTTTTTTAATCTTTCCTTCTTCTATCAATTTTTCCAAGTGTTTTTCCAGCTCTTCTTTGCCAGTTCCTGTAAACTTTGAAAGCTCTTCTATAGTGTTCTTATTTATCTTAATCAAGATTGTCAGAGTATTTGAAAGCATAGTATTCATGTTTCTTTTCAAGAAATCGTTCTCTGCCATATTTGATTTAGCTACAGTATCAACACTATGCAGCCTGGACTGTAAATCGTTTAGTATATCTGTCATATCTCTATTTTTTAAAATGATCTTCTCTGGCTTTTCTACCTCAAGTGAAGAAGGCATAAAATCAAAGCAAAATGCAGTTAGCTCTGTAATTCCTTTAACCACCATCTCTAAATTAACAAATATACTGAACATGGTCTTTCCTTGCTCTTGAATATCAGCATATTCTTCCTTCAAAACAGATATCTTAGAGTTTTCTTTCAGCTTACCAACTAAAGATTTTAATGTATTCTCTACGTGTTCTTTTGGCTTGCCAAGTACCTCTAAAACTGCTCTGCACCTGATTAGCTCTTTTTTGCCTTCATCCATTTTCAATCAATTAGAATTTCTGAGAGTTATAAAAATGTTTTGGAAATTTATAGAAATTTCTAAGTTTTGGAAATGGGGGGTTTTCTATCTCTTCCAGGTTAATACCACACTATACACTAATAATAAACTAATGAAAAAGATAACTGCGAATTTCTTGGCCCTAAGAGAAGGAGATTCATATATCACCCTTGGTTGTTTTGTTGATTCAAGAATAGTAGACTGTTCCTGATATTTTTCTTCTTTTATCTCTGTTTTATCTTCCTTAACTAAAACTTCTTGTTTCTCCTCTTTAAAATCTTCTATATCCTCAATAACCATAATTTTATTCGTGATCCTCTTCTCAGTTTTTTGATCATCCTTTACTATCTTGATCATCAAGCTATATTCTCCTGCCTTTGCCTCCCTTATCTTATTCTTGAGAGTAATCTTTCTAGAATCCTTTCTCTTTACCAAAAAGCGTTTCAGGTTAGATTCCCTTTCCCCCGAATAAGACTTAGAACCCCTATAGATATAACTCCATATCTCCATTTCATGATCTGCCTCATCATTATTAACTACTCTAAACTCAATCTCGAATTCCTTATTATTCTCAATCTCCAAAGGCCAATCCACGAGCTCATAATAAAGTTTAGTTTCTGAAGGTGATTTATACACTAATTGAGTCTCGCACATATTCTTAGTAATATCATTTACTTCAATTGGTGATTCTGTATAACTGTCAATCCCATTTACTACTATTTTGTATTCTCCTTCTTCATAATCAAAATCGCAATTTGGCTTTAACTGAATTGGTAAAGTAAACTCATACTCTGTAAATTTATCATAAGCATTAAGCTTAGATTGTTTGCTTATCTTATCATCTTCATCCTCTATCCATGCCTTTATCACATTCTTATTAGTATCTCCTTTATACACCTTTAACCTAAGCCTAATTGTTTGCCCAAACTTAGCTATATTATCACTTCCCAGATCATAGATGTTTGTTATCTCTATAGAAGAAGAATTCTCCAGATTAGAACCTTTTATAGTGATAGTTTTTTGGTCAACATTATTACTCAAGATATAATCATCACATTCAACATCTAAATAAGAAGTGATAATATAGGATTTACCTTCTTCCAAAGAAGGGGAATACTTTGACGAGGTTTTTTTGTAAGTAGATGATGAATTTGTCCAAGGCTTATAAGTCTTAACTACATTACCAAATAAACCCTCTATAGTAGCCCTTCCTGTAATCAAAGTTGCATTTCCATAATTCTTCAAAGCCCTCATCTGCCACTCAAAATCATCTCTGCTTTCAAATATTGTTCTATTAAGAATAATTTCAATTCCCCAATCGCAACCAATTGTCTCTTCCACATAAATAATGGAGCCGTTGTTATTATAACCTGGAGTGCAATTTGCTTCATACCAAGATCCATTAGATAAAGCAAAACTCTTTCCTTTCTCTGTTTCATTGTAGATAACAAAATGGATTAGGTTTCCATTGTAGTCGTATAAGTAAAGGGTTTCTCCACTATTCTTCAATCCATTTCCAATAGAGCTATCATCAACATAAAGCCTTATAGTAGAATCGCTTACATCAAAATTATTGTATGCTCTTGTTGCTTCATCTGTTATTAGGGCATATCCTCCAGCAGGGATAATGGCCCCTAAACCATCATAGAGCCCTCCTTCTAAAGTATCATTACCTGATTCATCGCCGATAATGAAATTAGAAACATTAATCTCTTCACTTCCATTATTATATAGCTCCACCCATTCATTATAGGTGTCATCTTGAGTATTAGCCATCACTTCATTAATAAACAAATCTGCAGAAACAACTCTTAGAACTAGAGTTATAAACAAGGTATACAGTATTAATCTAATTTTTACCCCCATGACTAAGATATATTATTCCTTATTCTTAACTACCTTTATCTTATAATCATCATCGAGATGAATTGTATCATCAGTTCTAGGCAAACGCTCTTTTGCTTGTGCAACAATATTAGAAAAATCTGATTTGGTCTCAGGAGGCTCATTGGTTCTTGATTCATCTGAACCTTGAACTAACATCTTATTAATATCTGATTGGGCACTTGCCATCTCGTTTTCTTCTTTGTTTAAGTGCTCTGCTTCTTCTTTTGCTATCTCCTCTGCTGTTTTTATCTGTATGAATTTTGAAAAAAATGATTTCCTGCGTTTTTTCTTTTTTATCTTTTTCTCCTCTTTATCCTTCTTAGCTTCTTTCTTATCTTTTGCTTCTGGTTTAGGTTCTTCTTTGTGTTCAGCTTTTTTTTCTTTAATCTCATGCTTTTCTTCTTCTTTCACTTCTTTTTTCTCTTCCTTTACTTCAGGTTTAGTTTCCTCTTTAACCGGCTCATCTATTTTAATATCTTCTTTTATGGCCGGCTTCTTTCTAAATAATACTCCTTTGACTTTTCCACCTAATGCTTCTCTTTGTTCTATTTTTCTTGCCCGCCTTATCTGGGCTAATCTTTCTTCTTCTATTCTTTGTTTTTCTTTTAGTACTTTTATATCTTCTTCTAGCTCAAGTCTTTTTTTTCTTTCTTCGTCTGTTTCTATATGTTTTCTCTGTAGATTCTCTTCTGCTAATTTAGATAGTTTTGATTTTTCAGATTCCTTTTGTTTTTGAATATCTTGAATAGATTTTTCGAGTTTTTCTTTTTGTTTTGATAAATCTACTGCTTGTTTTTCTGCCTGTTCTTTTACTGCATCTGGCGTTTTAAGCTCTGCCCACCCCTCTTTATCTTTTGTTTTGATGTAATCCTTTTTTCTTTTTTGTTCTTTTATCTTTCTATGAACTGATAGAAATGTTTCTTGAATTTTATTTTTTGTTTTTGATAAGTCTGGAATGTATTTTTTTAATTGTTTTATGCGTGGTTCTTTTTGTTCTTGAGAAAGCTCTTCTTTTGGTTCTGGAGTTTCTTCTTTTTGTTTGATAGGTGTTGTGGGTGTTCCTTTTTTTTCAACTAATTCAGTGATTTGATTAATTGTTATATCTTCTCCTGGTTTTTTGTCTGTTCCTTTCTTTTTTATTTTGTATATCTTAGAAGCTAATTGATCTTTTACCTGGCCAAATCTGCTAGTTGTCTTATTAGAAACATTAGATTTTTTGTTCATTATATTAGATTTAAATTCAGAAAAAGTCCTCTTCCTTCTCTTACTTGTTAAGTATTTGTCCATATCTTTATGAAAATCCATTGGCATAACTACTCCAGAGGAGCTCATTTATATAAATTTTACTCTTATAACTCGATTTCTACGGTTTTTTCTTTAGAATTCAGTGATTTTATGGTTTTATGGCCCTTAAGCTTATCTTTTATCTCGTCCCAATTGTATTTCTTAGTTGCTTTTCTTAATTCTGCAAGAATATCTTTAATTAACTCATAATTCTGATACACTAAATCTGCTTTCGCTCTTTCATCTAACTCCTTAACTTTTAATTTTTTGATTGTTTGTTCCTGCTGACTTAGCATCCTATTTATTCTTTCAAGTTCCTTTTCTTGTTTTGTTTTTGGTTTCTCTTCCTTAAACTCACTAATAAAGTAATAATCAAATGCATCACTATATGATTTAAAATCTTTTTTTTCCAGACCACCATATATTTTCAATTCAATTGGAACTATATCTTTTACCTCATTATCTTTATAGAATACTGCTGGGTTGATTTGATTATTAATTATTTTATTTATTGATTTAAAGATATTATCAGTATCTTTTTCTTCTAATTTTAATGGAAGGGTCTTTTTGTCAATATCGCTCAACAAACAAATCTCATCTGAATACGAACCACCTAAACCCAGTTCTGCAGCTAAACACTTACCCAGGTTGTTTTTAGATTCTTTCAAAATATCCTTTAATTCACTCAATTTCAAGTTAAGAAAATTATATTTCATAGTAGGATACGAGTACTTTAACTTAGGTTTTATCTCACGATCTTTCCATTTATGATAAACTAATGCAGATAATATCATGTCATCTTTATCGCATAATAGGATATTCCCCTTCCCAAAAAACTCTACTATTAATTTTTTCTTTTCGTCTTTCTCAAGCAGAAATTCAACAATCCTCTCAGATTCCAATTGCCTAACAGACTTTAGCCTATAATTACCAAGATGTTTCCTTAAGAACATACAAAACTGAGATGGTGCCTCAGAAGGCGCCTTCTTAGATGCTAAGTAAAACAACTTTCCAGAAATTATCCTTAATAGCTGCTTACCTTTACCGGTCTTATGCAACTGCAATATTAATTCCTCTTTCTGGGGATTATAAATATTATCTACCCTCCCACCTACTAAAAACTGAAGTTCCTCAACCAAGGAATGTATCTCTAAAGATGCCAAATTTGATTTCATAATAAAGAAAAAAGAAGATAGATATATAAATCTAACTTAAAAAATCAGAAGGGCTTACAGCATCCTTTCCATACTTTTCCTTCGCCGCATTTAACCTTTCCCTCTGTTGGTCAATGTGCTTATGGAACATCTCAGGGATGTTTTCTTCTTCTTTGTATATGGCTTCGACTCTATCTAGTCTTTCCAGCAACATAGGAATCCTTATAGAAAACTGTTTTTCATAGTCTTCAGAATTATATTCCTTATCAAAGGCTTTCTTAAACAATTCTTTGATATCTTCATACAAGGGAATATGTCCTATTGGAGTTTCAATTGCTTTGTACTCACTATGGATTCTTCCTTCCATCCAAAGCAACCATACCTTTTTATCTGTTTTGTCATTTAGGAAATTACCCCCTTCTCCTTTTAGGAAATAATTTGTTGCGAATATCTTCGGTTCTTTGTCAACATCTTCACCAAACTTCAAATGGTTCTTAATATAAACTCCTAAAGGAACTGTCAAGAACTCGATGTTAGACATAGGATTATGCTTTCTTACCCCTACTTTATCAGTCGTTCCTGTTACAGTTTCAGATTCGCAAGCAGCCCCTACAAAAACACCGTGTGGCCAGCTTAATGATTCAACAACAGGCGGATTAGTATCAGAATCCCTGCCCCCATAAATAAAACCACTCACAGGAACACCATCAGGACTATTTGCATTTTCATCAGCATTATCTAATTCACTTATCCTTATAGTATATCTTGCGTTCTTGTGTGCATAAGATATGTCTTTTCCGTCTTTATCTTTCTTACCTTCTTGCCATTCACCAGAATAATTAATTCCTTCTTTAGGCACGCCGTCTCCCATCCCTAACCAATAAGGAACTCCATCTTTAACTAAAACATTAGAGAAGATAACTTCTCTTGGTGTTGTTAGTGCTTTATGTATTAAAGGATCGTCTTTTGAGTTTATGTCAGCAATTATTCCAAAGATTCCTTGTTCAACATTAACTGCGTATGCTCTACCGTCCTCTCCAGGCCGGATATATGCTATATCATCACCAATGATTGTTTGTCCTGGAACCATTGCAGTAGATGTTTTTCCACATGCTGTTGGAAAAGCACCGGTAAGATAAGTTATCCTGTCTTTACCTTCTGGTTTTACTCCCATAACAAACATATGCTCACATAACCAATCTTCTTTGTTCGCTTTGCTTATAGCTAGCCTTAAAGATAATTTCTTAAGTCCAACACTATTGCCAGCATATTGATTGTTTATTGTAAAAACTCGCTCTTCCTCTAAATCCATATAGACTCTTCTTTTATCTACATTAACTGAATTATTACGCTCATCTAATTCCCCAGCAGAATGTATAAAGTGAAAGAATTTATCTGAACCGTTTAATTTTTTAAATTCGTCATAACCTGGACGATAGAGTATTGTTTCACTATGTACAACATAGGATGAATCAGTTAATTGTAACGCAGGTATAGCGAACTTTGAATTATTTGGCCCTAAGCAAAAAAAGCAAACTACCATCTCTTTGCCTTTCATTATTCCATCTAATAAAGGCATTATTTCTTCTATTGCTTCTTCTCTATCCACTGTTTTTATTGCTTTGCTTAGTTTCTTTCCTTTAGGAATCATTACTTTAGTATTAATTAGGTCTCTACCTTGGTCAGAGATACCATCAAAATGGATAGTATGACCATCCATATTTAGCTTAACTTCTTCTTTGTTTTCTAAAGCTAGATTTCTTGCATAATCAATATCTTCTTTAGAATCAGTCAATACAGTGACTTTAGATGGTTTGCATAGTGTAACATACTTCTCTACTATCTCCATCACTTTAGCATTATTGAGCTCTTCCAACTTCTTAAGATTTTTTTCATCCAATATTGTTTTGTCGATATTCATTGTAGAAATAGAAAATGCCGTTTATTTAAATAGGTTTCTGAAAATTGAAATTTTCAGAGACTTTAGAAAATCGAAGATACTAAAAATGCCTTGCGTTTTTTGTATCTCTTAGAAATCTCTGATTTCAAAGAGATTTTCGTAAGGTTTTGTTATCTACGATAGCATTTGAAGAGTTATTTAAAAGGGAAACTGCGAAAGTCTAGTAAATATATTCATTTCGCAAACTCGACCAGTGCTATTTACAAAAAAAAGAAAATATTTCAGATAATGAAATCGTAGGCCCATTTTTTTAATAAGTACTTTTTTGAGAAATTCTAATAGGCATATCATCAGGGCCCCTGTTTTCAAAAAACATGTGATTTTTATCGTGAGTAAACAGAACTCGATAATTATGCCTACTCTCACCGCAATGAGAAAAATCCAAAAGAGCATTATTATAGATAACACAGATTCTATCTGTAGTGTATTCAGGTTTAAAATCATCGAATTTGCCTTTTTTTCTAATCTTTCTGGAGCACCAATTGTTAATTTGATATCTTATTCTTCCTTCTTTGAGTGATGTCACTGGACTATGACCCATCATGTCTCCAATTACCATCATAACCCCCCCATGATAATGATCAAGACCAACAACATCCCTTGTCTCGTTAGAGATATCATTAGTTAGTCCAAAACGAATCCCATAATCACCTGTTATTCTACTATCAACTGTAACTGTTGTAGAAACAGGAGCAATAAATTGAAGATCAAATAATTGAAGATCAAATAGTTCTTTATCAATCAAATCATTTGAAAACAATTCCTCTATTGTTTTCCTATTAAGTAATATATCGCCCTTTAACAGTATTTTATCCAGTCTAATTCCAGAACCAATTATCATCTTAGGATTATAAGCAGAATGAGATGCCCAGACACCATATTGGAAATCAAAATTGCCCTGTGATTCGATGAAAGTAGTGCTTTTTCTAGTGATCATCCCTCCAAGATCATCAATAAAATTATTAATCTCTCTTGTTAATTGCCCTATCTTTTTCGAACCATATTTAGGGGGATTAGTCATCATATCGTCGAGTAATAACAGGTTATCTGCTGGAGAATTTCCTTTTCCTAACCCTGCAAGAATAGTATCAATATTTTTTGGCAGAACTACTCCTTTTTCATCTGATTTAGAATCTCCAAAACCATCATTTAATAAAACCATTAATAGCCTCCAAAATCATCAATATTGAATGGGTTATGGGTTTCCATTTATAAACCTTTCTATTTTTATCCCTAAGAAGTAGTTAAAATATCATTTTATATTGTCATATATAGACAAATAGCCCTTAGTAGCTAATGTCTTCATATCAGACTTCAATTCAACTATTATTTCCCCATTCTGCTCTGCTTCTTTCACAGCAGCAGTAATGCCATTAGATTCTAATATATTGATGATTGTCTTTTGGCTTCCTTTTATGATTATATCTTCTTTCTTAGGGTTTCCTTTTTTTGTCACAGGCTCATTCTTATTAACATAAGTATAATACCTCTGGCCTATATCTGTAATAACAAACTCAATAACTGGAGGGTCTTCTTTTCCAAAAGGCTTATGCAATTTATAAGCACCCAACTCATTGATTAGATAGTTAATATGATCTTGCTTAATTACCTGCTCGCCATTCTCCACCCTCTCTAAAGCATCGCTTGGTAAAGCTGGTTTCATTACAAACGGTTTCTGTATCATAGTGGGTGCTATAACAAAGTAATATGCTCCAAAAAACACCACAACCACTAATACAACAGAAATTAATACCATGAAATATACAAAAAATTTATAGAGTCTTTCCTTCCACTTAGACTTCTTTTTAGCCATTCTTATTCTTTACAAGCTTTATAGATATTATCAAATAGCTCAGAAATTAAATTAGTGGGAGTTGCTGAAAACGCCAATCTTAATATATTCCCTAATGCAATAACTCCAGTATCATATCTCTTTAACAAAATCTGTCTTACTTCCCCCCCTTCCTTATTCTTCAGTTTGATGCACATAAAATACCCTGAATTGAACGGTAAAGCCTCAAACTCATCCCCATATTCATTATGCGCATTAATAACACTCTCTACTTCCATAAACCTTTTCTTCAATAGCTCATATTTCTCTTTCTTCTCATCCCAATAATTAGCATCACTAAACGCATTATACACTAAAGATTGTGATAAGTTTGAATCATTAGATATATTGCCCCTTATTGCACCGCTTGTCTTACTCTCTAAAGCAGAATACAATTCCTTATTTCCCCCTTTTACACTATATGTCATAAATCCAACTCTCAATCCCCAGACATAGTCCTCCTTAGTTGCCCCATCTAGCTTTACAGCTAAAACATTCTCATGAAGTCCTGCTAGTTCTGAAAAGATAGATTGTTTGTATATTCCATCTTTGTAAACTAATCCAAAATAAGCATCATCTATTATCATCAGTATTTTCTTTCCGCCTTCAGCTGCTTCCTTAACTACTTTTATAATTTGAGTCACTTCATCTTCTGTAGGCGTATAGCCAGTTGGGTTATTAGGAAAATTCAAAACTACAATCTTCTTATCCCCTTCTAAGCCTAATTTCTCCTTAAGCCCCTCAACATTAAAACCCTCTTCCTTAAATGTTTCAAAAGTATCAAACTCTACCCCATAAGCACTTTTCAGTATAAGATTGTAATTACCCCAATAAAGGTCTGGAGATATGACATTTTCACCAGGATCCATAAATAAATAGCCCACCATGCTCATACCATGAGTCAATGCGTTTGTAACAACAGGCAAACTAATTTCAACTCCTTTCAAAGAAGGATTCTTCTTAAACATCATCTCTTTCCACTTCTCCCTTAAATCTGGCCTGCCAAAACTAGGAGCATACGGAAAAACATCCTTAGGGTCCAAATCAACCTTTTCAGATATAGATTTAAGACGCATTGGTGAACCGTCCTCTTCTAAAGCTATACCGATAGTAGCATTAATATTCTTTCCTTTTGCTTCTGCTGTCTGTGCTAAGATTCCTTTCTTTGGGAAAAAGATGGCTTTTCCTTTATCAGAAAGCATATCATATACGTTTTTGTTGACTGACTTTATATTCTCGTTTAATTCTTCTGCTTGTGGATTCATTGTACTTGTTTGGAAATGTTGCTTATATTTATACTTTTTGTAGTGAGAATAACTAAAACCTTGTGTTTTGCCTGTTTAGCCTCGTTTAAGCAGATATCAAATATCTCACATTCAAGGTTTTCTTCTATTTTAGCTTTAGAGTATCTTCTTTTTTTCAACCTCTTATTTAGTTCCTTAATATCACACTTAGTAACAATGCATAAATCAACATATTTCTTAGGTAAATAATGGCTCATGTGAGAATCAATAATTATTCCATTTATTTTTTTGTTTTTATTAGATTTTTTTATTAATGATTTAAGTGATTTAATATTTATTGATTTTTCATAATTATGGATTATTTTTATTAATGATTTATTCAATTTCTTTGTATCAATAACATTACATTTTCTCTTTTTATCATGATATTCACCCAATCTATCATCTTTAATTATTTTCTTAACATCTATATAATCATAGCCCGATCTATCAGATATTTTCTTAGCTAATGTTGTTTTACCTGTTCCCACAGAGCCTGTAACTATTATTACCTTCATATGCTAGAAAGAACAAAAAAGAGTATATAAATCTAGCCATCTTTGTTTGCTTTTTTAGCCTTAATCAGTTCAAAAATGATTACTAGAACTATAACAAAAACACACCCTAATAAAAACCATAGAGCATAGTTGGGTGCTTGCTGCATTACTTGAGGTAATACTTCCGGTACTTTCTCCATAACTGCTCTTGCTCCTTCTGAAGCTCCGCTTTCCATTACTTCTGCTTCAGGTATCCCCCCTTCATCAAACACTTTCATCATTGTAGGAGCTGCCGCTTGCATAATTTTTCCCTTGCCTGGCAAGAAATAATTAGTATAAAGTTGTATCAGTCCTGCACCTGCCAAAGCAAATAAAGAAACAGGCAAGATTGATCTTAATTTTTCTTTAATGCCATGTGTTGTTTTAGGGGCGATTATAATGTATTTATTAGCCAGCTTATAGTGGTTTACTTCTTTTCCTTTCTTAGAATAATGAAACTCCTCTACCTCAATAATTCCCGCTTTTATCAAATTCTTTAAATTATAATGCACTGTTGATATCGGAATGCCTAACTTTTCAGAAATCTCAGATTCTGTCGCATCCTCCTTTTCTGCCAGATAATCCAGAATCTTCCTGCAACTGTCATTAGAGATAACAGTAGCTAATTCTTTAGCTTTATTCTCTTGCAAACTCACTAATAAAAATGATTTCTTTGCCATAATGTTAAAAATACCCCCATATTTAAATAATTAACTAAGGCTTCTAATGAAGTTGAAGTAATGTTTTTATATATCCGATCATTTCTTGTGCTATATGCAAACAATAACAATTTCAACTTCTAAAAAACACGAACTGATAGATATAACCCCCGAAGTAAAAGAAATAGTTTCAAAATCTAAAATCAAAGAAGGAATCTGTTTTATTTATGTACCACACGCAACTGCAGCAATAACAATTAATGAAAATGCAGACCTCAATATTCAACAAGATATAATAAAAGCAATAAACAAGATAGTTCCAGAACATGACAATTATTTGCATGATTCTATAGATAATAATGCAGCAGCACACATAAAGTCCACTTTAATCGGACCTAGCGAGTCAATCCCACTAAGTAACTGCCAACTACAATTAGGAACATGGCAAGATGTCTTTTTCTGTGAATTTGATGGTCCTCGTTCTGATAGGAAAATAATTGTCAAAATACTTTCAAAACAATAAATATAAATATAAAGTAATCAAAGTAATAGATAATGAAAAAAAGAGGGATGATAGAATTTGAATTCCATTGGGTATTTATACTAATCGCAGGAGCTGTTATCTTCTTTTTCTTTATGAATGTTGTAAACAAACAGAAAGAATATTCTGATGTAAAGACATCTGGAACAATAACAACTAACCTTGAATCAATATTAACCGGAGCTCAGATCTCAACAGGAACTGTAAATATTATTGATATTCCAAAGATAGATATTAAGTTTGAATGTGATAAATATTCCATAGGCCTCATATCCAGGCAAACAAGGGGGAATGTTATCTTTTCTCCAGGTTTATTAAAAGGCAAGGAACTTATAACCTGGACACTAGATTGGGGTCTGCCATATAGAATTACTAATTTTCTCTATTTGACTGACCCTCAGCTAAGGTACATAATTGTTTATGAAGATTCGAATTACCAAGAAGTTGCAAGTAGGATACATAGGGAACTGCCTAAAGAGATGAATAAAGATGATGACCTCATAGATGAGAATCAAATTCAAAGTGTTCAAAACAAAAACAACTACAAAGTTAAGTTTATTTTTGTAGGAAGCCCCACATGGAATCCAATAGAGTTCCCAACTAAATTACAATCAATGTTAGACAAAGATCTAACTGCAATAAAGATAGAATATGAAAATGCCCCAGCATTAATTCCCCCTAAAGGCACCATAAAGTTTATGCAAAAAAGACTAAGCGGATGGCATACACTAGGTGAAACATATTATCTCAAAGAAGAAAGTCTGTTTGGGGCAATATTCGCTGAAGATGTTGAGATGTATAACTGCGTCATGGGAAAAGCGTTTAAGAAAGCAAGCTTAGTAAGTAATGTATATTATGAGAGATCACGGGATTTAAGCGCAGATTACATTACCAATAACGTCCCCTGTTCTTCTCCACATTACGACGTCTTAGATATATTAAAAAATATGGAAGACGATTCTATGGTTCAATCAAATGGTTTTCCTACAGATGAAACCAAGATTAACGATATTGATAGGTATAGTGATGAAATAAAAGCACAAAACCAAAGGGCAGAACTATTCTCATGCGCATTAATATACTAAAATGACCTCCTCTGTGGACTAAAAGTCCACAGTATCCAACTAGCAGGCTAAACCGTGGTGCTTAGCTTGTTCCAAAATATATTTCAAAGTGTCAGAGATTTGGTTATAGCCAACTGTTACGGCAG
>JAYEIZ010000097.1:0-3480 GCA_034660355.1 Nanobdellota archaeon
GCTGTCATGGCTAAAAGTACCTGTCCTCCAACCATTAAAGCTGTAAAAGCTGTAACTGCTGTTACCAAACCCCAGAACACCTCTTCAGGATGTTTCTGAATGAACTCGGAAGCCCAACTAATAATTCTAATAAGCCAAGGCATAAGAGGTTCAAGAGCCCTATTAATGGCTGAACCCACAGTAAATTTGAGATACTCCCACCACACACCAAGACGTTGTAAGGCAGAACTATTATTATCCGTAGTTTCAATAACCCGTTTAAAGGCAGAGACCCCAGCTGTAGCTATAGTTTGAAAGATTCTCTTCATAGCCATACCACCGAATAACATAGAGAACCCTAACCCCATAAAACTCTTCTGCAGGCCTTCTGTAGCTTTCTTATTATTGTCTAATGCTGTGGACTGCATATCAAGCTTCATCTGTAAAGCTTTAGTCTTACTAGCAGATTTCTCGAAAGAAGCAGCAAGAATATCCTGTGCATGTTTATTCTGTGTAGCTTTATTCTTTATGTGCTCCATCGCTAAAGCAAAGTTTTTTGCTTCTTCCTTAGTCTTTCGTGTAACGTGGTCTACTTTTTTGAAAGATTGAGAAATCTTTTCCGCACCGGGAACTATGGTCTTCATGCCGTTGCCCAGAGTGACAGCTGCAAAGGTTACATTCTTTAAGGTGGTGGTAAGCTTTTTACCAACCTTAGAAGTTTTTTCAAAGGTAGCAACTACCCTATCCCCGTCTTGCACAACTTTCTTTAGTCCTTTGTCATACTTAGTGATGACTTCCATCATTATCTGGTCATTTCCCATAATAGTTACTTCCCTGACTCCTTACGACCTTTTTCGTTAAGGTATTCTACAATCTTAATAAAAACAGGTATTGGTAATTCAAGAGTTTCCTCATACCCCATCTCCATATATAAATAACATAAAGCATTGTCGTACTCAGAAGAAACATTCTTCTTCTGATTTACGAACTTGCTTAAAAAATAATCACTCTTTATTTCCATCAGCTACAGACTCAGCTTTCTCAACATCTTCCTGCGATAACCCATTAACATCCATAGCACACTCTATTAGCTTGTTAACAAATGGAAACTTTACATCCCCCCTTTCTTCCTCTGAAGAATCTGGGAACGCTTGTTCAAGATACAACATCATAAAGTCTAATATGGCTTTATCTTTCTCTTTTTTATCCTTGCTTTGTAATGCTGTTATAACATCCATGTTCTTAACCCTTAAAGGTTTAAGACTCAATGTAATTCCTTCAATATCATACTCTTTTCCCTTACCTAATACTTTTCTTATGTCTGCCATCTTATTCAATCCTCTTTCCAAAACCTCTAAAAGCTGGTTTTATCTCTTCTTTAACATCAGCCACTTTAGGCTTATGCTTTTTTAATTCTTCAACTTCTGAACGTAAGCTTTCAACTTCAAGCTGTAAACCATTAATCCATTCCGCTAAACTATCAATCTTATTAACAACGTTCGACGCTTTAATATGGTCATGCATCATCTTCATAAGATAATTATTTGCAAACCTCTCCTTAGCATCCTTTCGGAACTCACCCCAAAACTCAACGGGCACGTTATTAATTTTTATAAATTCCAAAACTTTACTTTCTATCATATCAAATCCCCCCAAATCAAAAAACAAAAAAAAATAAATAAAATATATTTCTTATGCAACAAACTTATTTGTTGTTGTGTAATCAACGAGAGTTGTCATATCAGCAGCCGGTAACCCAACTTCTTTTCTAACATTTGCACCGGCATCTGAATCTGTTGGTGCAACGGTGAAAGAAAGCTTTCCCTTTAAAAGACCATCAGCTTCATGTGTTGGCTCTAAAGTAACAGCGTAAGCTTCAGCATAAGCACTTCTATAAGCTGTAACACCGGTAACAGCACCGACAGCAGAACTTGGTAAAGTACCATCTGTTCTTAACAACACAATACGATGTTTAGACTGGTCTCCACCACTCTCAACAATGTCTGGAGCTGTTGCTGTACCTGTATTACCAAAGAATATTTTGTCGGCTGTAGTGTCTGTCATAACAAACTCAATCTCAACCTTACCATCCTTCTGTGGTTTTTTCTGAACAATACGCCCATCACCAAAGGTTACAATACCTTCTGTTTCTCTCTCAAATCCACTCTCCGTTAATGAGAGTACGTCAACTGTAAAATTTATTTCAGTACCACCAATCTCCTGTACGAAAATTGCTGTCTGGTCACTGAACCATGCTTCTACCATTTTTTTATTTTCCTCCTAAAACTTTACTAATAGTTCTCCTGACAGAAGTTTTCATCCTGTTTGGATACTCTTTCTCAGCCCACTTAAAGGCTTTATTCATAAATCGCTTACCGGTAAATCCCCGATGAGCATATTGACCTTGACTTTTATCAATCGCTACCATTCCATGTCCCGGAACGAAAGCATAACTTGGGTTTGCTGCAACACCCATCTCCTGATACACATTGTAAGGAGCAGACCTTCCCTTCTGACCTGCTGGTTTATTACTGACAACACGATAACGAGAGCCATCACCAACCTTCAAGTACACAATGGCAGCCTTTAAAGCTCCTGTATTATCAGGTGCTCTACTCCGTGCTTTGTCACGAATGGCAACAGCCATCTCCTTATTTGTAATCTTAATATCATCACTCATAACACGATTAAGCTTCTTAAATCTCTTTGTAGACTTAATCCAATCTGTATAATCAACTTTTAATTCCATCAACCAATTCCTTATACTTAATCTTATCCTTTATAGCTTTCCGACGTTCAGAAACTACTGGACATTGTGAATGTGTAACGAATAACACACCTGACTCTGTAGAGTTAATGACAAGCACATCACCATCATTAATACTTTCTTTACAGAAAGCACAACTTAAACTTCCCCTTTGCACTAACGAAAATTCTTTAAACATATTATCACATCATCTTAAAACTTATATTAATAATTCTAAATGAAACATTCTGATTATTAATTTGCATAACATCAACACTACTATCATTAACAGCATTGAGGTGAACTCCTGACACTCCTGTAACCTCAAAGTAGTTACCGATAGAATCCGATAAGGTATCTATCTCATCAGGGTTATTACTGTAAAGCCCAACAAACACATTAATCTCTTTTGGGTTATTTGTCTTGCCAAAAAACTTCTCATCCTGTGATACTTCAGCTGGAGTTTGTGTTATGATAGGATAATCACTCTTCTTAACCTTTGAGTGGTCTTCCGGAAACTCAGCAAGAACCGCCTTACCGGTTAAGGTTCTCAAAGCTGCATTAACAGTATCCCAAGTATCACTACGAACTGTAGCGTGATTAATAGCCATCGTCACCCTCCAAAGTTAACAGTACAGGATAAGCCATAACTAAATCCTGTAAGATAATAGGTTTTTCTTCGATGGGAATATAAGTTCCTGAATAAGAACCCACAGACATAACAACTCTCCAATCACCAGTTCCCATATAGTATG
>JAYEIZ010000098.1:0-3461 GCA_034660355.1 Nanobdellota archaeon
AACTGCCTTTTGATTTCAAAACTCTGACAAAATCCTGATACGATAAGTGGTGGGTTCATTTTTCTTTTTAAACTTTATAAATGAATTGCCGCCGAAATTTTGTGCCAAATTTTGGAATTTCACAGTAATTTTTACCACCGCACTTATTCTTATATGATGCTCATTTCCTAGTAGTTATAATGATATTTAGGGGATTGGAAGGTTATTTACTATTGGGAACATTTGGAATAGTAATGATACTAGTAACTTGGATTTTTTCTAAGAGAATTTCAACAAGAGTCAGAGAATTTATGGTGGCAAATAGAAATGTTGGTGTTTTAGCAGGGGCATTTTCTATTGCTTCTTCCTGGATTTGGGCTCCTGCATTATTTATTGCAGCTCAAAAAGCATATGAGCAAGGAATACCTGGAGTATTCTGGTTTACATTTCCAAATATGCTTGCATTGATAGTTTTTGCACCATTGGCTGGTAGAATTAGGAAACTAATGCCAGAAGGATATACTTTGCCAGAATATATCAAAGCACGGTTTGATACAAAAACCCATATAGCCTATATGTTCTCATTCTTATCATTACAATTATGTTCATTTGGTGTACAGCTTCTTGCAGGAGCCTCATTATTGCATCTATTAACTGGAATAGCTTTTTGGAAGATTGCACTGCTATTCGCATTGATTGCACTAGCATATTCATTAATTAGTGGCTTAAAAGCCTCTGTATTAACTGATTTCCTACAAATGGCAATGATTCTTTTAGTTATCCTCATAATGATACCAATGTTGTTGTATAAAACACAAGGCCTTAGTTCCATAATTGGCGGGTTAGGGGGCATAAGTGGCAAGTTCACTAACCTGTTTGATCCGCTTGTAGCATACACTTTTGGCATTGTAGTTACAATTGGTTTATTGTCTGGCCCTATAGGGGATCAACAACATTGGCAAAGGGCATTTGCATTGAAAAAGAATGCTGTTAAAAAAGCATTTGTATTGTCTGCATTTGTATTTGTTATTGTTCCCCTTTCATTATCGATACTTGGATTTATTGGAGCCAATCCTGCTATTAGTGAAGGATGGATTGTTGAAGATACACAATTTATTGGGGTTATTACAGTTTCAAATCTTCTGCCTAATTGGGTATTGGTTTTATTTGTGTACATGCTGTTAGCAGGGCTGTCTTCTACCTTAGATTCAATCTTATGTGCCAGTAGCTCTATTGGGGGAATTGACATATACAAAACTTACATAAACAAAAGAGCATCTGAAAGGGAAATATTATTTGTTTCAAGACTTTTTATGTTAATGATCACATGGGGGGGTTTGGGTATCTCTTTAATTCCAGGAATGAAAATTTTATATCTTTTCTTATTCTATGGAACTCTAAGAGCAGCCACCATGTTACCAACAATTCTTAGTTTATATTGGAGGAAATTAAATACAAATGGCGTTTTTTGGGGTGTTGTATCATCATCCCTAATAGGATTACCGATATTCGCTAGCGGACTTTTAATTGGTGATGCAACATATAAAATATTGGGGAGCCTCTATACAATACTAATTGGTCTTTTTTGTTGTGTGCTCTTTACACTCGTCAAACCAGAAAAGTTTCAAGCACCCCAATCCGACTTTACCTGAACAAGTTTTTAATATGGTTTCATCCTCTAAGTCCCACCAAGAATATACCGTAACCCATAAAAACAAGGAAGATATAATCTATTATACTACACTAAATATAGGTTTTATATATGAATGCACTATTAATATACCCCAAATACCCAAATACTTTCTGGAGTTTTAAGCACGCTTTAAAGTTCGTTTCGAAAAAAGCCGCATTTCCACCATTAGGATTAATGACTATAGGTGCAATGCTGCCTGAAGAATGGGATAAAAAGCTTATTGATGTTAATGTTAATGAGCTAAGAGAAGAACATATAGCATGGGCAGATATCGTGCTTATTAGTGCAATGATTGTTCAGAAAGACAGCTCACAAGAGATTATTAACAGGTGTAAGGTTCAAGGCAAGAAGGTAGTTGTTGGGGGTCCTGCGTTTACAACACAGCCAGAGAACTTTAAAGGAGTAGATCATTTTGTCCTAAATGAAGCTGAGGTTACTTTACCGTTATTTCTTAGAGACTTAAAGGAAGAAAATCTAAAACGTATTTACACTTCTAAACAAAGACCTGATATTACAGGCACTCCTGCTCCGCTTTGGTCTTTAATCAATTTTAAGGATTATGCAACAATGGCGGTGCAGTATTCAAGAGGCTGCCCTTTCAATTGTGAATTCTGTGATATTATCATTATGAATGGCAGGATTCCAAGAACAAAGACACCGGAACAACTGATAAACGAACTACAGTTGCTTTATGATGCTGGATGGAGAGACTCATTGTTTATAGTAGATGATAACTTTATTGGCAATAAATCAAATGTAAAGAAAATGCTGCATGCCCTGATCGAATGGCAGAAAGAGCACAAATACCCATTTAGAATAATGACAGAAGCAAGTATGAATTTGGCTAATGATGAAGAGTTAATGGATATGATGAGTGCAGCTAACTTCCATAAGGTTTTTTTGGGTATAGAAACTCCAGATATTGATAGCTTAAAGGAGTGTGATAAGATACAAAATGTCAATATAGATACTATGGAAGCTGTAAGAACAATCAACCAAAAAGGAATGCAGGTTGTAGGGGGATTTATTGTTGGTTTTGATAGTGATACCGCAGGTATATTTGAAGCACAGATCAAATTTATACAGAAGATGGGTATTGTGACAGCTATGGTTGGGCTGCTTAATGCAGCACCTCAGACACGGCTTTGGCATAGACTAAAAGCTGAAGGAAGGCTTTTAGGTGAAACAAGCGGAGAAAATACAGATGGCAGCCTGAACTTTATACCTAAGATGGGAAAGAAGAACCTTATTGAAGGATACAATAAGATATTATCTACAATATATTCACCAAAAAACTATTATAACCGGATTAATACGTTTATCAAAAATTACAGCCCTACAGTTAAAGGGAAAATCTCTAAAGGAGATATTAAGGCATTCCTGAAAAGTACATGGAAAGTAGGGGTATTATCAAAAGCGAGATTAAGATATTGGAGACTTATTATAGAGACTTCTTTGACAAAAAGAAAAGCACTTCCTATTGCAGTTGAACTTGCAATCTACAGGCAACATTTTGAGAGGATTGTTAAGGATATTCCTGCTATTTGATTTTCTAAAATTATCTTAGGTATTGAGTTAAACGTAACCTTTATACGAGGCAAAATGCTGGGTATTTTCTAAGTCATAAAAATTCCTCTGGAATTTTTAGTGGTATATAAACTATAGAATCTTCTTCTCCAAAGGAAAAAGACCCGCTAATTATTTAAGTTAGCGAGCCTGTTGTTTAGTTAGTAACACAAAACAACAGGGTGATTAACTTCTTCCAGAATGAAATAAGGGGGCACCCCTT
>JAYEIZ010000099.1:0-13951 GCA_034660355.1 Nanobdellota archaeon
GTTGAACTAAAAAGCCCATTATCTGTAGCTCTTTTGGATATAGATGATTTTAAGCATTATAATGATACTCACGGACATGTTAAGGGTGATTCTCTTTTGAAAGAGATTGCAGAGATTGTTAAGAAAGAGACAAGAGCTACAGATGTTGTTGGAAGATATGGTGGAGAGGAGTTTATCATCATATCTCCTAATACTAATAGTAGTGTTGCTCTTGATTTAGTAGAGAATGTAAGGACGAATATTGAGGAGAATAATTTTGATGGTAGGGAAGAACAGCCATTAGGCAAGATAACAATAAGTGCTGGACTTGTTACTTGTACGGATAAGTCTTTATCTGATATTGAACTCATTAGGGAAGCTGACAGATTCTTATATAAAGCTAAAGCTGATGGCAAGAATATAGTCAAGAGCAAGGTTATTGTTGATAAAGACCTTGATCATATTGATGTGCAAGAAGTAAATAATTTTCAGAACAATTCATGAATCAATTCTATTAGTAAAGCACTACTCCATGCCTGAGCTATGCAACCTTTAGAGCTTAGGTTATTTGCAGAGCTTATCTCTGAAGCATTAGCAATTGCACCATTATAGAGAATATCTTTGGTAGAGGCTTGCAGTATTTTTTCTATATAATGTTGGAATCTTTTTTTGTCTGTCTTATGAAGTACTATTGCTGCTAGATTATTTACCCAAAACCAAGAATCACCTCTATGGTAGCTTCTGTTGTCTTCTCCTGTGTGATGTGGTGTGAATATATTCTGATTTTTGCCTATTGTTGTCAAGCCACCCCACTCAACCCATAAAGAAGGTAATGTGTTTTCAAAGCATCTTATCCATTCATCGTTGGTTAATAGATTCGGGTAAATGTACGCTGCTAAAAAGATGTTTGGCCTAATTGTGAAATCATCTAAGCCGTCTGCCAGGTTCATTCCATTCCATAATTGAGCTCTTACTTTCTCTTTTAGCTCAATTTCTAAGTTGAGGTAATTAAGATCTTTGGTCAGTTTGTACATTAACTGGTACATATTTAATCTTAAAGCCTGTATCTCAATTCTTATTCCTGCCCTATTGTCCCATTCAAAAGCAGTGTCCATCCATGTTTCTAATTCGTTATTTATTGCAAAGCCATCATTTGTTCTGTTCTTTAATAATAGGTCTAAGGTGTTAGCTAGTTTTTCTTTAGAATCCTTAAGGTTTAATTCAGAAGCTCTTTTGAACAGCCATCCAATGCTGTCTGCTCCTTTTAGGTGTGAAAAAGGAAGTTGATTAGGCAGATTTCCATCTTCTTGTACACTATCCAACATATTATTGATTGTGCTCTTGGCTAATTCAGAATGTCCTAGTAATGTTGCGGCTTTTAATGATATTAATTGGTCTCGGGTCCAGAATTGGAAAAACCAAGGCAGGCCTGCAAATATTCCTGAGTTGTTCTGTGCAATTATGAGATTTTCTAATGAAGATATTGCAGAAAGATATGTGAAGAAGAGTTCTTTGCTTTTTATCTTTTTTAGGATCTTATCTTTTGTTAGGATCTTGTTAAAGAATGTTTTTTGTGTTTCCTTAAGGCTTTTTAATCTTTTTAAGACGAAATTATTCTCTTTTATAGCGTCTTCTTTGGATTTAGAGAATGTCAGGATCAGTTTATCTGTTTTGATTTTTATTGCTGAGTAAACAAATTTCTCATTAGGCCAGGAGTTTCTTTCCTGGTCTTTAGGGTAATTTTGAAGAAACCATGCTGATGTTTTTTTATAGTCTTCAGTTTTGTTTATCACTAAATAAGCTTCAAAACCTTCGTGGGAATATTTTATTATTATCTTTTTACTCTCTTCAAAGATATGGTAATTTCTATCCCAATCTGGAGAAGAGTAGCTTTCTCTTATATCTAAGATAATTTCAACCTCGCTTTTCTTGTTTAATTCATACACTAATGAATTAAAGTAGTAAGGCGTGAAGAATGTTTCAACAATATCTTTTTTCTTTCTTTCAATATTTGCAAAGTTGTTTTTTAGATATGTTACAGGTTCATCACTTACTTTTATGTTTTCTATTACTTTATACATTGTGTGGTCAATATTAAAGAATACTCCATTGTATCTGCTACTTGGTTGAGAAGAAAGCCAGGAGTAGCCGCCTATCTTATTAGCTATAAGGAAAGATGGCTCTTCGCTAACTTCTTTTTGTATAGTCCTATTACTAAATGAATGTATTACTTTCATTTCTATTAAAGCTTAAGAAGAGTATTATTTAAGGTTTGTATAGTACTTTGAAGTTAGGAAAAGAGAAGGCAATAAATCCTATGTACAATGATTAAAAAGCAGTTATTTCTTATTTTTTTTTGAGAAATATCCAAACAGAAAAAGTTCCCAGAAAGTAATGAGTATTCCACCAGTAATGCTCCAAAGAACTCTAACGATAGGGCTAAAGGTAATAAAAAAAAGATAGTAACATAAGAATGTGAAAAATATGCCGATTATTATGGCAGCTTTTAAGAATGGCTTTCTTTGTTTCCTTAAATCTTTAATATTCTCCCCTTCTTTTTTCTTTTTCATCTTTTCTGTCACCATCCCCTATAAGGGTCATTAAACAACCAATATATAAAAACTTTGCTCAAAAAAAAGACTATCCATTATTTATCCTAATGTTAAATGACTAAAAAACTGTTATTTTTTCTTTAATTTGAAGTGATTACCAAAAGATTTATATATAAGTATATATCTTACTAGAAGAATACAGTATAAATACAAGGAGTATACAGATTTGTAAACTAATCTGTGAAAAAGCAAAAAATATATAAATAAGCTTGATTATAAAATGATTACATCAAGAATACATTAAGAATACAATGAAGATAAAGACCTTGAATGTGAGAATTCCTGAAGAGATTGTTCTATGGCTAGATTCTTTAGTTGTTAAGGGCGTTTATAAGAGCAGATCAGAGGCTATTCGAGACTATGCCCGGAAATACCTGGAGGGGAAGGGTAAATGAAGGATATAATGGTCTCAATTAGGATGCCTGAAACACTTCTATCAGAGCTTAAGAGCTGGGCTGAAGAAGAGCATTATATGGATGTTAGTGAGCAGATAAGAACTATTGTCAGAGATAAATGGATAGAGGATAAGCAGCCAGAGCTGATGCAATTAAAGAAATTAAGAGAAGATATAGGGAAAGAACTCAAAGAAAAAAGAGAGAAGATTGTTACACGGGAGCTTGCAAGAGAGCTTGAGAAAATAAAAGATGATATTAAGAAAGAGGGCTTGCTAAAATGAATAAGAAGAAAGTTAGTGTGCTTAGCATTTTAGTAGTTGTTGCCCTATTATCACAAGTAGCATTCATAAACTCTGTAGTCCAGAAAACAATTTCAATCAATCTAGAGTATAAAGGAAACAGCCAATGGGACAGTGATAATGATGGTGTTGAATCTAATAAGGCTGCTATAGATTTCAGTGTAGAGAATACTGAATTTAGCTGGGATGCTAATTATGAAAAGGTATGTACAAAATGGGAGGTTTACTCATCGGATATTGAGGATACTACACAATTATGCTATGGCAGCAATACATGCTGTAATTTTATTGATTTAGATTCTGAGAAGCCTAACTGGAATGATGTATTATACCTGCAACATGGGCAGAATGGTGCTTCTGAGAACAATAGAGTAAGTGCAAGAGTTATTTATTTTGACTATAATTTGGAAGGTGCAAACCCTTACTCTGATATTTACTATAGTGAATTTGATTATCTGTATGCTGTCTATCTTGACAGCAACTACTTTAGCAATGAACTTGCAGAAGATATTACATCTGATATAGAGTATATTAACATTCTTAGCTCTTTTGAGAAAGTAAAGGCAAACAGCAATGTTGCTGCAGTAACTCTAACAGATATTAATGGCAATAATGTTGCAGGAGACTTATCCAATGAGGATCTTAAGATGGAGTTTCATGTTGATGAAAATATAACAGTGACTGTAAATAATTTTAAGGAATCTGACCTTAATAAAGAGAATATAGATAAGGTAACATTAGAGAAAGAGAATGCCATAATAGAGCAACAGATAAGGTATGTTAACTTAATTCCAAAGAAATCCATCTCATTAAAAGGTATTGAGAATATATTAAGTGAAGAAAGTTATGATGGAATTATAGAGTTTAGTACTGAGAACATAGTATATAATGGAGTTATGTATTGTGATGATTTCTATCAATGCACATTACTGGAAAGATGTGATCAGGTAGAGCAGGATTGTTATCTGGAAGAAAACAAAAAAGTTAAAGTGTTTATCCCTCACTTCTCCTCTATAGTTTTAGTATTGAATACTTCAACAATAGATATTACAATAACAAGCCCAGACAATAGCGGTGCTTATTCAATTGGAGAAAATATTTATTTAAACTTCACAACAAATATTACACTGACAGCAAGCTACACCTTAGATTCTGGAGATTATAACCCATTAGGAGCTTCAGATACATTCTCATCAAAGGTCAATGGTTCATTACAATATGGAGTAATAGGGAATGGTGGACATGAGTTAAGAATATTCCTGATGGATAATGTATCTGACATAGTAAATTACACATACAGCTTTAGTGTAAGTGATGTAACAGCACCAAATATTGCTCTGAATATTAGCAATAATTCAGTAATAAGCACTGAGGATAATCCTTATGCAATAACAATCACTTCAGATGAATTTAGTAATATAGTATATGAACTAAATGGTGGAGGGCAGCAGAGTGCTCCCCTGGGAGATGATAAATCAGAAAGTATCAGCATTACATTAAGTGAAGGGGTAAATAACCTAATAATAAATGCAAGTGATATGCAAGGGAATTATAAGATAGATGTGTATACATTTAATTTTACAACCTTGCCTAGCTGTTCAGATGGCATCCAAAATGGAGATGAAACAGGAATAGATTGTGGTGGGAGCTGCGGGGGGTGTATTGAATTTCAAGCTAGTTTAGGGAAAAGTGGATTTAATCTAAGTGAGAATATTGCTGTAACGATTGTATCCAGACCATATTCTAATGTTAGTTTGGATGTATTATTTGCAAGTAGCTCAGTTTTCTATGAATACATTGAAAATCCATCTCCCCAGTATCCTCTTAACTATATCAAACCAATTGATAATATAAATCAAGCAGGAAACTACACAATAAATACCACTATGTATTATATGGGCAATACTGAAAGTAAAATGCTGTACTTCCATGTAGAGAGTTCAGACCAAAATCCATTAAGTGTAACGCTTAATTCAAATGCAACAACAATTAATAGGGGGCAAACAATAGCATTTAGCTCTAGTGTTAGTGGGAATACTAGTGCAGTAACTACATATAACTGGAAGTTCGGAGATGGAGGAACTGCAACAGGATGGAATGCAACACACACTTACCTGACAAACAGCACATACATTGCAAACCTGAGTGTTGAGTGGGATGGATGGATTAAGTCAGCTGTACAGACAATTACTGTAAGGGAGCTATTTAATATTACAGTATTAGTCAAGAATGAATCAGACCAGATCGTACAAGGTGCTGAAGTAGAGTTTGTAAGTATTGAGAAAAACACAACTGCAGAAGGTAAGGCTTCATTCTTAATTAACTCTGGCAGCCATAGTCTTCGTGTTTCGAAGGAAGGGTATAGTTCATTCTCAAATAACACTGAGGTGCATATCAATAAGACTGTTCATGTAGTATTAAAAGAAGGTGGTAGTGATGATGTAAAACCCATTATAAAATTATTGGGTCCTGAGAATGATGCAACTATTACTAAAAGCAATACTACTGTGAGATACAGTGTTCTCGACAGTTCTGATGTTAGATGTACTTTATACATAAATATGGAAGGTGGTTGGTGGGTAGAAAAGAAGTATGAAAGTGGCATAACTAATAATGATGAAAGGAATTTTAGATTGGATGATCTAGAAGATAAACATTATCAGTGGAAGATAGAATGTGTTGATGAGTTTGATAATTCTCAGACTAGCGAAACAAGAAACTTCTATGTAAATAAATCTATTGTTACTGAAGATGATATCTCTTTAGATGCGAAGATAGGAGAGGTAGATGGCATACTATCCAGCCTAGGATATCTTGATAAGAATGAGAAAGAAGCTTCAATTGCTATGAAATTAGAAAAGCAATTAGGTGATTCTAGGAAAGGGTTACAAAGGGCAAAAAGGGATTTACATAACCTTGTATGGAGAAAGCTAAATGAAAGTGAATTAGATGTTGTGAGGCAGGAGATATTTGATAGGATTAAAGAGATAGATAAAACAACTCCAAGAACTATTAAAGTGATTGAATCAAAGGAATTTGTGGGTTATCCTAATAAAGAAGATATAAGGAATGTATCGTTTACATTGTTGGAATTAGATAAGAAAAAATACAAGAAAAAAGAGAAGGAAGCATACGCTAACTATAACCAAGGACTACAAGATTTGATAAGAATAACAACAATGATGAAGATTATAGATGTAGAGTATATGTCAGGAGAGCAAGGTACAATCACTTTAATTGAGAAAGTAGTAAAAGCAGAGGATAATCTTACTGGAACTAGCATAGTGGAGGTTATTCCAAAGGCTATTGCGGCTAACACAAGCTTAATTAATGCTTTGTTTGATTATTCAGTTATTCTTGAAGATCCTATGATAAAGCTAGAGCCTATGGAGAGATATGCCTATTATATCAATAAAAAGACCGAACTAGATGGTGTTAAAGAGATAAAATCTGTTTTGGTAGCAGAAGATACTGCTAAACAAAATCCAATTATTGGTTTTACCATATTTGGTGGTCTGCCTTCAAGGCTCCTTGAATCCACCAACATAAGGCTGATTATAGAGGTAATCATTATAATAATATTAGCTATGGTTTATATTGGATTTAGTGGTGGATTTAAGAAAGTAAAATACCTTGTAAAAGATCGGGATGCTCTAAAGAATGTAAAAGAGATAGATGCATCTGTTGAAACTGCATTTACTGATCTGCAAAATAACCAGTATGACAAGGCAAAATCTGCTTATAAGGATATTAATGAAAAGTTCAAAGTGCTGCCAAAGGATATTAAGAAAGATATCTATAGCAAGATAGTTCTCTTGTCTGGAAGATTAGATGTTTTCCATATAAACAAATTGGTCGATAAAGCATTGTTTAACCTTGAGCATAATCAACGTGAACCTGCTTCCCAGATATATAAACAGGTTTCTGGAATATACAAAAGCATTTCTCCTAAATTTAAGTCTAAAGTATTAGAAAGAAGCAAGGAACTATACGGTAAATTAAATGAACCTCCTAAGAGTGTAAGTTGAAATGTTTGGAACGAGTAAGAAAAACAAGATTTTTGCAGTATGTTCTTTTCTATTAGTTGTTTTAATGCTCTTTTCTGAAAATGTTGATTCTGGAGAGATATCAACAGATAGTTATGAAATTTCACTAGATAGTATTAATCAAAGGATAAAGATAGGGAACTATAAAGAAGTTCCACTCATTATTAAGAATAATAAGGCCACTACAATTGGCGTGTCTCTTTCTTTAGATGATAACCTGACAGAATTGATTAAACTTAGTGAAGATAAGTTTAATCTGGAACGTAATTCTGAAAAGAAGATAAACCTAACTTTCTTGGCAGATAAATTAGGTTTTTATACCGGGGTTTTGAGTATTACTGGAGGTATTGTAGAGAAGATACCTATTAACTTTAGCATATCAGAGATAGTGGGTGTGCCTATAGAAGCGATTGCTATGGAGGTTGAATCATTAACAAAGAAAGCTTATTTAGGTGAATCACTCAGGTATAAGGTTTATGTGCAGGACTTATTAGGTGGGGATCAGTTTAATGTAACATTGTATTACTCTATGAGTAAACTAAGTGAAGGAAATATGTTTAATTCTAGTGGGGAATTCTTCAGTGAGTCTGAAGCGGTTGCTGTCGATACTTCCACTACTTTGATTAAAAAGATTGAGCTTCCAGATTCTATGGAACCAGACGAGTATGTACTAAATGTAAGGGTTGATTACCTGGGTTTAAGTTCTTATTCAAGCATTAGATTTATTTTAACTGAAAGGCTTATGAACTATAATGTATTGGGAATTTTGCCGTTAGGGTGGTTGATAGTTATTATGTCTTTTCTCATTATATCCCTTATTGTTTATATGATCTACAGAAAACGGATGGCAAAGAAGAAAAGATACAAGAGCAAGCTTGATTACTCTTTATTGCCGAAACCAGGACCTAGGTCAGTTAAAGTAGGAAAGATTGCTGAAACAAACAAAGATGCTTATTTTGATATTGACCAGCTGACAATGCATACATTGATTGCAGGCTCTACTGGAGGCGGGAAAACAGTTTCTGCAGAAGTTTTGGTAGAAGAGGCATTGGATAAAGGGTGTACTGTTTTTGTTTTTGATCCAACAGCCCAGTGGACTGGATTCTTGAGAAAATGTGTAAACAAGAAAATGCTAGATATATACCCTAAATTTGGCTTAAAGAAAACAGATGCCAAGGCATTTAATGGAAATGTTCATCAGATGCTAAATGCAAGGCAGATTGTAGATGTTAAAAAATATATGATTCCTGGAGAGCTCCATTCTTTTGCTATCAACAAGCTAGATCCTGCAGATATCGATATTCTAGTTGCAAATACCATGAGGGAGATATTCCAGGCTAACTTGCCTGAATCAAAGGAGCTGAAGTTACTTTTAATATTCGATGAGGTTCATAGATTGCTGCCTAAATTTGGAGGTACTGGACAGGGATTTCTTCAGATAGAGCGAGCAGCTAGAGAGTTTAGAAAGTGGGGTGTGGGACTAATGCTTATAAGCCAGGTACTCACTGATTTTGTAGGGCAGACTAAAGCTAATATTAACACAGAGATACAGATGAGGACCAGGGACCAGGGCGACCTTGATAGAATTAAGAATAAATATGGCGCTTATATGCTTCAGTCGTTATTAAAGGCGTCTACTGGTACTGGGATGATAGAGAATCCAGCTTATAATACGGGAAACCCTTATTTTATATCTTTTAGGCCGCTATTTCATGAGCATGCCAGATTGGCTGATGACATACTTGAAAGCTATAATAAGTATAATGACATAATTGATGACATTGAGTTTGAAATAGACCAATTAGAGGCTCTTAAGAAAGATGTATTCGATCTTAGATTAGAACTTAAGATGGCCCTTGATAAGGTTAAAGCTGGGGCATTTAATATGGTGGATATTTATCTTGAAGGGTTAAAACCTAGAATCGATGATATGTGGAAGAAACTAGGGAAGAAACCAAAGAAGCGAGAGATTAAGCTTGTAGATGAAGCAGAACTACAAAAAGAACTTGAAAAGGCTAAGAAAGCAAGGGAGAAATATGAGAAAGACAATGCTGAAGCAGGTGGAAAGCCTGCGCCTGCAGAAGTAAAGCTTGTGAAGCCAGACAAAAAGATGCCTACATTGGAACTAACAGGGGGCTTTAAAGTAAAAACTACAATAGAACTTATAGATGTCATTAATACAATGGAGGATGCTGATTTTGCAAAGCATGTCAATGCTAAGAAGAATGATATTGCTGACTGGGCGAGAAATGGAGATGTAAAGACAGCGGATAAGATAGCCAAAGAGACAGACAAAATGAAGATAATAGAACTCTTAGAAGGTATCAATCTTAAAGAAGATGATGAGAAAGATGAAAAGAAAGAAGGTGATAAGAAAGAAGAGAAAAAAGAAGATAAGAAATAATAATTCTTTTAAGTTATTGGTTTAAACATGCTCGTGCTTTTTCTTTTGTTTCCTTCTTCTCCAAACAACAAGTAAGATGAGTATTATTATAATAAGCAAGAGTGAATAGAACATATAGTCTACTCCTTTAAGCTTAAGCTCAAACTCAGCTTCAAGAATCTTTACAAGAGAATATTCCCTTTCTCCATAATAGGACCTTATCCTGATGATTTCATTGTCTTCTATGTCCTCTTCTTCAAGTTCTGCTTTTATCTTCTGTTCGCCACTTTTACCAGGACTTAGAGAAAGAATTTCTTCTGCACCAAAGCTTCTTGTTCCATCATTAATTAATATGTCTACTAGCTCTGTATCCACATAACAATCTACTTCACCTATGTTCTCTACTTCAATATAAAATACTCCTTTTCTTTTTTCATAAGAAAGGTCTGTTAATGTTATCTCGCAATCATCTAATATTTCTACTGTCTCTATATCAATAGTTAGATCTATGACGCGCTCCATAGAGCCTTTTGATTCACCGTAAATAATATAGACGTCTGCTGTCAGTTTTCCTTCTGGTAAGGGTTCTAGGTCATAGACCACAGTTTTTAGCTCATTCCCTTCAAGAAATACTGCATCGATATCGCCCACTGTCTGTTGTGAGCCATCTGCTGCTTTTACAGAGTAGGTTCCCTTAAAATAAACCGGCTGTTCTTCTGTGTTTCTGACATTAATCTCTAGTTGATTTGTTGCCCTGTTATATTTTATAGAATCTAATTCTATGTTTAATGTATAGACTGGCAGATAGAACATATCTAGGGCTTCTACTTGCGAAATAGATCCTTTTGGCGCTCTTGCCCCTTGAGCAAACTTAACGAAGACACTAATGCCTATCTGCCTTCTTATGAATGTTGCAGTACCGACAAGCTCATTTCCAATAAGAACTCCTATGTCAATTTCACTGCTTTGTACGTATTCCCTTACCTGGTCAGGAACATTATTTGTTCCAATAAAGATTACAGGTTCAACTCCTGACATTATCTCTTTCTCAATAAACTCTCCGTTTGTCAGTACAGCCTGTTTTGCGTGTTTTATTTCCTGATATTTTTTTACAATCTCTATATTATTTGCAAATCTATCCCCATCTTCATTGATGATTTCTGGGTTGTATGGACTTAAGGCTTCTTTTACAGCTCTGTCTACATGCCCATATATTAATAACTTATCAACAGTTCTATCACTTAAGAATGATTCAATCTCCCTTATACTCCCCCTGTCTGCAAATAAAACATAGGAATTGGAAGCTACTGCGTAAGGTGCTACACTAACTGCGTTGTAACCATATGCATCATCAAGTATTATGAAATTATTTACATCTATTAGTTTTGCAAGCTCTAAATTAAAACTTTCATAAATAATCTCTTCAGCAATATATCCGCTATTCTGAAGTATTGAATTATAGCCTATAATGAAAGGGACTTCACTTGAGCTCATTGCTTGAACTTCAGATCCTTTTGTTATAGCATTGAGAATTAAAGTGCTGTGTTTATCACTGACTAAAAAGTTAGTGGGTGTGCCTGTTAATGTGCCATAGAGCATTGCAGAATAAACATCTCTCCAGTCTTCTGAATTAGTTATGATCTGTGGTTCAGCAGATGCCATCTGCACAGAGAATAAAAGCACAATTAGGAATAAAGTGATCTTTTTCATAAAATATATCCACCTCTTTTCTTCTTTAATAACCGCTATGAATGATATATAAATCTTTTGTTTTTTTCTTAGGGTTTATTCCGAATATTTTATATATTGGGTTTTTATCCACATTTAGCATGAAAATAATATCAGACCTGCATATACACTCCAGATTTTCAAGAGCGACTTCTAAAGCACTAAATATAGAGAATCTTGAGAAATACGCTAAGATTAAAGGGATTAACTTATTGGGTACTGGGGATTTTACACATCCTGAATGGATTAAAGAGTTAAAGTCAGAGCTTACAGATGATGGTTCCGGGATATTGAAGACAAAACAGGGGTTTCCTTTTATTCTACAGACTGAAGTGTCTTTGATATACACTCAAGATGGCAAGGGAAGGCGGGTACATAATGTTGTTCTTGCGCCTTCCATAGATATTGTTAACCAGATTACTGAATACCTCCTTAAACATGGGAGAGTTGATTATGACGGCAGGCCCATTTTTAAGATTCCATGTGATGAGTTTGTTTATGAATTAAGGAAGATAAGTTGCGATGTAGAAGTAATTCCTGCACATATATGGACACCATGGTTTAGTCTTTTTGGATCTAATTCGGGGTTTAATACAGTTGAAGAATGTTTTAAAGACCAGACAAAATATATTCATGCTCTGGAAACAGGACTTAGTAGTGACCCACAAATGAACTGGAGACTGTCTCAACTGGATAAATATTCTTTAGTAAGTTTTTCTGATCTTCATAGTTTTTGGCCATGGCGAATAGGTAGAGAAGCTACAATCTTTGATTGTAAGTTAAATTATAAGAATATAATAAACGCTCTTAGAACAAAAGAAGGCTTAAGCGGAACTATTGAAGTAGACCCTAGCTATGGAAAATACCATTTTGATGGACATAGAAATTGTAATGTCTGTATGAATCCTAAGGATACAATTAAAGTAAAAAATATCTGTCCTAAATGTGGTAAATCTTTAACAATAGGTGTTTTGAATAGGGTTGAAGAATTAGCAGATAGAGAAGAAGGATATAAACCAAAGGATGGAAAAGAGTTCCATTCATTAATTCCTTTATCTGAGATAATCTGCAGCCTTATTGGAAGTCCTGTAGCATCTAAAAAGACATGGAAGATATTTAATGACTTAATGGATAAATTCGGAAATGAGTTTAATGTTTTGTTAGATGTTAAAAAAGAAGAGTTAGTTAAGGTAGTTGATGAAAAGCTAGCAGATACTATCATTAAGAATAAGGAAGGGAGTATAACAATACAACCTGGTTTTGATGGAGAATATGGTAAACCATTATTTTCTGATAAAGATAAAGCTGATATCAAAACAGAAACTCCCAAGGTTGTGCAAAAAGGGTTAAATGAGTTTTAACTCTAAAGTGATTTGCCGTCTATAAAACAAAAGATTTATATATAAGTTATCTTTCATTCTCGTCTATAATTAAGGCGGGGGTTTTAAGTCTTAAGTGATATTTTAAACAATAAAGGAGGTCATACAAAATGGCAGAAAAAGTAGCAAAAGTTGGAGTTAAGAAAGAGCCTGGATTTCTATATTTTGTAGATAAGAAAGGAAATGTAGCTAGAGCTAAAATGGCAAGAGGCAAAAAGAAAGGGAAAGCAAAGATCCAAGTTGTAGCTAAAGTTGGAGTTAAGAAAAAGAAAGGTTATCTTTACTTCATTGATAAGAAAGGAGATGTTTCTTGCGCCAAGATGGCAAGGGGAAGATAATTCCTCTTTTTTTTCTTTTTATTTTTTATAATGGTTGTGCATTCCGTAACTTAGTGCAAAGACCATTACTGCAAATAAAACAACCACTAAAGCAAATGCAGAATTAGGTGATGTTACTTGATCAACAGCTATTATATTACCTATGATAGGTAATGGTTCTTTCATCACTATTATTTTTCCCCTTCCAACTTTAGGAAAGTTAGCGTCAAAATATGTATATGTTCCAACTTCAGTGAATGTAAATGTATATTCGCCTCCCGGAGCCATCCTTGGACCATAAAATGTTCTATCAAATGCAACTACTTTATGGGGTGAAGTGTCTTTATTAATCCAGGTTATTGTTGTGCCTACTGGAACTGTAATCTCGTTTGGATTGAATTTTAGGTTTTGTATTAATATGGCATATTCATTAAGAACTTCTATTTCTTCTTCAATATGTGATTCTTCTAATGGAGTTTCTTCAGCTATCTCTTCCGTTTCTGGTTCAATAACTTCTTCTATAGTGTATTTCTTTTCACTCACTGCAGGAACTATAACTTCTTGGTCCTGAGTGTTATATTGTAAAGATAAAATCAAGAGAACAATTAGGATAACTACTAAGGCTATTAATAAAGAGATAGAATAACTATATTTAGTCTTCTTCCTTACCATACCATATTATTGTACTTACCCCTATAAATATGTTTTGATTATTTGGTGGCGTAGAAATGCTTAGTAAAATATATAACCCAGTAAGCCGTTAGGCTTTACTGGGGGTGGATAATTGAGGTATCCACCAAATGAAAGCGAAAA
>JAYEIZ010000100.1:0-3450 GCA_034660355.1 Nanobdellota archaeon
GAAGATTTGCCCAGAACAAAGCATAAGCTATCCAGAACATTACTCTTGCCAGAGCCATTTGGACCTAGAACGCAGTTAAAGTCCTCTCCAAAAACCATCTCTGTGTGCTTTGCGAAGCTTTTGAAGCCACGCATTACCATCTTAGTTATTCGAGTTATGTAAAATCACCTTTTTTCTCTATTTTATAGTATATTTTGATGTTTATTTAATAAAAGTTTTGGAAATCTCCTAATCTGCTTTGGTTTTTTGCTTCTTTGTGTTTTTTATAGGAAGACCAGGTTTGCCTGAATATTTCTGGGTATTTGTTCCAGTTTTCTTTTAAGAAATTTTGAGTTATCTCATTAGAAGGGTAGCCTGGACCTGTGTTGCCATACTTTTTTTGTATTTTTTCCATCTCTTTGTCTCGAGTTACTTTTGCAAGAATTGATGCTGCTCCTGATTCAATGTAATTAACATCTGCTTTGTGCTCTACAATTAATTTAACCTTGTTTTTAAGAAGGTTTTCTACGTAAGACTGGTATTTTTCTATGTTTATGCTTGGGCAATCTAAGATTGCTTTGTCTGGTTTTAGGTAGTTTATGATATCTGCTGATTTATGTGCTTCTAGCCAATTAAGGTTTAGTTCTTCTGATTCTAATGCCTCATCTATTTCTTTAGGGGGAACTATTATGATCTTATATTGTTTTACTGTCTTTACTATCTTATCGAATAATGCTTCTCTTTGTTCTTTAGTCAACAGTTTAGAATCTTTTACACCTAAGGCTTTTAACTTAGGTGAGTCTTTCTTATCTATTAAAACGCCTGCCATTACCATACTTCCTATCACAGGTCCGCGCCCCGCTTCATCAATACCGCATATTAGAGTCATTTTTAGATTCACAAAATATTGTACCCAATACTTTACGTTTCTCATCTAGTTCGAAACATAAAGTATATAAATGTGCTAACTTTTAAATCTTTTCATGGAACCAGTACAACTTGTAGGGATAGATGACCTAAAAGGTGGTGAGAAGCACTTACTCCGGAAGTTTGCCAATGAATATGTTGAGAAGATAAGCAAGCTAGTTAATAATGAAGTTTCTATTAAACTGCATGTTAAGGTACGAAGCAAAACTGGAAAACAACACCAGTATGTTATTAAGGTGATGGTGAGGTCTGCAGCTGGAAATTTTGAGAGTGAAGAGTCTGATTGGGAGCTTAAGAGAACCTTGCATAAAGTATTTACGAACATAGAGAACCAAGTTAAGCATAAATTCAGAGAGTAGATCAATAGAATTCTAAACCTTTATGTTTTTTCTTTATTTATACTAAAGTATTTTATTTATGGGTTTAACCATTAATTAAATTTTATGATTTTCAAAAATTAAAAAAAAGATAGCGGAGGGTGGAATTTCATCCTTTGGGACTTTGAACCACCGACCTATACCCTTGGCGTGAGCCAAAATGGGTGTCTAAGGCAATAGATGAGCCGTATGAGCCTTCCGCGACTGCTTCTTCGGAGAAACAATCTCATCGGGCATACAGGCACATGAAATGTGTCTCCTGACTGCCCTACTCCGCTATAACTCTAGAAGAAACAATATATTCTTTATAAAGATGTCGGAAAAGATTTTATCTTTTCTGAGCATGCTCAGGAACTTTATTCCTGACATGTCGGAAGTTTTATAAATCAATTTATTATTCTCAACTCTTATGCCGCGGTGGCACAATCTGGTACTGCGCAGGATTGCTAATCCTGTTTCCTCACGGATATCTGAGTTCAAATCTCAGCCGCGGCGTATTTTTTAAGGGGGGATAAAGATGAAATGCTTAGTAGTTTATTACTCTAGAACGGGTGTTACAAAGGAAGTTGGAGATAAGATTGCGAATTCTTTAGGATGTGATGTTGAAGAAGTAAAGAGTGCCAAAAACAGAAAAGGTGTTATAGGATATTTACTGAGTGGGAAGGAAGCGATGAAGAAAACTCCTGCAAATATTGAAAAAGTAAAGAAAGATTCTGCTTCTTATGATATGGTTATAGTGGGTACGCCTGTTTGGGCATGGAATATGTCAAGTCCTATCAGGATGTATTTAAGGGTAAATAAAGATAGAATAAAGAAAGTTGCATTTTTCTGTACTCAAGGAGGAAGCGGAGCAGAGAAGACATTTTTAGAGATGGGTAAGATAATTGGGAGTAATCCTGTTGCGACACTTGATCTTAAAACAGTTGAGGTTAAAAAAGAAGATTATAGCAGTAAGGTTAATGAATTTACGAGTAAGTTCAAATAAAAAAACTTATAAAGTAAGAAGTAGATTATTCTATAATATGAAAAAGAGCGTGTTATTTTTATTGTTTTTACTGGTTTTGCCTTTTGCCTATAGTAGTGATTGGATTTATAATAGCGAGAACATTATTGTTGACTTAGAAATGGGCGGTAAGATAGATGTAGTTCCTAAGACTTCTAAGTATTCTCTGCAATATGTTATTACTAATCTATCTTTTGTTCCTCAAGATGGTTTCCAGGAAGAGATTTTAAGTCTAGAGACTAATCCTAGTGCTGATGTAAGGGATAGGACAATAATATACAGATGGGATGATCCTACTGGAACAGAATTAGAATATGGTTTAAAGAGCAGTATTAGAAGTTTTAATAAGTTTGTAAAGGTTAAGAAGAAGATAAGTTTTCCTTTAGATGATATACTCGATGATATTAAAGTATATACGAAACCTTCTGAAACTATTGATTCAGATAATGAGGCTATAATAAAGAAAGCTTCTGAGATTATTGAAGGTGAAGATGATTTATACGTAGTTGTGTTTAAGTTAGGTGAATGGACCAAGAATAATGTTAAGTATGATCTAAGTACATTAACTGCAAAGGCAACTCAAAAAGCTTCCTGGGTTTTAGGCACTAAGGAAGGGGTTTGTGATGAATTAACTAATCTATTCATAGCTATGAACAGAGCACTAGGAATACCTGCTAAGTTTATATCCGGCATGGCGTATACAAATGCTGAAGAGTTTGAAGAGGGTTTTGGTACGCATGGGTGGGCTGAAGTGTATTTCCCAGATTATGGGTGGGTGCCCTTTGATGTGACATACGGGGAGTTTGGATTTGTTGATGCTTCCCATATAAAATTAAAAGAGAGTGTGGATGCAAATGATGCTTCTACAAAATATCAATGGCTGGGGAAAGATATCAGTTTAAAGACTAATCCTTTAGACATTAAAGCAGAGTTGAAAGACACAAGCGGAGAGATAGATGAACTTATTGATATTAGTGCAAAAGCTGTTAAGGGCGAGGTTGGTTTTGGAAGCTATAATCTAGTTGAGGCTAGTGTTGAAAATCTGAATAATCACTATGTGGCTACTACTCTTTTTTTATCAAAAACAAGGGAAGTAGAGTTGATTGACAAGGAGGAAAAATATCTATTGCTAAAACCTAATGAAGAGAGGAAGGTTAGTTGGAT
>JAYEIZ010000101.1:0-3447 GCA_034660355.1 Nanobdellota archaeon
CCTTAGTTATTTCAAAAGTCCCATTAAAGATTTTAACTACATACTCATCATATGAAGTAAACATTTCAACATCATAGTTATAAATACCAATAGAGATACTTTGTGTACTATTAGATGTTATCTTAATACTTACTGTATTAATATCTAGCTTAGCAACAATTATATCTGCAACTAAACCGTCCTCTGAGTCTCTTAATTGACTTCTAAAATTATAATCTGTTAAATCTATAGGAGTTCCATTACTATCTTTTATAACAAAAGTTCTAGTAAAAGTATCCCCCTGTGGTGTTGTGAAATTTACTGCCATATGTTTTCCTTTACTTAAATAATACTCTGACTAAATCTTCTTTAACTTCAATCACTCTATAACTACAATCATCACTTCTATTGCACTTTATAGCTTTACCATTTATATCACTTGTTACATAATCCCCTACACTTAAAACCTCTGTACTAGCATAATATACATATAATTTTCCAAGTAGTCCTATAGGTATCCATTCGGGTCTATCTTCTCTTGGAATATAAGTTGTATCACCATTATAATCATCATTTAATATTCTATCTTGCATTATAACAGTTTTCATAACCTCACTACCACTATCATCAATATAGTCTAATTGTTCAACCTCTACATCTTGTATTAAATATCTACCGAATTTATCTTTTTGATACTTCCCATCCCATTGATGAAATGAACTATCTCCAATAATAGCAGGTGTTGCACTTGTAATCCCTAATATTTCTCTATTTCCAACCTCAATAGTGTTTTTATTTATTGAAAATGATACAAAATATCCAGCTTTTATCTCTGTACCACTTGTACTTTCAAAATACTCCGCATAATCTGCATTACCTGAATCAGCTGCACCATCAAAGTAACCGTTACCTGTTTCTCCATTTAGTAGGATTTTTAGATTCTGGTTTGAATTTGTTTGATTTACACTAACTGATGAACAACCTAATCCAAGACTGTAGTTTGTAGAACATTCCGAATTAGCCCCTATTGATAATGATTCAGCACCACTGGATATAGTGTAGTATCCCATAGCTACAGAGCAAGTGTAACTAGCTATAGTACCCTCTCCCATTGAAAATGAACTAGTCCCACTAGATGTAGTGTTAAATCCACTAGCAGTGGAAAGAACTCCACCAGCTGTAGTGCTATAACCCATAGCTATGGAGTGAGACTCACTCGCTATAGTACCCTCCCCTATAGTTGTAGAACGGTATCCACTAGCCGTAGTATCAACAGAAGTTATATTATCACTCTTAACCTTGTCTTCACTACTCATTAAACCATCTGATGATGTAGTAGCAACCGCAGTTGGTACAAATGTAGCACTAACCCATGCTGTACCACTATAAACATAAAAACCATTATTACTCAAATTGTAATATAATTGTCCCTCAATCAAAGCATTCCCTTGATTATCAGTAGTAGGTGCAGTTGATTTTGAACCTAAATATTTTAAATCAAAATCGTCATAAATGCCTTGTGTATCATTTTTGTAACCTAGGGCTTCTGATGCACTATCTGAAGCATTATTTGCATTTGCTAAGGCATTAGTAACTGAAGTCATATTATCTGATACATTGTTTACACTTGTTATATTTGTAGCAACTGTACTTATATTGGTATTATTTGTAGCTGCTGTATTGATATTTGTAATATTTGTAGCTATAATTCCAACTTCTATTATATCTGTAGCTACTGTATTGATATTGCTTATACCTGTTGCTGCTGTATTAATATCACTTATATTACTTGATACTGTATCTATATCAGTTAAATAAGGCTGTAGAATTGCTACATCATCGTTTATGTTAGTTGCTGTTGAGTTTGCTTGTGTACTCCAAGAGTTCACCTCTGAAGTCATTGCACTTATACCACTTATAAAGTTACTTGTGTTTAAGTCAAATTCTTCTTGTGGTTGTCCCAATAAAGGTGGTGTACCCAAAGAAGATATAATTTGAGTTATAGCCATATTATCCCTTTTTTATTTTTATTATATCATTTTACAAGAGACTTTCAAGGTTAAGAGTTAATTTACTCATAGTATGATTTCCTATCATCATATCATAGTCATTATATATACCAAATACATTTCCTGTTTGATGAACTTTATTTGTTTCAAATATAACTGGATTAGCTCTATTCTTATCTAATAAATTAACTACATTATCAACTAATCCAGAGGGTGTATTTACATTAACAGATGTTGTTCTTTTATAATTACCTTGCTCTAAAAATGTTTCGCCTGTAGAACTTGTTATTTTTTTACTAAAATCTAAATTACCTAATTTTAATCCATATAATGAATCTCCTATATATGTACTTCTACCAATAGCTAATAATCCAACTTTTGTATCTACTCCCTCAGCAAATCCATTTATATAGATAGATATTTTGATTGCTATTTGAAGTGGTATATCTATCAATATTTTATTAGAATATTCAAAATCATTAAAGAAATAATCATAAAAAGTACCACCGTTTTTATTATACAATTGGAATGTTTTATCGTAATAGTTAGTAACACCATCTGGAGTGTCTACAACTATTCTAACGGATGATGCTGATATGTTAAATAAAGCCACTTTATTGACTTTAGTGATTATAAAACTACATTCAATATCTCCATCATATACTGTACTAGAATTTAATGACCCATCTAGCATTTTATATTTATTTGTATATCCTAAATCTTCCCAAACTAAGCTACCATCTTGGGGTATATCTTTAGTGTTTCTATAGTTAGTAACTTCTGTGAAATTAACTGGTGTTGTAGGGTCTTGTGTACTAAAACTAACCGTATAAGTACCATCACCATTATCAATAGTACTCGCTGGATTATCAAAAATGTAATATTTATTAGTACCTTTATCATATACTATCGTTTCATCTAATATACATATAACCGCTGTACTATCAACTTCAACATCTGTAGCTGTTATATAAGTAATTTCACCAACTAAGGGGTCTGTATCGTCATGATAATAGTCACATAGAGGATAAATAGCACCATAAGCCTTGTATAATTTATTGTTATATTGTCTTATGGTGTCTATTGGATAACCTGATTCTATGTTAAAAGTTGGTGTTGTATCATCTGCTATGTTTGTTGTATTATATTCTAATTGTTTTAGTTCTATTAAATTCATATTGTTTTAACTCCATTATTCTCTATTCTACTAAGTAATTTATATATATTATTATTTGTTATATATATTTCAGTCATTAAAGCTTCAAGTACACTCAACCTATCATCATTATTTACTGGATTTGATACCACTACAGATGGTGTATAAGTAGTAATCGCTTGTGTAGTATCTACATCTGTAGCAACCACTCTAACATCTATAACTTCATCTTCAAAACCAATATCTAATTTAGTCTGTTCTAAACTAGCTACTAAATTTTGATTTAAGTTTGCATTGTCTCCA
>JAYEIZ010000102.1:0-3427 GCA_034660355.1 Nanobdellota archaeon
TATATCAAGAAACAGAAGTATGGTTCATTAAGTGTAGGAAATGGACAAAAAACACTAAGTAGCTTCGCAGCCTAAGCCGTAATGCCACCGTTCTCTGAACGGTGGTTCTTTACTCGGAGATACTGTTTATTTATCCCAAAGTTTTTTATATATACTTATTCTCGGTAGTAAATAATGGAAGATAAAGGTGAAAAAAAGAGGGTTGCTCCAAATAGATTTAGTACTTTCTCAGGTGTGTTTGTGCCTTCTACTTTAGCTATATTAGGTGCGGTAATGTATTATATTGCTCCTAAGATTACTGGTGGCGTAGGATTAGGGTTTATGCTTGTGATAATCCTTATTGCACATTCAATAACACTTACAACAGCTTTTTCGATATCTTCTGTTGCAACTAATACAAGAGTTAAAGGTGGCGGGCTTTACTATCTTATCTCCCGTAGTCTAGGGAGGGAATTTGGAGGTAGCATGGGGATACAGCTCTTTTTGGCGCAGACTGTAGCTGTGAGTTTCTATATTATTGCTTTTTCAAAAGCAGTGTTTATCTTGTTGTCATCTTTTGGAATATTCTTCTCTGAAGTCAATATAGCTTTAGTGTCTTGTCTTGTCTTTGGTGTTTTTGTCTTTAAGGGTGCAAGATTTGTTATTAGGTTACAACATTTCATATTTGCAGCAATAATCCTCTCTTTATTCTCAATCTTCTTAGGGCCTAATACTTTTGTCAGTGCTCCATCTTCTGTAGGATTTTCAATACCTTTTTGGGTTGCGTTTGCGATGTTTTTCCCAGCTGTTACAGGGATCGATGCTGGTGTTGGGATGAGTGGGGAACTGAAGGATCCTAAAAAGAGTTTAGTAAGGGGAACATTCTTTGCAATTATCTTTACAATGGTAGTCTATATAGCTTTATCAGTCAAGTTGTCTCTTTCTGCATCGCCTGGTGAGCTTGTCAATAATCCTTTTATCATCCATGAGATTGCTTTATGGCCACAATTGGTCATATTGGGTATCTTATTGGCAACTTCATCTTCTGCTCTAAGCTGTCTTATGACTGCTCCAAGATCATTAAGGGCGATGGCGAAAGATAGGATGTTTTCTGAGAAGTTTGTTTTCTTAGGCAACTCAATCGGCAAAAGCAATGAGCCAAGGGTAGCGTTATTGGTAAGCTTGGTTATTGCAGCAGGTGTTATATTAATAGGCGGCTTAGATTTTGTTGCACAGATAGTCACTATATTTTTCCTTAATGTATATGGATGGATAAACGGTGCTGCTTTTTTAGAGAAACTGTCTGGCAATCCAAGCTTTAGGCCTTCTTTTAACACACCCTGGCCAATCGCTTTGTATGGTATGGTAGTTTGTTATGTTGTTATGTTCCTTTTCAACCCGACTATAATGTTTTTTAGCATACTTTTTCAATTGTTCTTGTTCTTTTTGTTTTATAAAACTAAGAGGAGTGCTAAGATTGAAGGGGTTTGGGAAGGCATATTGTTCCAGTTTCTTAGAAAGGTCTTAGGCAAGATAGTGGAGAGTGAAAAAAGCAGGAAGAACTGGCGGCCTACGATAGTTGCTTTTTGTGCTAAGAAGAGAGAAGAAACTATTGTACCTAAGGTTTTAGATTGGATCAATTCGCATAGAAGTGTTACAAAGATATACTTTTTAGTTCCTGGAAAGCTGAAAGATAAAAAACAGGAGAGAGAGGTCTTGGAACAAAAGATAGAGGATTATGTTAAATCAAAGCATATTGAACTTTTTGAAAGGGTGGTAGTCAGTGATGACTTTAGGACTTCTATAAAGACTGCCTTGCAGGGAGAAACATTAGGGAACCTTCCTTTGAATACTGTGTTTTTGGATTTTGATGAGAGGTTTAAGCTTTCTAGAATCATTAATGATACTGTGGCAATGAAGAAGAATATGATTCTACTTCGAAATAATTCTGGTTTTAAGGAGTATAATACATTAGATGTCTGGTGGAATACTCCACAGAATGGGAATTTTATGTTGTTACTGGCTTATCTTATAACTCATTCAACTGAATGGCGTGAGCCTTATGCAATAGTAAGGCTGTTTAGGATTGTTGATAGTGAGAAGGGCCTTAAAGATGAGGAAGCAAGGATAGAAGCATTAGTCAAACAATCAAGGATGGAGAATGTACAGATACATATGGTTGTGAAGAATAATAGGGATGTAAAGAAGATAATTGATGAGAACTCTAAAGATTCTGATCTGGTCATAATTGGGCTTCCACATACTGGAAGAAAGATAGGACCTAAGATTACAAATGTAATAAAACGCCATACAGAAAACCTTAAGGTAAGTTTGGTAGTTCTAGCTGGGGATAAGATTGATTTTAAGGTTAATTAAGAATTTAATCTAAGTTCTGACTAATATTGGACTAATTCTTGAACTTTTGGAAAGATCTCGATACTCCCCTAATAACGGTTTTATCGGTAATGCTGCTTCTTCGAATTTCTCGTCAAGTTCAGAAACCTTTTTTGAGATTGTTTTTTGTCTTCACGCAATACTTTAGAATATCTTGAGAATTCATTTTTTGAAGCCTGAAAGTAGCCATTTGAAATTAAGTAATGGTTTTGGGCTTCTGCCTTGAATGTGATTAATTCCTTAGTTTTTTCAGAGATTGAACCATCATCATTTAGGAAGTTGCTTTTCTTTAGAGATTCAATATTTTTTTCTAGGTTTTCTTCTATCTCTTCTCTAACTCCAGGTATTCCCTTATTATTGCGTATGTATTCTGGATAAGTGCCTGCAATCTGTTTTAAAAGATTGGAACCATATTTGTTGAATACTGAGATCGGGTCTTTGAATATTTCTGATGCTATTTCTTTAGTGTTAAGGGTAGTTATACCTTTTCTTAGTGTATCCTGCATTATCTCTATATATGTTATATTATCTGATAATGTATCTATTCCTTCTGGTAAACTTTCCCAGAATCTTGTGATTTCATTAAGTGCTATCTGGTATAATACTTTTTGTTCTTCTTTTATATCTAGGGTTGATTCTTTAATTCTTGAACTGGCAATTTCTTTGACACTATTTAGCTTACTTAGAACTTCTCTTCTTTTTTCTCCACAATTGATTTTTTGAATCTCTTCATCTAATTTATTGTCTAGTTTATTAAGGGTATTCATAATTCTGTCCTGACATAGGCTTTCTTCGTTTGCCAGTTCAATATAGCTAGGGTATAATTGGATGAATCTTGATAAGAAAGTTACTCTGTAGTTATCGAATTTGATTATATCCTGTTCAATATTATCACTTGCTATGTCCAAAATAGCGGACATTTTCTTTGCTATAGTAAGTGACATAAATATTTAGACAAGTTTATATACTTCCTCTTCCATAATCTTTATAATGAGGTGATATCTAATGAGTTCTATGTCAAATATTCGATCTGCTTTACAGAGAGTAAAAGACC
>JAYEIZ010000103.1:0-3408 GCA_034660355.1 Nanobdellota archaeon
ACTTGATTATCTGTATTAAGCATCTTATTCACCTGTGATAATGTGATTGCAAGCTTGTCAGCTTTCTGATTTATCACATAAAGCTTAATCTGGAATGCTGAATAAAATGTTACAGCCATCAGAATTATCAATAACATTACTATAACGAAATCTTTAGCTTTCATTTTTCCTCCCAGATTATAACAGCATCAGGATTTTTAACAATAATCGTGTCCGCATAAACTATAATTTTAGATGGACTAATCCAACCACTATCTCCATCGGAATAGTACGGGATCGATACAATCTTATAACCATCTATCTTAAATGTATAATCATCATTGGGACATATAACTAAATCCGAAGTTACCGGCATATCAATAAGAGTTATTTCATCTTTTTTAGTTGCCCTTAAAGTATCTACCCATAAATAATGATCACCAAATAAATCTTCTGGCAAATCTGCCCTTTTGCTTTCTGCTGATGGTAGTGGATATTCTGCATTACAAATTAGCACAACGCAAAATAACAATAAAATTAAAATCTTCTTCATTTTTCCTCCCCTCTTATTGTTTAAAGTTTTTCAAATTCTTGATTTAATAAAACAAGTTCTGCTTTAATTAATTCAACGATATTTTTTCTTACCCTTGTTATTTCCTTTTCAACTGCATTGGAAAATCTTTTTGTTGGGAACAATGGTAGACCTGTCTCACTTACTATAAAATTATCCTTTTCTAATATATCATTAAGACTATTGATTTTATTGACAAGTTCTCGACCACTATCTAAAGTTTTCCTATTCATCCCAACCTCCCTCTATTTCTTTGATCTTTTTTTTGATCTTCTGTATTCCTTCAATTTAGAATATTTACACAATCCAATTTTACCATACCCGCAATAGGCACAAGCATAGTCATGTGTTATACCTGTTGGTAAAAAGTTTCCTGATTTGATTGCAGTTTGCAGTCCTTCCCAAAAGTTTATCAAAAGATTCTGGATAACTGTAATGCTCTCTTTAGTTACATCACCCGCATTCCTTTCAAAAGCTGTTGGATTCTTTGTTCTAATAATGTAATGAGCTTCCGTCTCGCTCTTCTTTAATGCTATTGCATAAAGATGGGTTTGAAGTATTACATTCATAGGTAATGATGATGGCTTTCTACCCGCTGTTTTGATGTCCACAACCTTATTAGTTAGCACAAGGTCAGGTCTCGCTTTAATTAAAACACTCGTATCTCTTCTCTTCAGCTTGATAGATAATGGGATCTCTATACCCTCAATGTGCCTTCCGGCTATTTTATCAGGAATCCTTACATCTGAAGAATAAACCCTTAACATCTTAACCGCCGTATCTTTAGTTTCAGCTTTAGGTTTATCCCATTCAACCTCTTCATTCGCATCAGAATACTCAATATAATCTCTCGTTGCATCTAACGCCTCATTAAGATTATAGGTGTCTAAAGCTTTCTTTTGCCGGTAGATTGTCTCAGCTCCTGAGTGAACTCCACTGCCTACTATCATATTCACATTTGGCGGAACTCTAAGCCCCTCTATATATCTGAAGTACCATTGTTTTTGACAGCGAGACCATGTGGAATATTGGCTAACGCTAATATGATCTAATTTAAAGCTCATAATTAACTCTCTTAACGCTTTCTATCTTATGTTCTTTTTCTTTGATGAAATTAATTATCGGAGTTAGTTCTTCTCTTGTGCAAATAAGCGTTATTCTAAATGTTTCAACCAATACTGTCTCTTTATCATCTTCTCTAAGATTTGATCCTGGCAATTCAGGGAGTTCTTCTGGCTCTCCTTCTTTCACTTTAATAGGTTCAGCAGGTTTGACTTCCCGAGCTTTTTGTTCCGCTTTTTCCTCTGTTGCTTTTTGAGATTTTGCCCTTAAATCAATACCCCGAAGAGCATCATCCATATCAATGGTTTCTAACTTATCAGCCATCCACTGAAAATCACTCATTGTAAGGGGAGTAATTAAATCTTTATTGTGCATTTTTAAGGTAGCAATAATCATCTCATATCTGTCTTTCACTTTAGTCTGAGTTTCTTTCAACAGTTTCGCCTGAGATTCGATATTATCAACAACTTCCTTTTCAGTTATTGTTGCATTCAAGAATCTCTCTTCCTTGATGATCCTACTGGAATATTTATTCCCAAGCTGATATTTCTCAATCATTTCATCAACAATATCATCCACCCACAACTGCTGATCCTCTTTTCGCTTTTCCTCAAAAACAACCAAACTTTCTTTAATAGGATTTTCAACTTCAAGAACGATATTAATCAAATCTTTGCATTTACCCTCAAAAATATCTATGGGCTTCTTAATCTCTCGCTTAATATCCTTCCTGTATGTGTCAATTTGCTTCCTAAGAGATGATAATTCTCTCTGGGTAGTTTTACATGATTTAAGGGTTTCTTGCGTTACAACAAGCCCTTTGTACTTCTCAGTTAATCTTATAAGTTCATCCCTAATCTCGGATTCATTAAATCCGATAACCGGCATTGTGGTTTTAAGTGCTTTGATTCCTATTGTGCTCATTCATCCTCCCCTATTCCTTCATTAATTTTTTACTGATTTTTTTCTTGTCTCTTTCGATCTTTTCTTCAAGTGCCTTGATAAGATAGTTCTCCATTGTGACATCACTTGCACTACTATACAATTTCCAATCATTATACATAGGACTATCTCTTATAATTGTAATTGGGAACCGTAGTATTTTTGTTTTTTTGTTAGCCATTTTTTACCTCCTTTTACATTCTGAGGTAACTTACTAACTAATAAGAATAATTGTCAAGTGTTTTTTTTTATTTGTTTGTTTGGAATCTTAGTTTTTTACATCATATTCTAAATGAAATATATTACGTGAATCTGTGTACATAATGAGATCAAAGTCATTTACTGATTTCCTGTATTTATTACAAAATCTGTAAATTCCTTTCTCAATTATAGATTTTTCGTTCTCGATTCCCGATTGTTGCCAATCTATTGCTAAACCGATATAATGAAAGCTTGTTAGTGAGTGTAAGCCTTCTCTAATTGATGTTATATAAATATTGTGAACACCATTCTTTGCTAATTCCTGAGCAATATAACCAAAACATTTCCATAATATTGGCTGAACATCTCCTTGTACATCTATCTTCTTCCATATTGCCATATCATTTTCTCCTTCTTGAATTATACTCTCTGGCTTTCTCTTTCCACTCAGCTAACTTTTTAATTAAATATTCTTTTTGGGTATTGCTCACGATCTACTATTCCCTAATCTATGAATTGGATATTTCAAAAACCGCTGATAATCAATTGTGAGTTCTTCTTTTTGGCTGATCTTAACAGCTCCCTTTTCCCGGTCCCATTCAATCACTCTTTTGAATATTATCCGGTAAGTATTCATGTGATCCAAGTACCAA
>JAYEIZ010000104.1:0-3374 GCA_034660355.1 Nanobdellota archaeon
AAGTACAATTAATTATATCAAGAAACAGAAGTATGGTTCATTAAGTGTAGGAAATGGACAAAAAACACTAAGTAGCTTCGCAGCCTAAGCCGTAATGCCACCGTTCTCTGAACGGTGGTTCTTTACGAAATACTGCGCTCCTCCAAAAAGGTAGAGGAACTTCATATCTAATTCCCCGTTCTTTAGGCCTTCTTTGTATTCTTCCATCAAATCGTCTTGTTGGCTTTTTGATAAGTTTGTGAATATTTTATATTCATCTTTAATGAAATCATTTTTCATAAGCATTCCCAAAATATCTTGTTTTCTAATAAAATCTTCAATATTATCTGACATATCAGATACTATACCATAGAGAAGGTGTTTAACTCTATCAAAACTACAGCCAAAAAGCTCACCACGATTCGCTACCCAATAAGGAACAGCTAAATCTTTTCTATGGACTTCAAATGTATGCTCTCCAAAATAAAAATATATATCTTGAAATTGCATATTCTCATTACCCAAACAGAAAGAGTACTGGTAAGTATGAGATGTCCACTTTACTAGAATAGGGTCTTCTCTGAGAAGTTTACCCTCGACTTCAATTGTACCCTTTAAATAACCGCGATCGTGCCACTCAAAAGGAAGCGCTTCAGGCAAATATACTCGGGTTTGTGGTCTAACCTTCTCAATCTCTGTTATCTTAATATCTTTGATCTTATAATTTTCTACTCCTTTAATTCCAATATCCAATGTTGCAGCTTTTCTTACTTTTGCTATTCTTTCTACATACCATTCATCTAATTTGTAATTGTCACTTGAAGGCACTATGTCTCCATTTGTAAAGATGCCATCTATTCCAATCTTTCTCAAACCACTAGAAAAATATTCTAACAATCTATGTTGAAGTGTGATTCTTTTTTCAGTACCATAAGATGCTACTATTGATTTTCCAACTCTTTTATCTAAAGGTTTTTTGTCACTTAGCCTTCTTGTATTTAAGTACCCTAAGTTTATAGTTAAGAAATTCAAAATAGAATAAAGAGCATAAAGAGGAGAATCCTCGAGATTACCCGTACTACTTGGATTAGAAGGTTGAGGATAAAGAAAGTTATTTATCCCATTCTTCAAAGCTTCCCCTATTTTAGAAATAAACCTAGGTGTTTCAACAAATCCTTCAATCCTTTCTTCTAATCCCATATTCATTTCTTCTTTTCACCTATTGGATTAATTCCATTGTAGATTCCCATAGGTACTGCATTGGCTGCAAACACAGGAACGCCCATAATTGAGTCTAGTCCATTAGCTGCTAGAACATATCCTGGTGAAAACCCAGTTCCAAATCTATAAACAGTGGGCCAATAATTCTCTTTTAGTGTTTTTGTAATGCCGATTGGATTGCCGTAATTCTCAACAAGATGGTGTGCTGCTTTATATTGAGCAGTAAAAGCCATATTATAAGCAGTTAAGGAATACGCTGATTTTGTTGCTATCGCTCCAACTGTTCCAGCAATCTTACTTCCTATTGCACCAGCTATGGGAAAAGTAACATTCCCTAACCATATCATTGGTGCAAGTATAGCATTTACTGCAGAATATGTCTTAAGGAAATCAGTAATTGATTCATAAACAGATTTAGCTCCTTTTACCATAGAGCCAATTAAGCCGCCACCTGCAAAGGCACCACCTACTATAAATCCTAGTGGCCCTAAGAAAGCAGAACTAAGCATAGTAGTTCCAACAGAGGCAGCTGTCAAATAAGTAAGATCAAAAGCTTTTCTTAAGAAGCTTTTTTCTTTCTTTTCCTCTTTTTTCTCCTCTTCCTTTGGAGCTTCTTGCGCACCCTTCTCTAATTCAGATAATTGTTGCTGCTGGGCTGCCCTCTTCAAATATTCTTCTTGCGTTAATTCTCCAATGTCATCTGCCATCTCTAGCACCTCCATTGAAGAAACTTATTGAGAAATCTACTGCATGACTTCTATTTCTGAAAATACCTAATTCAACTAATTCGTCAATTTTTGATAATACTTTATCGTCTACTGATATGCTTAGTTTTACCCTCATTCTTTAGGTCCTCTAGAAATTGTTTAAGAAAGAACTCAACTGCTTGGCTTTTGTTGCCATGCCTATATACACGTATAGCTTCCCTTATCTTGAATAGATTTTTCTCTTCAACATTTACACTTATCTTCTTCTTCATTACTATCTAGTGGTAGTAAAACCTACTACCCATTTATAAAGTTTTCGGTATTTACTATTAGAAAGTAGTAATCTAAATAAGTGGGATTAACTATGATTAAACTATAAAAATAAGAAAAAAAATTAAGAATAATACTTCCAGCTTAATTCTGTGTCTTCTAATGCCGTGCCATCCCATGTTCCACCTAGTATTGCTATATTGTATTCTTTTGTTTCTACACATAGTGATTTTTTAGATGTTAGGTAGCTATAGGAAGTTGCATCTTTAATCTTTTCTACACAATCTTCGCGAGTGGCTCCTGTTATCTCTTTATCTATAATCCATAAATTGTCAACTTGGCCTTCTATCCTAAAATAATCATAGCCATTTGATTTAGAGTATAGTGTTATCTTTAAATCCCAACTACTAACTTCTTCTAGAAGTATCTGTTCTTTGCTGAAATCACAATATCTAACTCCTGCAGAACCCATGGTACTTTTTCCATCTATTAAGGAGAATGTTTCTTCCACTATTTCCTCAGGTGGAGGTGTTAGAATACATTTTCCAGCTTCGCAACCATATTCACAGTAATCCACGCTGTTAACTATACAGCTTGATGATTGATATCCTTTCCTGTTTTCATCTAAGCACATCCACCCAAGTTCACAATCTTTCTTTGTTTCTTTAACTTGAGTTTCTTCTACAATCACTTCTTCAACAGGCTTTTCTACAACTGCTCCCTCTACAATTGCCTCTTCTGCGGTTTCTTCGTTACATACTCCATTTTCGCAACCTGCTGGACATTCAATATTATTCTGGAATGTACAATCAGATGTTCTATATGATCTTACATTTTCTCCCCTACATATCCATTTCTCAGTACAATCTTCATCTTTGTCTTGACTAGATTCTTCTGTCTCTATAGGTCCCTCTGACTCAGCAGGTTCTACTGGTAGATAACTTTGTTGTACACATCCAACAACAAATAACATAAAAAATAACATAGCTATAACTTTTTTCATAAATAACACCTCTTATTAGTTTTCAGTAAAAAGCCAATTCCAAATACTATTTAAATATATGGTTTGCAAACTGTGAAATTCCAAAATTTGGCACAAAATTTCGGCGGCAATTCATTTATAAAGTTTAAAAAGAAAAATGAACCCACCACTTATCGTATCAGGATTTTGTCAGAGTTTTGAAATCAAAAGGCAGT
>JAYEIZ010000105.1:0-3373 GCA_034660355.1 Nanobdellota archaeon
TTAAGCGTTGCTCCGGTGATTGATTATGTTCTTGATGGAGATACGTGGACGGAGTACAAGAATAGCTTTAATATTGAGGAATAAATATGGGACGGCAAAGTGTTCACCACAAGGATAAAGACGTAGTGTTTAACGAAGTTTTTAATAGCTCGGCAGAGGTTGTTAAGAACGGCGGGGAGATAGGTGGTAGTCCTACTTTCGACAACGGAGTGATTACTACTAACGGTAGCGACAACTATGTGGAGTATCCTAATAATTATGGCGATGCTTACAGTTTCAGAATGAAAGTTACTCCTACAAACACTATCGATAAAAATACTACAAGTGTTGTTCCTTTGTATATAGAACGAGGGGATGATTATGCTTATAATGGTGTAGTGTTCGGTAATTTTACTGGTTATTTTTCAAACGAAGTTGTTGCTTTATCTTTTAGGGATGGGGTGAATCAATATCGTACTGGGTGGACTAGTGTTTCTGGTGAGTTGACAGCGGGACAAGAATACGATTTGTTCTTCTCTTGGGATAGCAGTAATAGTCGTTACGATATTTATATTGATGGTGTGAAGAAAACTGTTACTAGTGGTAGTTCTGATGGTCACGTTCCTTTGTTTACTGCTGACCGTGTAATGATTGGAGTTGCCTATCAAGGAGGTTATATGAAATATTTTGCTGGTTCTTTTGACCTTGTAACAATTTATAACCGTTCATTAAGCAGTGACGAAGTAAGTGCTCTCTACAAAAACACTCTCTATCAAGATTACAGGGATAACATGGTTTTGCAGGTTGTTGGTAACGGCGGGGCGATAGAAGACCTTACGGGACAACAAACAATCACTAACAACGGAGCCACTACTGGTAAGTATGATAGTGATTTTCCGGTGATTAGTTTTGACGGGACGAATTATGCGCAGGTAGCTGATAGTGATAGTCTTAGCTTTGGAGACGGTAGTAGTGATAGTGCTTTCAGTATTAGTGCTTGGGTTAAGAGTAGTGATTTGAGTAATGATTTTATAATCCTTTCTAAAGGGGTTTATAATACCGATGATGAATATAGGTTTATTATAACAGGAAGTAAAGTTTATTTTCAAATATATGATGAGAGTGTTAATAGTTGCGTTAGAGGAGCATATTATAATACAGCATTGACAGCATATGGTGGTCAATGGATTCAATTAGTAGCAACATATAATGGAGTAGGTGGTTCAAGTGCTGAGAACGGAATGAATATTTATTTAAATGGTACAAAAATAAATGATTCTACTCAAAGTACAGGAACTTATGTAGCTATGGAGAATTTAGCTCATGATGTGTGGCTTGGTAGATATGACAGCGATTATACTAATGGGCAAGCGGATGACACTCGTATTTATAATGAAGAATTATCTGCTGAGAAGGTTGCCAGGATATATAATTCTACTAAAGGAAGGTACAACAAATGAGTGAAGTATTCAACATGGATTTTAGAAAAGGGACTTTCATAGAAAAATATGGGAACACTTTTACAAAAACAGGAACTAACAAGCTAAAGAACTTAGGCAAAGGGTTCGGACTAGAGTGCGATGGTAGCAACTCCATACACACAGGGGTTATCAACGAGACGCTAAATACAGTAGTATTAGAGTTTTATTTAAGAACAGAGGAAACTGCTACAACTCCAGTTCAAGCTTTTGGTAGTTTTGATTCTTATGGTTGGTTCGGGTTTGGTAATTTCACAGGAGCTGCTACTGATGAAACTTTTAGTTGGCTTAATGAAGGTACAACTACTAGGATTTCTTATATAAAAGAAAATTTATCTGCTGGTTATCATCAAATAATCTTAGTGTGGAATGGAACTTATTATGATTGTTGGTTAGATGGTGATAAAAAAACAGTTTATAATGGTAGTGGAATTCAAGGACAATTCACTAATGGTTCATTTTATATTGGAGAACGTGAAGGAGGAGGGTTTTTTACTGGTAGCGTTTTAAGAGTGATAGCTGATAATTCTTCAGTAAACTATTCCAAAGTTGCTGATTACTATAACGAATTTGTACACAGCTATAATATCTGTCCACCTAAAAGAAATTTCGTTTTAAATAAAGGAATAAATCCTAACGAGACTGGGCTAGTAGCAGCATATAATATGGAACCAGTAGATGGTGAAGTAATAGATATAAGTAATAACCTTAACACAGGAACAATACACGGAGGAGCGGTAGCTACTTTAGATGGGATTAGTTTCGATGGAGTAGATGATTATGTAGAAAAAGATTCAGCACCAGTAACTGATTATCCTTATACACTTACATCATGGGTTAACACCAGTACTTCTGCTACTCGTAGTATTAGTTTATGGGTTGGTGATAAAGACCAGGGAGATGAATGGGGTTGTATAGGAATAGAAAGCGACAATAAAGCTTTATTTTTTAGAAGAGCAGCTGCTACTGATGAATTGACAGGAACAACCGATATAGACGATGGTAAATGGCATTTCGTTGTTGGGGTTGCAACAAGTGCTACAGATGTAGAATTATATGTTGATGGTGTGTCTGAAGGAACAAGCAGTGTTTCTAAACTTGCTACTGGTTGGGATAGAGTATCTATTGGTAGGGCTGGTGATTCTAGTCCGGCTCTTTATTGGAATGGCGAGCTTGGTGAACAAAGAATATACAACAAAGCACTCTCTCAATCAGAAGTAGAGGCTCTATATAATATAAGAGCTAGACAAAAACTATTAGTAGAAAAACTTGATGGGATAGGGGCTGATAATATATCAGGAACTCATCTATGAGATTGGGTTGTAGATAGTGGAACATTTAGTGTAGATGAAGATTCAACTAGTAAATATTTTAATTGTACAGGAGACGGAACAATAAGTATGGTGGTAGATTTAGATGATTATACTGGTAATGGATATATAGAACAACTAGATTGAGATTTATCAGGAGATGAAGGAGATACAGTAAACAACGCAACAAATGTGGCGTATGCTAATGGCAAACTAACTTTAACTTTAACAAGCTGACAAAAAGTTAGGAATATTGTTATCCAGAAATGAGTAGTAATTTAATCTTTAACAAAAAAATCTAATGGTATCACGAAGTCCGATACAACGAATCAAGCTTACATTATATCCGTTATGGATAGGGTTTTTGGCTTTCGCTTGACGAACACAAGAAGCTATGATTATACTAACGATATTTATAATGCTTGATTACGTTCTAGGTATTGTCAAAGCTAGAGCTTTAGAACAGAAAATAACATCTAAAAAGATGAGGGCTTGATTATTGGGTAAGCTTTGTTTAATCTTGATACCGATAATAGTATGAGTAGGGTTAAAAGGTTCAGGGATAACTCCTGCAACATTAGTGGGGTTAGCATCTTGAGCGTTAAT
>JAYEIZ010000106.1:0-3370 GCA_034660355.1 Nanobdellota archaeon
CTCGGCAAGATTTGCAAACATCTCTAATGGTGTCATTTTCTTTCATAGTGCTATTTAACTGACCGCCAAAAATATGATTATAGCAGTACTTCTTTTTGCACTGCCAGCATCGAGCCATCGGATTAGTATAATGACTAATTGATTTACATTTATTACATATAGCTCGTTTGATATTTCTAAGTCTGTCCTTATCTTTTATATCTAGTTTCTTGCTCATAGGTGCATGCTTTTAAGGCGTTTTTACCCCATTAGTGGGGATATATACCATTTCGGGCATATCGCCTGTTTGATTACTATAAGTATAAAGTATATTTTCTAAATATGTAAGACCACAATTGTTAATAAAATTCAATAGATAAATTTTAGGGGCGGTTAAATCACTTTCGGTCATCACCGCCCCTGTGCTGTTAGCCAGCTACCCGTATGGCTGATACTCTATGAGGGCCTTAGGAATCTCACCTAGTCTGGCTTGGTAGCCAGTTAAGATACCTCACCACCTTTCCGTTTGTAGAGTTTCTTGCGACAGAACTCACAAATGAAGTGGTCATCTACTTCGTGAAAGGCTCTGGTGCGGAGGCATCTTGAGCAGTACTGATTAATAGACACAACACACCTCCTCCTCGCACCCTATTCCCTGACTACAATCTTGACTCTTGCCACCCTGACGAGCAAAAGCTCTCCGCAAACAATACAACAATACTCTTTTTTATAGTGTCCATCGTGTTGTCTACCGTGTCCGTTGTGAAGAAAGATACGCTTTCCCCCACACTTTTTGCAGTCCCAAACGAGCTGACTCCTGTGGGGTATCATTCTATCAACGGAAGTTCGTGTCTGCAGTTCACGCAAATGAATATCTTCTTGCGTAAAATGCCAGTGTAAACGATGATGTTCGTCCTGCGGAAAAATGTTTTCCGCATACAGACAGGGCAGAAATGAATTGCCTCGGCCATCACTACCTCCTCATTCAGGCCTCCTTATTAAACGTGCCAATCTTTATTATAACAGATTTTAGTCTTTTTGTCTTGGGGATAAAATTTCAAAAAGATACCCCATCACGTTAAAAAGTACGCCATTCAAAGCATCTTCTAATCCCTCTCTGCTTTTATAGCCTCGATGTTCCATCCAAATATCGTGAAAATGTCTCCACGCACTCTTTATGTAAACATCTTTTGAAATTCCTTTTTGCCAATTCGCCGAATCTCTTAACCCAAGTTCGGTTTCACGATGGCAGTGCATATATTTTGCGAAACTTTCTAAAACGATAGGCGACAAGAATCCCTCAAAATCTAATTTGTTGTTTTCATCGTCTCTAGTAGCTCCAGATTTAAATTCACGCATAAATTTTCCCGTTAGGTGCTACAAATTTATAATCAAATATCCTAGGTGTGTAATAAGTAAAAAATCCCGAAGGACGAATATAGAACACTCCGAAGCCCAACTGCCAAGATGTCGGATTTCCTTTGACATAGCTTTGTTTATAGTCGCACAGACATCCAAGTGATTGCCCTACAATAGTTTTATCTTCTCCCCAGAGAACTTTAGAATAACTTTGGAAGTCGTGAGTATGCCCATAAAAGATATTCACTCCAAAGTTAGAGACGTGTTTCTTAGCGTGGTGATCGTTTATATAAAGTCCGTGATGGAAATAAGCATTTCCTAATTGATAGACGTCCCCGTTGGTATAACATTTAACATACTTGATCCCACGCTCTTTAAAATTTAAGCATTTATCAACATCTAATTGACCTCGTAAAACAGGGAATTTATCATAATATCGTTCTACCCGGAATTCGTGGTTGCCCTCTAAATAGGTGAGCTTGCAGTTCTTAGAAGCTTTTTGTATTTTATCTAAAACTTTATTGCCTTGTTTATATTCGTCAAAGATACGATGGTTCTCTAGCTGTCCGGGTCTGCCATCAGCGTGAGAAGAAAGAGAAAATATATCCATAAAATCTCCTAATATAATAACCTCGTCAACCTTTGTATCTTTTATATACTTTAGCACTAAGTTCAGTGCTTTCTTGTCGTGAAACGGCACTTGTAGATCAGGAATCATGACTACTGTCTTGACTTTATTCATAAGAATGTAGTATAATAGTTATATGGCGTAGTTTTTGAGATTATAGCCATAACAAACGGAGAGTTTGTCGGGGGAGTATATCCAATAAGGTCTCCCCCGTTTTTAGTTTATTCCTCGTCAGTTGCCTCCTCTGTAGACTCTTCGGTCTCAGGAGCATCAACTACTTTTTCTTCGTCAAACATAGATTTTTACACTTTAATTGGACGACTATTCAATAGCTCTTCTAACACCAAATACAGCTAACCCGCCCCAAACTATTGCGAGTCCCGCATCAGTTGTGGTGTATGTTGAAAAAATGACGTTCCAAAGTCCGAATATAACAGCGATGGCTGCCATAGTATAAGTCAAGTATCCCTTAAATAGATTAAACATAGTTATTTACTTAAATAATAATCCGACCTTGATTCTTATATCTTCTAGTTTACGTTTTACATTATAAATGAAGTAGCCAATCTCATTCAGAGTCATCTGGGATAAATAAGGCGTAGGGTCTATCGCTCCATAATATCCGTTTGTCTGTAATACATTGTAATACTCTTTACTGGTTTCATCCCATAGAACTGGTTTAAGTTCAAAGTGTAAATGGTTTCCACTAGAGTAGCCTGTGTTGTCTGCCCAACCGATTAGTTGCCCCTTCTTTATTATATCACCTTTTTCTACCGCCATACCTGCTAAATGCCAATATCTTAATTTAGCAAAAGCACTGAACCTATCAAATTCATATCTATCATTAGTCACTATTCCTAGCCCTAAACCTCGTTTTTTCTCGCTTACAAACTCGGTTACTACTCCACTGGTTGAACTATAAATGGGTTGCCAGCTTCTTGCAGCGATATCAAGTCCATTATGCCCCAGCATACCACTAGCAACATAAAGAGAAACAAAGCCACTAGGACAAGTTGCACCAGTGCGACTAATAACAGTCTTGTAAGTTTTAGTATCCACACACGCCAAATCTTCTCCATAAGATTGAGTTAATATAAATGGTCTTAATGGTAATGTTAATTTTAGCTTCATTTGAAATATATCTGTATTAAAATATCGACTATGACAGTTATAAGAATACCCCATACTTTTAAATCTAAAGCAAAGAACCTATCTTTGAGCCACTTAATATCAGTCTTAACTTCCCCCATCTCTCGGTTAGCAATATCAGCGTGATCGTATAGCTTAGTGATATCAGCCTTGTTCTGTTTATTTATTTGTTTTTGCCCATTTTCTGTCATATTACCCTACTCCTAATAATGATAAGTTACTTGTTGTAGCCGATAAAACAACTGTGAATGTTCC
>JAYEIZ010000107.1:0-13683 GCA_034660355.1 Nanobdellota archaeon
TGGCACGGACATGTTAAAGGTAAGGGCATGCTTATCTTCATTCCAGATAAGCCAAGACTTAAAAGAGATATTAGAATGTAATAATTTAAACTATTTAAAATTTGGGAGCGTTAGCGACCTTTCTTGAAATTAATGATTTCAATAAAAGATTTAATAAATAAAATGGAGAAAAGAGATAAATTTTCTATTCATAACATATTCTCCAGAAGAGGACCATACCCTACTACTATCCTTACGGTTTCAGCGAGTATCAAAAAATTGTATATCATTACCTCATTTGGTCCACCAAGATGATCCTTTCTTGAAAAGTATCTGATATAAGAAGTAGGGATAAACATGACATCAAACGTTTCCCATGCTCTTTTTGTAAGTGTTACCGCAGGGTTTTTGTAATCTTTGATTAAATCAGTGAGCATTTTACCTAGACAGTTAGGTTATTCTTTTTAATCCTTGAGGTTTAGTAGATTTAGAAATATTTAAATATAGTCTCTAGATCTTTAGTAATTATAAAATGGAAAAGTTAGATTATGGGAGATTAGGTTTTAAATGCGGTATAGAAATCCACCAGCAGCTGGAAACCCACAAATTATTCTGCAATTGCCCTAGTTTAGTTAATGATCCTAATAAGCCAGACATAGTCTTTAAGAGATGGTTAAGGGCCGTTGCTGGAGAGACGGGAGAAGTTGATGCAGCTGCAAAACATGAGATGAAAAAGGAGAAATACTATCTGTATGAAGGATGTTCTACCAGTAGCTGCTTAGTTGAGATGGATGAAGAACCCCCTCATGAAGTAAATAAAGGCGCTTTACAGATTGTTCTTCAAGTTTCAAAAATGCTTAATTGTAATATAGTTGACGAAATTCAATTTATGCGTAAAACAGTTGTTGATGGTTCTAATACATCAGGATTCCAAAGAACAGCTTTAGTAGGCTATAACGGTCTTATTGAAACACCAAAAGGCAAGGTTGGAGTAACCAACGTTTGTTTAGAAGAAGAAGCTTCTAAGAAAGTTAAGACAGAAAAAGACCATATCATCTACCGATTAGATAGATTGGGCGTACCTTTAATTGAGATTGGAACAGACGCGTCTATTAAAGATGCAGAGCATGCAAAAGAGGTTGCATCAAAGATTGGTATGATACTAAGAAGCACCGGAAAAGTGAAAAGAGGAATAGGCTCAATAAGGCAGGACGTCAATGTTTCTATAAAAGGCCACTCCAGAGTTGAGATAAAAGGATTTCAGGAACTTAAATCAATGCCTAAAGTAATTGAAACAGAAGTAAGAAGGCAGATAGCATTAAAAAAGAAAGAAGAACCAAACGTACGAAAATTTGAAGCTAATGGAACAACTACTTTCTTAAGGCCCATGCCAGGTGCAGCAAGAATGTATCCTGAAACAGATGTCGCTCCAATAATTGTTAAGGATTTCAAGTTCGAAGATGTTGAATTGATAGATGATAGGGTAGAAAGATTTGAAAAATTAGGATTAGGCCACGATTTAGCTAAGAATATTGCCAAATCAGAAAAATACGAATGGTTTGAAAACTTTGTAAAAAAGTTCAAGGACATAAAACCAGCATTCATCGCCTCTACATTAGTTGAATCAACAAAAGAAATCAAAAGAAAATTCAGCCCGGATATTGATAAGCTTACAGATAAGGAATTTGAGCAGATATTCTCTTACTTAAACGAAGGCAAAATAAGCAAAGATGTTGTTATGGATGTTTTAATAGATTACTCTAAGGGTCAATTTAGTCTGGATAAATACGCAACAGCGTCAGATGAAGATATGGAAAAGGAGATAGCTGAGATAGTAAAGCAAAAACCATGCCTTAATCCAGGAGCATATATGGGTATTGTGATGGGGAAGTTTAAAGGTAAAATAGGCGGTAAGAAGGCAATGGAAATTCTCAAGAAATATGTATGAAAAGCATACATAAGATTTATAAATAACTCAATTTATTTGAGAAATATAAAAAACAAAGTTTTTTATATGGTCTTAAAGTTCGTTTTCTTTAGGGATTTAATAATTATAGTGTATATATCGGAGGTCAATGAAAATGAGTAAAAAGTTGGTTTATAGTTTTGATGAAGGAAAAAAAGAGATGAAAGAAGTATTAGGTGGAAAAGGTGCTAATTTGGCAGAGATGACTACTTTAAATATTCCAGTTCCGCCAGGATTTACAATTACAACAGAAGCTTGTGCTGAGTATTATGGGCTAGGTAGGAAGTATCCTGCTGATTTATGGAAACAAATAGAGGCTAAATTAGAAGAACTAGAAAAAAAGATGGGTGCTAAACTTGGCGACCCAGAAAACCCATTATTAGTTTCAGTAAGATCCGGCGCAGCTGTTTCTATGCCGGGTATGATGGATACTGTTCTTAATCTAGGTTTAAACGATAAATCTGTTTTAGGATTAGTTAAGAAAACAGGTGATGAAAGATTTGCTTACGATGCGTATAGAAGATTCATAAATATGTTCTCAGACGTTGTGATGGGCGTTGAACATAAATATTTTGAAGAAGTATTAGACAAAGCCAAAGAAACCAAAGGGGTAGAGTATGATGTTGACTTAGATGGAGAAGACTGGAAAAAGGTTTGTGAACAATATAAAGAAGTTGTTAAGAAACATGCTGGCAAATTATTTCCAGAAGACCCTAAAGAACAATTAAAGATGTCTATTAATGCTGTTTTTGAAAGCTGGAACACAAAAAGAGCAATGGTTTACAGGCAGCTGAACAATATCGTTGGTTTAAACGGAACTGCAGTTAATGTACAAACAATGGTTTTTGGAAATATGGGAGATACATCCGGTACTGGAGTTCTATTTACAAGAAACCCTTCAACAGGAGAAAACAAGCTTTATGGAGAATATCTAATGAATGCTCAAGGAGAAGATATCGTAGCAGGGATAAGAACCCCCCTACCTATGGACGAATTAAAGAAACAAGATCCAAAGATGTATGATGAGATTGTTAAGATATACACTAAAGTTGAAAAACATTACACAGATATGCAGGATATGGAATTTACAATACAGGACGGTAAACTATTTATCCTTCAGACAAGAAGTGGAAAGAGAACTGCACAAGCGTCTTTAAGGATAGCTGTTGAGATGGAAAGTGAAGGACTTATAGACAAAAAGACAGCTATCTTGAGAATAGATGCTGACCAACTTGACCAATTACTGCACAAAACATTGGATCCTATTGCAAAATCAAAAGCTGAAGTTTTAGCAAAAGGATTACCTGCTTCACCAGGAGCAGCTGTGGGTAAAGTAGTTTTCACAGCAGAAAGTGCGCATGAGCTTGCACAAGAAGGCGAAAAGGTAATACTAACAAGAGTAGAGACATCTCCAGAAGATATTGAAGGAATGAATGCAGCACAAGGAATCCTAACTTCAAGAGGTGGAATGACTTCACACGCAGCAGTTGTTGCTCGAGGCATGGGTAAGCCTTGCATTGCAGGTTGCGCAGATGCAGTAATTGATGAAGAGAAGAAGGAATGTAAAGTTGGAGGAGTTGTACTGAAGGAAGGCGACTATATAACCTTAGACGGGGGAGAAGGAATAGTTATAAACGGAGAAATTCCAGTAGTTGATCCTGAACTTAGCGGTAACTTTGAAAAACTTATGAAGTGGTCAGATGAATTTAGAAAACTTACAATAAAGACAAATGCTGACACGCCTCATGATTCCCAAGTAGCTCGTGACTTTGGAGCAGAAGGAATAGGCCTTACAAGAACAGAACATATGTTTTTTGATGGTGAGAGGATAAAAGCAGTTAGAGAGATGATTCTAGCAGAGGATTTAGAAGGAAGAAAAAAAGCTTTGGAAAAATTAAAACCAATGCAGAAAGAAGACTTCAAAGGGCTCTTTAAAGTTATGAGTGGGTTTTCAGTTGTTATAAGGATGTTAGATCCTCCCTTGCACGAGTTCTTACCTAAGGAAGACGCAGACATAAAGGTTATGGCTGCTGAGATGAATGTTACTGAAGAAAAGATTAAAGAGATAATCGGAAATCTGCACGAATTTAATCCGATGTTAGGATTTAGAGGATGCAGATTAGGAGTTAAATACCCAGAAATCTCTGAGATGCAAGCCCAAGCTATAATAGAAGCTGCACTCGAATGCCAAAAAGAAGGCATCAAAGCAGTACCTTGGATAGAGGTTCCTTTAGTAGGCAATGTTAAGGAATTTTTAGTAATAAAAAAGATTGTTGAAAAGGTAGCTGATGAATTAGGGGCCAAAAGAGGAAAAGATTATTGGGTAGGAACAATGATAGAAGTTCCTCGTGCAGCAATAACAGCAGATGAGATTGCTCCTGAAGCAGACTTCATGTCTTTCGGAACTAATGATCTAACTCAGATGGGATGTGGGTTTAGTAGAGATGACTCTGCTAAATTCTTAAAGCCATATGTTGATGCAGGAATCTATGAGCGTGATCCATTCCAAAGTATAGACCAGTCAGGTATTGGAAAACTCATGGAAATCTGTATTGAGAAAGCAAGAAAGGTAAATCCTAAGATTGAAATTGGAATCTGCGGGGAGCATGGTGGCGATCCAGAGTCTATTAAGTTCTGCCATAGGATAGGACTTAATGATGTGAGCTGCTCACCTTTCAGGGTTCCAATTGCAAGGCTGGCAGCAGCACAGGCTGTTTTAGAATCTTCAAAAGAGTAATCTTTTGAAGGCGTTAGAAATACATATGCATTTCTAAGGGAAAAGAAATAATTTCTTTTTTCTTTTTATCTTATTCTTAGAACATCCAATAGATCATAACCTACACAAGCAATATACAATAAAAACAGAGTAATATTCACTAGAATAAAATTTCCCATTATAATTGCTATCAATATATTTGTGAAAATCAAAGAGATACCAATTATTAGCATTAAAAGACCAGTGGTAAGGTGGGCTAAGTATCTGTCAAATGTTTTTTTTACATTTATCTTTTCGTATGTAAAGGCAAAATTCCCAAAACAAGCAATAACAGCAATTATTGATGTTGCTATGAGGATATTTCCAGAAGCAGATACATCATTTACTAGGTTATTGTTTGTTAGATATGTATTGATTAAAGGGTAAAATAAGATTAATATGATAATTAAGATAATATTCTTGGTTATGTTTTCTTTGATTATTTTGTTCATTCTTATTATATTGGATTAATTCTATTTATATTTTGTGATTATACAGAACACAAATTATACAATACTTCAAAAGCCTTTAACACATCCCTCTCAGCAACAACAATAACATGCTCATTAGAACATATTAAAGCATCTATTATGCTTATTCCATTCTCTCCCAGCTCATTAGAAACAACAGAAAACACTCCAGGAACTTTCTCAAGTTCTTTTGGATAAATCATCTCTAACATGCTTATATTTTTATTAGATTCTAATACATCACTTTTCTTGAATGAATCTAACATTTTAGAATAGCTCTTCTTATCAACTATTATCTTAAAGAGTTTAGACCCTTCTAACACCCGTAACACCTCTCCCCCTTCATAATCAATGGCTGGAAGCACCCTTCCAAGCATTTTCGTTACTTCTTCATTCTTCTTTAAAGACATAGAAGCCATCTTTGCTATGGTTCTTATCTCTGCCTTTCGAAGTATAGAATAAACATCAGATATGTCCCGTTTCCTTACAGGAGCTATATTATACCTTCTTATAGCACTTATAACAGAATCTATAGACGCATTTAACTTATAATTACTAATAATATAATTAGCTAAAGCTCTTATATTCAATATCCCTCTTGAAATATCCTTTTTTATTGCAACATCTGTTTCAATTATTTTCCAAACAACTTCCCTGATATTGCTTATCTTTTTTTCAGACATATAACATAGAAATATGTCATTTTTTATAAATTTAATTGATTTTTGTCAAATTTCTGTTAAATTTGAAAAATATGTCACATGCTTTTTAAAGAATTAGATAAAACTAATGTAGGGGCAAATGGTAAACATATTTCCTTTCAAAGGAGTTTTGTATAATAAGGAAGAAGCGAGCGATTTTTCTAAAGTGATAACTCCCCCGAATGATGTGATTTCCGGAGAACAGAAAAAGGATTTTAAGGGAATGTCTCCATATAATTTTGTGAATCTTATCCTACCTAATGGAGATGGAAACAAATATGAGAATTCTGTTAGGTTATTTGAGGAATGGCAGAAGAAGGGCGTGCTTGTGCAGGATAAAGAAGAAACAATATATGTTTATTCTCAAAGCTATTCAGCTAATGGAAACAACTTCAAAAGAACAGGTTTTATGGCCCTAATCCAGTTAGAAGATTGGGGAAAAGGAGTATTACCTCATGAAAAGGTGCTTGAAAAAGACCTACAAGACCGTATCTCATTAATATCTACAACAAAAGCAAACTTTGGTGTTCCATTTATACTATATGGTGATGGGGAAAAGGTTACTGATAAAATAATTGAGAAAGAAACCAATGGAAAAGAGCCATATATTAAATTTTCAGATGGGGATAATGTAAAACATAAGCTATGGAAGGCAAGCAATAAGGGGTTTATTGAAGCTATGAAGAATGAAATGAAAAAATATCAGTGTATTATGGCAGATGGCCATCACAGATACACATCAGAGCTTAAGGTAAAAGAGATGTTAGATATTGAAGGAGCAAACTATGGGTTGATGTGTTTTGTTAATTCATTTAATGAAGGCATGACAATATTGCCGACTAATAGGGTAGTTTTTGACTTGAATAATGTTGATATGAACAATTTCTTAGATAAACTACAAGAATATTTTGAAATTGAAGAAATAGAAGATATTACTAAATTAGCTGAAAAAGTTAACAGCACAGAGATTCTGATTGATAAAAAAACCAATCTAAAGAATCATGTATTAGGTGTTTATAGCAATATAAACAAAAAGAGTTATTTCTTAAGATTAAAAGACAGAAACGTCTTAGATAATGTTCTTCCTGAAAATACAGATATATACAAAAAATTAGACGTCAACATACTGCATAAGATCATACTAGAAAAGATTCTGGGAATAACAGAAGAACAACAGAAAAACAGAGAGCATATTGATTTCATAAAAGGTAATGAAGATACTATAGAAAGAACAAAAGACGAAAACATTCAATTTGCTTTTTTCACAAACCCTCCTTTGATGAGGGAGGTCTTTTTAGTGTCAAGAGCAGGAGAAACAACACCTCAAAAATCAACGTGTTTTTATCCAAAGGTATTTTCAGGTTTAGTAACATATAAAATGGAGGGAAATTAAAATGGCAGGTAAACTATTCATTCCAGGACCAACAGAAGTAAGAAAAGAGGTGTTAGAAGCATTAAGCAAACCTCAAATAGGCCATAGAACGCAAGAATTTAAGGATCTTTTCGGATCTCTAAAACCCGGTTTAAAAAAGATATTCTCCACAGAAAACGATGTTCTAATCTCAACTTCATCAGGTTCCGGCTTCTGGGAAGCTGCTATAAGGTGCTGTGTAAAGAAAAACGTATTACACGCAGTTAATGGAGCATTCTCAAAGAAATGGGCAACAGTATCAGAGAGTTGCGGAAGAGAAATTACTAAAATACAATTTGATTCAGGTAAATCAGTCAAAGCAGAAGAGGTTGATAAAGCACTTAGCTCTGGTAACTTTGAAGCCTTTTGCATGGTTCATAATGAAACCTCTACAGGCGTAGCCTCTAACTTAGAAGAGATATCAGAGGTTATGAAAAAACATCCTGATGTTTTATGGCTGCTTGATGCAGTTTCTTCAGTAGCAGGAATAAGAATAGAGGTTGACAAATTAGGGATAGACATGTGCCTTACCTCTTCACAAAAAGCATTTGCATTGCCTCCTGGCTTAGCTATATCGTCTGTTAGTGAGATGTGCTACAAAAAAGCAGAGCAAGTTGAAGGAAAAGGATATTACTTTGATATATTAGAGATAAAAAAATCTTATGACAAGGACCAAACACCATATACAGCTTCAATACCTCATCTTTATGCTTTACAGAAGCAATTAGAAAGAATAGAACAAGAAGGTTTAGAAAATAGGTTCAAAAGACATAAGGAAATGGCAGATTACACTAGAAACTGGATTAAGGATAACGGTTTTGAGATGTTCTCTGAAGAAGGCTGCCATTCAGATACTATCTCTTGCGGCCTAAATACAAAGAAATTAGATTTTAAAACCATAAAGAAAGAGATGGCAAAGAAAGGCTACTGTATCGACTCAGGATATAGAAAATTGAATGAAAAGCTAGACGCAGAAGGTAAGTTAAACACATTTAGAGTAGCACACATGGGAGATTTAACATTAGATGAAATAAAAGATGTGCTCTCCGAGATTGAAAAATTTTTCTAGGTGATAAAAATGAAAATTTTAATTCCAGATAAGGTTAATGAAAAAGCAACAAAGATTCTAGAAGATGCTGGTTTTGAAGTAGACAATAAGCCAGGCATAACTGTTGAAGAATGTGTAAAGATTTGTGCTGATGTAGATGCAATGATTGTAAGAAGCGGAATAAAGATAACAAAAGAGATTATAGATGCTGCTAAAAATCTAAAAGTGGTTGTTAGAGCAGGTGTAGGCTATGACAATATAGATGCAGAATATGCTGCTTCTAAAGGAGTTATAGTAGAGAACACCCCTTTTGGAAATACAAACGCAGCAGCAGAACACACACTAACATTGCTAATACTGCTTTCAAAACACATTATACATTCACATTTAGAGCTTAAAAGTGGCACATGGGATAGAAAAAAATACAAGGCAACTGAACTTAAAGATAAAACATTGGGTATAATTGGATTAGGGAATGTAGGAAAAAAGGTGGCTAAAGTTGCTTTAGCACTAGAGATGGATGTTTTAGGCTTTGACCCTTTTATTGACGAAGAAAAGATGAAGGAAATAGGGATAAAAAAGGTCGAATTTGAAGAATTGATTAAGAACTCTGACTATATAACTGTCCATGTTCCTTTAACAGAAAAAACCAAAGACTTAATCTCTGAAAAAGAATTCTCTATGATGAAAGACGGAGTAAAGATAGTAAATGTAGCAAGGGGAGGGGTAGTAAATGAAGATGATCTAGAAAATGCACTAAAGTCTGACAAGGTCGGAGCAGCAGCCCTAGATGTTTATTCCGCAGAACCACCTATCTGTAAAAGCCTTATCGCACATGATAAAATAATCTGCACACCTCATTTAGGAGCTTCAACAAAAGAAGCACAAATAAATGTAGCATTGGATGCAGCATCTCAAATTGTTAATCTTTTGAAGGAGGGTAAGATAGAGAATTGTGTTAATGGCGTGAAAGAGATTAGGAAAAAACGCGCATAGGAATATTCCCACGTCAGAACCTACTGTTCCGACACCTCCAATGGCTGACGCAATGCTAATAACAATAAATGAAAAAGAGCGCGCCGGGGAAGATTCGAACTCCCGACCTATAGCTAACTTCTAAAGCGAGCTTTTGAAAGGTTAAATGGCTCTGCTTTCTAATAGGAGGCTATCGCTCTATCCAAGCTGAGCTACCGGCGCATTAGAATAAGAAGAATAATTAACCATATATAAATCTTATTTCTTTTTTCTTCTAGTTTTTCCTTCTACTTCCTTCTCTAACCTTCTTACTACTCTTTCCTCTTTTTTTATCTCTGTTTCTTCTTTTTTCATCCAACTTTGGATGTTAGATATATACAAGAATAATATCGCAATGAATATCACATTAATGATCATGCCAAGCATAGCCTGAGTTGTTGTTAGGAATCTAGCAGCAGCAGAAACAGGCGTTATATCTCCATACCCAATAGTAGAGAATGTAATCATGCTATAATAAGCAAATGTCCTTAGCTTAGGTTGCTCAGGATGATCAAAGTTATATGCTTGGTTATTCTCCAAGTATATGCTATAATGAATATGACTAAGACCTAATACATAAAGGAGGACAATAGACATATAAACTAAGATGACGATGAGCTGTTTTGATCTCTCAAAATATTTATGTATATCTTGGTCTATTCCTAAAACCTCTGGGCAATAGATGAACGTTAATAGTATGTAGCCAGCTATATAGATCAAATTATTTAAGATAACACTATAATCCCCCTTCATAATTGAAGGAACTGCCATCGCTATTCCAACTATTAAAAAACCAATCAAAGCATATCTTATCCCAGCTACATTCTCCCTTTTCCTTATATAAGGGATTATAAACAAGAAAACAAGTAAAGTGAAGAAAATCATGAGTATTCTTGCTACAATATAAGGAGATGCTTCTAAGCTACTGCTTAGTTTACTCCCTATAAACTTAGCTATAAAAAAACAAGTAATAAGCGGAACAAAAAACATCACATTATAATAAACCAATTTAGCTAGTGTTATCTCTTCTTTTTCATCATCTCTAAAACCTCTTTTTTCCATCATATTCTCTTTTGTTATCTTTAATATATAAAACTTATTATAATAAGATTAATATATTAGATTAATAAAAAAACAACTATGAAGCCAGGGTTACATAAGATAGAGGTTATTGTAGATAAGAGCATACCTTATCTCCTTATTGCTCTTTTGTTTATTATAACAGGGGAACTATTCTTTCACGAACAATTACACCATTACCAGATATGGATAGACGCAGCCGATTCATTCATTATATCTGTTTTCGTCTTTGATTTAGTTTTTAAGTATATAAGGATAAGAAACATCCCTAAATTTCTAAAATCAAGCTGGTTAGATATAATTGCAGTTTTCCCTTTTTTCTTATTATTTAGGTTATTTGAAGAAATAGGCCTTTTATTTAGCTTGGGAGAAAGAATAGCAGAAGCACAACCAATATTTCATGAAAGCGTTGAGATAGAAAAAGAAGCAAGTAAGATAATAAGAGAAAGTGAGAAACTTGGCAAAGTCAGCAGAGCCAAGATAGTTTCAAGATTTATCAGGCCTTTAGCTAGAGTTCCTCGTTTTTTCAAAGCATTTGCTTACTTTGAAAGGCCCACAGGTAAGCACCACATTCACGAAAAGAAATAATCACTGGATTGCATCCAGCGTATCTTTAACAATTTCTGGAATAGGTTTTTCTGTTTCTATATCTGATAATATTCCTTTTTTTTGATAAAATTCTATCAAAGGGGCAGTTTGTTCTTGATACACCTCTAAGCGCTTCTTAACAGCTTCAGGCTTATCATCATCTCTCTGAAAAAGCTCTCCGCTACACTTATCACAAACACCATCTTCTTTTGGAGGGATATTCTTCACATGGTAGATAGCACTGCACTTCTTGCATGTTCTTCTTCCAGAAATCCTTTCTATTATTGTTTTCTCATCTGCTTTGAAATTAAGTGTTTTATCTATCTTTACAGAACTATTATCCAGTGCCTCAGCCTGTGGAATAGTTCTAGGAAACCCATCTAAGATAAAACCCTTTTCACAATCCTCTTTTTGTATCCTTTCAGTTAATAGATCAATAACTAGATTATCAGGCACCAATTTACCAGAATCCATATACTCTTTAGCTTGTTTTCCAAGCTCAGCTCCTTCTTTTACTGCAGCACGTAATAAGTCTCCTGTAGAAATCTGAGGAATTACTTTCTCTTTTACAACATACTTTGCTATTGTTCCTTTTCCCACTCCAGGTGGGCCTAAAAATATTAGATTCATATTATCACCTTTTTATTGAAAAGCCCCCGAAGGGAGTTGCACCCTCGACCTTTGGATGTCAAACGGGTAATTTGCAAGGCAAATTAACGCTACAAGTCCAACGCAATAGCTACTATGCTACGGAGGCATAGTTTCGAAGAAATTCAAGATATTTAAAAAACTTATGCTTTGAGCTTACCCTTCTGCACCATAAAGTGTTGGTTGGAATGTTTTAGGTGTTGGTAAGAACACTCTTAGGTCAAGATAACGTTTTATATAACTAGTAAATCTATATACCTCTCTCCAAAGCATTTTCTCATGTTTCTCAAGCTCTTGGCTTATTATCCTTTTTTCATACAAATCTTTATAATGCTTTAGAAACCAATGATTCTTCCATTCTCCAGTATAATCTGTTTCAACTGATGCATTGAATATTAGCTCTAGCTCTCCTTTCTGTATAGGTACTTTTTTTCCTTGTACTATTGCCTCCATATTTTGCAAATATGCACCATGAAAATCAATATTCAGTTTATACCTTATATATCCAGAATGCCTTCCCTCTGGCCTTTTGAATAATCTCCAATAAACCCATAGCTCTTTCCCACCTTTATGAATTCCTTTCTGATGGAATTTCTCTAAGTACAAAGTTTCTATATCCCTATGTTGGTTGCCTTTATGCGATGCAGTTGGACCTTCTTTTCCATACCATTTCTCTTCAACTAAATATTCATGCATCAATATATAGAGATTCTTAAGACTATACTTATCATTGAATTTTATCTTTGTTTCTGGTATAGGAATAGACATAGTCCAAATTATTAGGAAATGGTTATATAAACTTTACGTTTTTTAGAGGGGCAAAAAAATGTAAGTTTTGAGATAAAACTTGGAGGTTTTAGTTTAGTATCTAGAAAAAGATTTTAAAAAGGCTGGTAAAGAAATGATACCCATCGAACCTCGGAAATGGAATCATATTAAAGATAAACAAGAACATGTTTAATTTTCCCATCATACCTGCTATCCCATAATATTTTCTGTGGATTAATTTGTACTTAACCACTAACAAAGACGCTACCCATAAGGCTAGATTGGCTAAAGGGCCTGCTATTGCAACTAAAGATGATTCAAAAGGCGGCAATGCTGTATGGCTTACATACCCCCCTACAAAGAATATTAAGGGAAATTTCATTAATTTAAGCAAAACAACTATAGCATACATCCCGTAAGGCGCATGCAAAGTTGCAGTAGCACCAAAACCCATTGCAACAAACTTATGGGCTAATTCGTGAAGAACAACAGCAGGAGCAGCTATCATAGCAGCATACTTTATATTTTCCCATAAAGCCGGTTTTTGATAAAATTTTAATGGGTCATATCCTTCTGTAGGTTCTCTCCTAAAAAAATCTGAGAAAATATAACCTATTGCAAAGGTCATTACTATTATATCTACTATTTCTCCTATTAAAAACATATTATCTCTCCGGTATTATTATCCAAGCTAGTACATAAGCCAGGATTCCTGCTCCCCATACTAAAACAAACAATATCCATATCAATCTTATTATTGTTGGGTCTACCTTAAAATAATCTCCCAGTCCACCACAAACACCAGCTATTATTCTACTCTTTTTGCTCCTGTAGAGCTTTTTTACATCTTTTTTCTTCATTTTTCCAGAACCCCTGTAGTTTTTATTCAATTTTACAAAAATTAAGTAAACTAAAGCACCAATAACATAGGAAAATAATATTATCAAGATCCATATTAGCTTATCATTATCTCTTAAGTCAGATTTTATACAATCAACCAACATCCATATCCAAAATATTAATGCCACTACTAAAAATTGGGAGGCAAACACGAATGCAAGCGGGTAAAATAGCATATTAAGCATTACATATGATAATTATTTATTGTATATAAATCTTGTCTTTGAGATGTCCTGTTGCACAACTAACTCTTTTTCTTAAGTATCAGCTTTATCAGAGTTAAAGGTATCATATATTTGTACATTTCTTTGATTATTTTCTTTTCATGTTTTGTCTCAATCAAAAAAGCAGACTT
>JAYEIZ010000108.1:0-3363 GCA_034660355.1 Nanobdellota archaeon
AAAAAGTCAAACAGAACGGATGTAATCCCTCACTGAGGGCTTAATAGGAGAGAGCATTTCGATAGGAGGAGAAGAAAGTGGACTTATTTTTCCACCAGAGAGACAAAGAGACAGAAAGAAGAATACTCAATATATTAGCACCCTTAGGAGTCCTTGAGCCAAAGGCCTTCTTTCTTTTAATCACAAGATGACGCAGAGATCTTTCAGCCTTATTGTTATCCATAGGGACATTTTCATTTAAGACACAGACAAAATAGCATTCCCTTTGCACCTTGAGCCGTTTCTTAATTCTTCTAAGTTTCGACGGATCTCTTTTTTTAATCTTTGTCATTTTCAAGAATTGTTTCATTAACCTTTCTTTCTCTTTGAGATGGACTTTCTTGTTGAAAGGAGACTCAATTACTTTTTCAACTTCATCATAAAGCTTTGAGAATATTACATATTCTTCCCGACAATGATTCCTTTTCTTTTCACTTAAGTTTTTCGAGTTTGCTAGCATCCTAAATTTTCTAAAAGGATGAGCCCAACACAAAGCATGTTTTCCTGTTTCAAAGGCATTTTTGTATGCATTGTAGTCATCTGTTACCGTTACCCCTTGATAATTATCTCCCTGTATTTTCTCAATATTACCTCCACCTCGATTCCTTCCCAATTTAAAAACTGTTTCCGACCCTTTTCCTCCAGTCATTGCCCATACATAATCTCCATTACCAGCTCCCTGTTTGGAAAGTTTCCAACTTGTTTCATCCATATGCATTACCGGTTTATCTCTAATACATGCTTTTAAATCTTCATATGCTGGTTTTAACTTAATAGCCTGATCTTCTAGGATTTTATTGATCTCTCCTTTTGATATGTTGATCCCTAAACAACCTTTTGCAAAATCAATAGTCTGACTTTGGCTTAACTGACCTATCATCGTTTGAAAAACTACAAACTGACGTATATTTGGCCCTAATGAACATTTTTGTTTTGGGATAGGTTTACTTGAGTATTTTTTCTTACAATTTGGACAATATCCACTAACTATTATTTCTTTTACTGTCTTTTTCAATACAGAATGCCATTCTGCCATTGGTAAAATATCTTCTACAAAAAATTCTAACAGCCTTAGTTTTTCTAATTGATGATTACAATCTGGACAGTGATTTATTGGATATGTTTTTGTTTCGGTTATGTCTTTTACTTTTGGAACTTTTCTTCGATAAGATTCTTTTGTTCGCTTTTTAGGAGGACTTCCTTTTTCTTTTGGTATATCAAAATCGTCATCATCATCGATGTCCTTTTTCTTTTTCCTAAAGACTATCATTTGTAATTCCTCTATATACAGCAATGCCTTCTCTAATTTCTCTTTCAATTCTCCTACATCTTTATCATACTTTTCGCTTAATTTCGTATACTTCTCTCTTATCTTTTTATTCTCATTTTTCAACCGCGTTATGACTTGTTTTTGTCTTTGTTCTTTTGTTTGTGGTCGTTTTCCTGTTTCCATATCTTCATCTTACCAGTTTCTCTACCTTCTTCAACTTTTTACCTCAGTGAGGGATTACTTTTATGTGTAACTACTCACGAAGCTGAGAGACATGGTATAAAGAAGAGGAAGAAGTAAAAACAAAAAAAGAGATGGCCGGAGGACAATTAAGCCTGGAAGACAGGCTAAGGATAAATGAGACCAGGTTAAAAAAGAACAACCTAAGATTCAGAGAAACCATAAAGGAACTAAAGGAGATAATTAAATCTCAGGATTTTAGAATTAAAGAATTAGAAGCGAAGTTAGAAGATAAAGAACAGCAGAGACAAAAGCTATTAGAGAAAATATTCAAAAAGAAAAACCACAAAGAAAATAGAAAGAAGCCGGGCAAAGAGCCGGGAGCAAAGGGTTACCAAAGGCCGGCGCCAAACGAAGAAGACATAACCCAGGAATACGAATACAGTCTAAAGAAATGTCCATGTTGCCGTAAGGAACTAAACGGTCAGGCGGAAGCAGTTATTAAATACGAAGAGGATATAGTAATAAAGCCTCAAAAAACAGTAAAAAGATACTTTATCAACAGGTATTGGTGTAAGCACTGTCAGAACTTTGTTAAATCAGATGATATCCCCGCGATAAACAGAATCGGAAAGAATGTGATGGCTTACGTACTGTATTCAAGATACAGGCTAAGACTACCGTACAACAAAATCCAACAAAGCTTACTTGACCTGCATGATTTTAAAATAAGTGAAGGAGAAATAGCTAATGAACTGGAGAAAGCCAAAGTACTATTTAAGGATAACTATGAAGCTTTAAAAGAACTCATAAAAACAGCTAATGCTGTATATTGTGATGAGACTGGTTGGAGAATGCAGGGAGAGAATTGGTATATATGGGTGTTTGTAACCGAAGAAGGTTTACGATATGTAATAGAAGATACCAGAGGTAAAGGAGTAGCAGAGAAAGCCCTGGGAGACAAAACAGACAGGATATTAATATCAGACTTCTACGGGGCCTATACAAATTTACCGGGGGATAAACAGAAGTGTTGGGTTCATCTACTACGAGATAGTGAAGATTCAAATCAAAAGTTACATAAAAAACTTTTAGTGGTTTATGAAGATATTAAGAAACTATTGCGTAAAAAAAAGACCGATCGGGATATCAGTAAGCCGAGGGACAAGTTAACTGATATTGTGAAACAAAATTATCCCGAGAAATCAGCTAGAAGACTTCAGAAGAGGATAGATAAATTTAAGGACGATTTGCTCGGTTGTCTTAAGTATGATGGTGTTTTGCCGGAAAACAATACGGCGGAACGATCATTGAGAAATCAGGTGGTAATGCGTAAAATATTTGGCGGTTCCCGCTCTCTTAAGGGTGTTAAGGTTCATGAGGTTAATTCTTCTGTTATCGATTCTCTTCTCCTCAATGGCGGTGACTTCTTTGACAAGGTCCTACCTATTCTCAATAAATAGACCCCTCTCTCAGCTTCGTGAGTAGTTACCGAAATTGAATTTTACCAATTTAAAAATTTACATTATAATAAAAAAATAACCTTTTTCGTTAAAAAACAAAATGGAGATTCTTTTTTTTGGATTATTAATAATTGTAGGTACAGGCGGTATCGTCTTCTTTATGTTGCGTCAGATCAATCTTAAAAAAGGTAATATCAATCGATCCATGAATTTGGATCTTCTTTTGGTTCGGGTGCCCCAGGATGTGCCTACTGAGACAGATCAACCAATTACTCGCGATTTGGAACGTGAATGGACTGCAGTTATGGAACAGTTACTTTCTACCTTGGCCAATCTTGAAGAGAAAGATTTATTTAAAAAGCTTTTTTCTCCACCGATTACAATCAGTTTAGAAGTGGCTACGGTCAAGGG
>JAYEIZ010000109.1:0-3355 GCA_034660355.1 Nanobdellota archaeon
CTAATGTAAACGGTTACACAGAAGATTATTATGTATGGCGTTCATCTAATTCAAACTTGGGAACTTCATCAGTAGAAACAAAATAATATGGCAATAGAACTTATAGACAAAGTAGCACCAAAAAATGATGGATTTCAGGGTATGGTTGACCACGACCAAATAGTTGGAGTAGCCGACGGTTTTAAAGATGAAGACAATATGCTTTCTGATAGTGCAACTGCTTTTTGTTCACAACAATCAATTAAAAAGTATGTAGATGATAATGCAGGCGGAACTGTTGATGTAGTTTCTAATGTTGCTACTGATAGGATTTTAGGACGAGTAACAGCAGGTAGTGGAGATAGTGAAGAATTAACTGTTGCTCAATTAAGAACACTTTTAAATATTGAAGATGGTGCAACAGCAGACCAAAGTAATGCAGAAATAAAAACAGCTTATGAAGCTAATGCAAACACTAATGAATTTAGCGATACGGAGCAAAGTAAATTGGCAGGAATTGAAGACAGTGCTGATGTAAATAATATATCAGATGTAAATGCTACTGATTTAACTGATGGTGGAGATACTACACTCCACGACCACGATGGTATTAGTGAGAATACTGCTGCTAGACACGCAGAGTCGCATACCGTAGCAAGTCATTCAGATACAACGGCTACTGGTGCAGAATTAAATGAATTAACGAACGGTAGTGAAACAACACTTCACTCTCACGCAAGTGGTGGGACTGAATTTGCTGATGATGTATTTAGGATACAAGATAATGTAGATGATACAAAAAAAATAGCATTTCAAGCAAGTGGTATTGAAACTGGAAATACTCGTACTATTACAATGGCTAATGATGATATTGATTTAGGGGATATATCGGCAAATACTTCTAATATAACTCTTAATACAAGTCATAGAACTGGCACTGACTGTAATCCTCACAATTTAGAATTTGCTATTAATACTGTCACTCCTAGTAAAAATTTATATACTTTTGGTGGGGTTGGAGATTTAATTTATTCCAAAGGAGGTCTAATACCATATGCTGATAATTTAACATTAGGTTCACAGTACGATATTTTAAGAGCTGGTACAACTTATCCTCAATGGGATACTCCAGGAATATCTAATAATGACCCAGTTGCTATAGATAGTGCATCAGTTGCCAATGGAGAGTATGCAAGGTTTACTGCTAATGGATTGGAAAGTAGAAGTGTAGCTGAAATGCAATCAGCATTAGGAATAAGTACACCAACAGAAAGAGGAAGTATTACTTTCGTTCCTCCGATTGTTGATGATGATGTTACAATTTTATTTACTAACAGGGCAATTACAATAACAGAGATGAGGGCGGTCTTGAATAATGGAACTTCTACGCCGTCAGTAACTTGGACAATCAGACACGCAACCGATAGAAGTGCTGTAGGAAATGAAGTAGTAACTGGCGGAACTACGACGACTTCAATCTCTACTGGTTCAGATGTAACTACTTTTAATGACGCAACTATTCCAGCCGACAGTTTTGTTTGGATTGAAATAACTGCAATTTCTGGTACAGTTCCAAATTTTCACGTAACTTTAATAGCTAATATTGATTAATATGACAATACCAAGCGTAGCAACATTTTCAATAACAAGTGCCACGGAAGTAATAGCCGCTCCTGGTGCTGGTAATTATATTCACATAGTAGGAATAGCTTTTGATAATGATGATGTTGACTCTGATAATAACACTAAAGTCAGATTACAAGACGGAAGTGGTGGTACAGATTTATATGGTGGCTCAACAAGTTCAATTTATACTCCAGGAAAAGGCGGGTTTTTTGACTTACGAATGAGTTATAGTCATCCATACTGGGATTTATCAGCGAACACAGCATTATATATTACGCCTTCTAGCAGTATTAGGGTAAATGGTACGGTCTGGTATTACACAGATACAAATGCAACAGTCGCACCAAGCCACGAAACTTTTGACATATCGGCAAATACTTCTGTTATATCAGCAGTAGCAGACCAGACAATTAAAGTAATAGGTTTATCAATACATAATAATTCTAGTGATGATGAGAATGTTCATTTAACAGACGGTAATGCTGGCACAGATTTATACGGTGGTGCTAATGGTGCTTTTTATTTAATAAATAAAGGAGGCACAAGACAACTTGGTATGAGCTATGACAATCCATATTTTGAATTAACAACTAATACGGCACTCTACATTAAACCGACTAATAGTAAAACTATTGGCGGAGTAGTGTGGTACATACAATCATAATGGCAGTAACAATATATACAAAAACTGAAAAGAACGAACAATCAGGAAAACTATACATAAATGGTTGGTTGTGGTTTGAAACTTCAATAAATGTAACACCTAGTAGAGAGATAATAAGAAGTGCTTCTGGACAAAGTAAAGCAAGAAGTATAGCAGCAAATGATACCAATATTTATTGTCATCAAAACGCAGCAACTGAACCTAATACTGACGGAAATATTAAAACAAGTATATTTGATGATGCTGAAACTATTTATTCTGGTAATGGGTATATAAAATCTTTTACAAGCGAAACAGGATTTTTTACATCTAATCAAGATTTTGATGAACACGAGAATTTATGGACGATGCACTATGTAAATAAATATGTCAATTTAACATCAGGTTATACTCCTTATATGAAAGTTGAATTTTACAAAAGAGATAGCAGTAATAATGATACCTTATTATTTTCAAAAGAAGTTTCCGTCGGTAGTATTTATATAAGTAATGGTAATAATGTTGATTTTGCTCCAACTGGAAGTGTAACAACTTCTGATAGATTAAGAATAAGAGTTTATGGAGGTGAAAGGGCTCCAGCATAATATGAAAACACAAAGAATAACATACATAAGACACGGTGAATGTAACCCAGAGAAATGCGGTTCTGCTTGTTGTAAATTACTAAATGAAGAGAGTGATAAAAAGTTTTTTGAACCTGAAAAGGGAGTTTGTAAATATCTAAAAGACGGGAAGTGTTCAATTTATAATTATAAACCTTTACGCTGTTCTAGTTTCCCTGATAGTCCTAATCATCCAATATATAAAAAAGTAAAAGATGTTTGCGGATATTGGTTTGAAAGGAAAGTAGAGGAAATAGATGAATGACCTTATTAAGAAAAACATTTGATGAAACAGGAAATAGTAATGCTATTCTGTCTTCCGATGCTGGATATAAATATTACATAGTTGGACTTTCAATAGATAATAGTGAGTCAGATTTTGGTGATAGAATATCTGTAAATCTAGAAATGGTAGCTCCTGTTGTAGCGATATTTGGTGATTATGATAGTGGCAATAGATATGAAATGAAGATGTCAATTAATG
>JAYEIZ010000110.1:0-3353 GCA_034660355.1 Nanobdellota archaeon
TGAAATCATGCTTTTGGTAATGGGCTGGCTATTTTAGCGACCTCTGGAAAGATTCTAGGAAAGTCTACAGCTATTTGAGTCATTAATTCTACGTGGTGTTTTTGAGCGTCGTGTATCATAGAATGTTCTTTAACCCTGTACATCCACATTATGTCTTTTATTGTTGTTATTCTTTTTCCTAGATTTAAAAGATTAAATGTTAAATGGAAATCTTCATATCCATGTATCATCTTTGGGCTATACCCTCCGACTTCTAACAGAGCCTCTTTCTTGATAAGTGAACAATATCCTATTCGGTTAGCAACTTTAAAGTCTTCTATTCCCGGGGAGGGCATCAGAATAACCTCGGCGATTCCTAATCCGAACTCTTTAAACGACAACCCAATGACATCTGAACACTTGCCGTCAAAGATTTTGTTATACTTCTGGTTTTCTATTTCTTTGGTCAGACGTTCTATGCAGTTCTCCATTAACATATCGTCAGAATCTAAAGGTAAAATCCATGTGCCGGTAGAGTTCATGATGCCTGTGTTTCTAGCCGAGGCTAGACCTTTGTTCACTTGGCTTACGACCTTTACGGGGAACTGCTTAGCTATCTCTAACGAGTTATCTGTACTCCCGTCATCTACTACGATAATCTCGTGAGGTTTGACTGTTTGGGTTAAGACCGAGTTTATACAATCAGCCAAATATGGCTCTTGGTTATAACTCGGAATAACGACTGTTATATTTGTATCCATGACTTAGGTATACCTATTCGTGAATTATCCCCGTCTGCGAACCACGCTTTCGGGGCAACGACTTTTTTACTTGGATTCGGGTTCAGATATCCAGCCCACCAGCTAAAAGAGCTGTTTGCTATTATTTGATGTTCACAACTTGCTAATTGATTAAAGTCTTCTAGCTCTGTGCCACCCTCTATAACCTTTATGTCCGGAAAACGCTTTTTACAATATCCAGTATCATCTGAGAAGATAATAAACTTCCCGTTTGGAAATAGCTCCATAGCTCGCTCGTAGTAATTACCTTCAGCAAGGTTCACATAAAAAGGATTGTCTGAATAATTGGGTTCGTCTGGGTTAGTTGGGTTTCCTCCCCTCCTGACGTGGATACCTACTCTTGGGATAAACCCTATACCATCATTATACCTTTCTTTAATTTCTTCGGCGAACTCCTTAAAGTATTTTTCGTCTTGTAAATAAACATCTGGGATATTGTCTTTTCTTCTTTGAGTATAAATATAAGCATCTCTAAACATCTCATTCCCCATTCTCCCAGAATAATAATGTATATCTTTCATATCATGTCCCTTTAGTGTGCCTTTCAATTGCTTCCGCTCCCTCGGCACTTAAAGAGAACTTCTTTGTAATGGTTATCAGTTTAGCTGGGAAATCTGTCCCCCATATTTTCTTATAATACTTCTCAATCATAGAATCAGGATAAATAAAACTAGGCGTTAAGATCAAGGCTGGCGGGTTATCAATCAAATACCTATTAAGGTGACTCTCGTCATTCCAAATAGCGATATAATCCTTGCTGAAATCTTTATCTATGTTCTTTCTAATAGCCTTAGCCATCTTTAAGAACTCTTTTGTTGTGCCACCTTGGAATCCGCCTGCAAAATAATACTTTGGATAAGATACGTAAGCTGTACTCTCGGGGTTGGGTTCAAATGGCGGATATAAATGAGCTTTGTCTATTAATCCTATAATCGGGTTATCTTTCTCGCAAAGAGCATACATTGGGTGTTGAGCCGCTGTAATTCCCTCTCCTAATATCTCATCTCCGATATAATTCACAAACCGCATATCTATATCACAATAAAATACGTAATCGTAGTCTTGTAAGGCTTCTTCTTGTTGTAAAAACAGATGATACCTATAAAGGGTAGGCATAGGCCACTCTATCCCTTCGGTTGGGAAGATAGTCGCTCCGTAGTCTACGTCTTTGGCGTACTCGTGGAAAGGCATATCTGTCCATAGAAACTTATCTACATCGTGTCCCGGCAAGAAAAACTTATCTGCTCCCTCCATAGCATCTCTAGCAAACTCTAAGTATTTGGGATTTAAGCAAATAAACAATAGAGCCACTTTATGTTTTCCCCATTTGGGTGGATCTTTGACATACTCCACCGCTTCTTTTATAAAATCTACATCTTCAACCCTATAATGGCCTCCTGTCTTTTGAGTAAGGAAATTGTTTATTGTACGTTCATTTTTTTTCTTCATTCCTTTGGTTCTTGGGTTATTTGTTTAATTAGCTCATTCTCCCTAGATTTTTAATATCCTTTTCCTTCATGCTTTTTCAACCTCTGCCTTCTTAGCTTCATACCAATCCATAAGTTTGTGCAAAGCAACCAAATAATTATTGTTATAATCGGGATATTCTTTATGTAATTTCTTCCAACGTCTTTGCATTATTTTTTCTAAATTCTCTGCTTTCATATATTTCTAGACGGCATTTCTTAATTTTTGATTCTTCTTTATCCATATTTTTATTTATTTACTCGTAAGTGTTAAGGTATTCTGGTATGAACTCAATTTTCTTTAGGCATTTATGACATTCTCCTTTCGGGATTCCGTCTGTTTGATAATGAGTATCTTGTTTACAGTGCGGGCAGAGATAGGATACTTCGTAGATTTTAGTTTTTGCGTATAGTTTAGTTTTCATATTTCTATTTCTTTTATTAACTCTTTTACGGCTCGCTGGGCTGTCGCTAATTTCCACTTTAGTTTATTGCTGTCTACGTTTACTTCTGATACTGGCTTAATGGCTTTAGAGTCTTTTACTAACTCTATCCACTCATCGCTATTCATTACTACTAACCAATTATTATCGGGCATTCCATCTTGATGGATAAAGAGAACGGGGGTGTTATTATGTTTATCTGCCGAGCTAACTACCTGTTTCCACCACTTCATTAGAGAGATTGTTTTATAAGCCTTACTCTCTATGGTCATATCCATAGAGTTTACTATGTCGCCTTTCTCCCTACTGCCTCCTCCACTAGCTCCGTCTTTAGAGGCTTTGAAGCCGTGGTCGCTTAACCAATTAGCCACCTTATTCTCCCATTGATTCCCTTTCTTTTTTGAGTTAATTCGCTTTTTCATTCTACTTCATTTGGTAACGGAATAATCATCTCTAAATCCTGTCCAGCCCACTGCCTTATATTTGATAAATACTCCTCAAAATCTATTGTATCTAAGACTGTCGTGCTAAGTGATTTGTCTAGTTTAAGCCCCTCTCGCCTAAGAAACTTCCACTTCAGGGCATCGTGAACCTCGTTTGGCAGATATCCTAAATGCTCTCCGATTAACTTTACAACCACACCCCAATAATAGGCGTTTTCTTTG
>JAYEIZ010000111.1:0-3340 GCA_034660355.1 Nanobdellota archaeon
ATACAGATGATAACTGCCCATTAACATATACATTTGTTAATGAGACTGCTCAAACAACTAGTTTTAAAGAGGTGTTGTTAACGGATAATACGAGTGTTGTCTTCACTACGCTAATAGAAAACGATGTGAATGGATACAAAGGAGAAAACCAATCAGATATCCATGATTTCCAGATGATTGTGGGAGAAGACGGACATCAGGGAAGCGCTGGCCCGACATCATACTACTTTTTTGTTGAGCTTGGATAGCTCTGATTTCACATCTTGATTTTATCATGATAGTGAGAACTATAAAAATGAAATGGAAAAAACTTGAAATAATTATTGTAGGTATTTTAACTATTTTGATCGCCAAGGTTTATGCGGCAGTAGATGCTCCAGTAGTTAATGTTGGGCAGAACTTAACAGTTAACTTAACTGGAACATTAATAAATTCTACTGGGAATAATAGTTATAAGCCGTATAAATCAGGAGGCACATTATATACTACTAATCTTGATTCTGAACAACAAAGCTGGAGATGGAAGGCGTTTGTAGGAAATGTTACAGCAATTGTTTATTTTGACAGCGATAACAAAACTTTCTATGAGTGGAATATCATCCCTCCGACAGGAGAGGTATATACAACCAGAGGGTCAGGCACTATCAGCTGGACTGAAGTCAATTGCTCTACTGCTGTGAATATTACTAATGAAGAGATAGCTCTGAACCATATCTCTAACCCTAATGATAATATCACTATCACATTTAATGGAACCGACAATAATGGGTTTTTTGTTGGAGCAGTAGAAATCATCGCTAATACGTGTCCTACAACTAATACTTATGTAAATTCAAGTGCTCCAACGAATGATGCTTTTGAAGAGGTATTGCTGCATGATGGCACTAATATGATCTATACAATGGTTGTTGAGAATGATGCCATGGGATATAGTGAGAATCAAACATATGATTTCCAGATAATTGTCCCTGAGGATGCAACTGAAGGTGAAGATGTTGCAGATATTGCATATTTTTTTTATAGTGAGATAGAATGAAAAAGATAAAAAACAAAGGATTGATTGAAAAATTTGAGAAATACATCTTAGGTATTGAGAAGAATGATAAGATAGGGATTATCTATCATTCTGACCCAGATGGTGTAGCTTCTGCTGTTATCTTATCACGCTTGATTAAGAAGGTTGGTAGCAAAGATGTAGGTCACTTATCATATATACCTAATCCTTCTATGATAAAGAGTGCTGTTAATAAAATGAAGAGTAAAGGTATAAACAAATTGATCATCAGTGATGTAAGTGCAGACCAATTTATGGGATTGAAAGAATTTGAAGGGTTTTCTGAAGTTTTAATATTAGATCACCACAATCTGTATAAGGATATTAATTCAAAGAATATTACTTTAATAAAGCCTCAGATGATATTTCATGATGTTAATCCTGATTTTTATTGTGCAGCCAAGTTATGTTTTGATCTAGGTAATATGATTACGGATTTAAGAAACCTAGACTGGGTTTCGGTAATAGGGATAATAGGGGATTCGAGTTATGATCACTGGAAACGTTTTGGGGATGGCGTACTAAATAAGTACAGAATAAGAAAAACAAAGGAGGGAAGAACGGAACTTGATAGGATTACTGAGGTGATGTTCTACAGCATAGCTCATAACTTGAAGAATACAAGGATTTGCTACGATGTATTGTATAATTCGAGAAACTACAGGGAAGCTAAGAATTCAGGACTACAGAAGTACAGTAAAGCAATTGAGAACGAGATTAAGTATTGGAACACGAATGTTATGAAGCTAGCTGAAGTACATCCTAAATTAGAGCTTATATTTGATAATATAAAGCCTCGGTACCCTATTAACCCTTCAATTATAGCGAGATTAAGCAGTAAGAATCCGAATAAAACAGTTGTGATTGCACAAGATATGAATCAGGAAATCATCAATATTAGTGCCAGAAGAGCTGATGGCAAGGTTCATGTAAATTCATTATTGGAGAACTCTATAAAGAACCTTAAAGGTGCTAATGCTGGAGGGCATGTAAGATCAGCTGGAGGAATAATTCAGAAAAAGGATTTCTTTAGGTTTAAGGAGAATATTTTTAAGTTATTAGCTAATCGGTATAGGAATAACTAGTTCTTAGTACTCTTAGTCTATTAACCATGTATAAGCTTTAATAATTTCTTAGTATAGTTCTAATTAAATGATTAATTAATTAGTTAAACTAATTAAGTAGTTACGTTAATTAAATAAAGTAAATAATCGATTATTTATACAAAACTTTAATAAAAAGGCCATATACAAAAGATTGCATGGATAAAGATATGCTTGATGAGAAGTTATGGAAGAAGATACAGGATAGTTTCTCAGAATCGATTAAGAGCTTAGTTTATACTATAGATAATGGAGGTAATGAGATTACGAAATCAAAAGCGTTTCCATTCTTCTGCCAGTTGATCAAGTCTAAGGATGATTCTATATGCAAGAATTGTTGTGTTGAGGCTTTAGAGAAATTAAAGAAAGAAGGGAAAGATCTGATTCCATATTACTGCCATGCTGGCTTGTTGAATATTATTGCTCCTATTAAGATCAAAGGCAAACAAATAGGGGCTGTTATATGTGGAGCTATCTTAAAGGATAAGCCTGATGAATCTTTGTATAAGGAATTTGGGAAGAATATAGGTATTGATGAAGAGTTAGCTGATGCTGTTAAATCTATACCCATCATTAAGGAAGGAGAGATAAAAGGGTATTTCGCACTTGTATCTGCTTTAGCAAAGACTATGCCTGAACTTGTTTATCAAAAGGTTATCGGTGAGAGAAGAATTGATGAATTAAGTATCCTACATAAAATTGCCCAAATAATAAGCCATATGAGTGAACTAGGTGAAACATTTGGTAAGATTAAAGATTATATTAAGAAAATTGATTATATTGAGGATTGCTCAATCATGTTATTTGATAATGGTATTGGAGAAGAATCTAAAAAAGAAGTAGAAGAGATTGTGAGAAAAGAGATAATAAGCCTAAAGACATTGGTAAAGATAAAGAAAGAAGAGCTGAGATTAAAAGGTTTGAAGTATCTGCCTTATGAGATAATAGCAGCTCCGTTGATTGTTAATGATAATATAGTTGGTTTTGTTGCTTTTTATTCTTTCTCTATTGATAAGATCAGTGAAGAAGATACTAATTTCCTCTGGATTTTGGCTGACCAGATTTCTATTGCAGTATTGAATGCCCGGAATCTTGAGCAGATAAAGAACAAAGCAATAACTGATAAGTTAACAGGGCTTTATAACAGAGAATTCTTTATGAATATCTTAAAGATGAATATTTC
>JAYEIZ010000112.1:0-3286 GCA_034660355.1 Nanobdellota archaeon
AGAGAAAGTTTTTTGTAGATAAGATGTTATTTGCTTCATAGTTTAATCCACAAATTAAACTATGCGCTTCTCCTATGTGCTTTTTTCTGAGCACTTAGGGGGGGTCATTTTCTAATCGGAGATACTGCCATTGTTTCGTACCATCAGAACCCATAAAATACCCAGACCCCTTATCCCAAATTAGGTTGGTAAAAATCCTCAAATCTTGCGCCCAATAAACAAAAAAATATTTCTCAATCTAAAAAAAGAACCTAGAATAACAAACATTTTTATACCAATATAATTTTTATCTAAACATGGAGTACAAAGGGCTAACATTAGACAAATTCCAGATAGATTCTATTAATTCCATCAACAACAACCATTCTGTTGTTGTTTCAGCCCCCACTGGTTCTGGTAAGACCTTAATAGCAGACTATATAATAAATAAATACCTGCATAAAGGGATAAAAGTTATCTACACCGCACCTATAAAAGCTCTATCAAACCAAAAATACAAAGAGTTCACAACAGATTACGGAAAAGACAGTGTAGGATTATTAACAGGAGATATTGTGATCAATCCTAGTGCCCCTATATTAATAATGACAACAGAGATATACCGAAATATGACCTTGACCGATGATCCTATGATACAATCAGTATCTTATGTTGTTTTTGATGAGATACATTTCATAAACGACATAGAAAGAGGATATGTATGGGAAGAATCGATAATCTTCTCAAAACCTCATGTAAGATTCTTATGCCTTTCCGCAACAATTCCAAATGCAAAAGAGTTTGCATCATGGATAAACAAGATAAAAGGACATGAAGTAGATACTATCAAGCACACTAAAAGAGAAGTTCCTTTACATAAGAATTTTTATGATGCTGAACTAGGGATAACTCAGTTAGAAGAGATAAGAAATGTAAAAGATATCCCGGATTATAAATATATAAGGGGGAGGTCCAAAAGAAGAAGGCCAAGGATAAGGTCGCCTAATCATATTGAATTGATAAAACAGATAACAGATAAGTTGCCTTGCTTTTTCTTTAATTTCTCAAGACAGGGATGCCAGGATTTTGCACTTGAGCTTGCAAGATCCAGGATTTTTAAGATAAACCCGGAGATAAGTGCTTTTATGCGTAGTAAACTGGACGGAGCAGAGCCTAAGATAAGAAGCCTTAAGTCCACTCAGACATTAAGGCAGACTCTGCCTTATGGAGTTGCATTCCACCATGCAGGCTTGATACCCTTGATAAAAGGAATTGTAGAAGAGCTTTTCTCAAAAGGCATGATAAATGTTCTCTACACAACAGAGACCTTTGCAGTTGGAATAAACATGCCTGCAAAGACAGTATGCTTTAGCGCTCTAAGAAAATTTGACGGGATGAACTTTAGGTTTCTTAATTCAAAGGAATTCTTCCAGATTGCAGGCAGAGCAGGAAGAAGAGGTATTGATAAAGATGGTTTTGTCTATTCGATGGTCGATAGAAGAGATTTTGATTACCCACTACTAAAGAAGATCACTGGTAATGATCTTGAACCAATAAGATCTCAGTTTAGGCTGTCTGTGAATACTGTCCTGAATCTTATAAAAAGGCATACAGAAGAAGATACTGAGAAGATACTGAAGATGAGTTTCTATACTTATCAGAGCAGTTCTAAAGGAGAGATAAGCAATGTATTCAAGAACATAAAGAAGAAGCTCTATAAGTTAGGGTATTTAACAGAGAATAAACTGACAGAAAAAGGAGAGTTCTCATCTAGGATATATGCTGATGAGATAATAATAGGCGAGATATTTGCAACTGATTTCTATAAAGACCTTAATGAATTCCAGATGATGATGCTCATCGCTGCATTATGCTATGAACCTAGGGAAAAGACAACTTTTGATAAGAAATTTCCTTCTCAATTCTTAGAAGATTTAAAGAGGAAGATAAACTCCAGTGTTTGTATCAGAAGAGAGAAAAGGTTCCAGTATCTTGATTCTTTAACAGCTTTGATACATCCTTGTTATCATGGAAGAGACATATTTGATATTATGAAAAATACCAGTTTCGTTGAAGGTGATATGATAAGGTTTTTTAGGCAGATGATGGATAGGTTCTCCCAGATAAAAAAAGCCACAAGTGACCTTAGGCTTGGACAGATGATGGGAAGCTGCCAGAACCTTATTATAAATTCACTTTCTGATATTGATGCGATATGATATTCCTATGGATTTAGGCAGTTCTCAATCTAAAATTTAATCAATTTTCCTGTATGCTTTATGTAACGCCTCATAATACTTCTCTGCTTCCTCGACACTCATAGATTTTAATTCTTCAGTTGTATGTTGTTTCATTTTTCCCCCTCCCCTAAGGATAAGGATACGCTTCCTATTAATAACCTTTGCAACTTACAACAGGTGAAACAGAATTAAATTTTACCTCAGATCTGGCTATAAAAAACTTTAAAGAAATATTCTAAGCTTATTTTGGTGCATACGGTCCTTTCTTATGTTGTATACCGCTATTAGTAAGTTCCAGGAAAGTATTAATTCTCCCTGAAGGAATTCCTCTTGAAGCAGTTGTAAGAATATCTGAAGCACCTTCAACTGGAAAATCATAATTTAAGGGGGGTTGAGAAACTCCTCCTGTTGCCCCTATTTCTCTTACATCTAAACCACCTCTATCTTTCCTCAAAGCATCTCCACTAATAGAATCTCCAGCATAACCCGCATCTCCCAAAAGATTATTACACCTCATATGGTCTACACAAGGCTGCTCAATTGTATAATCTCCATTAGAAACCAAATCAGTTAATACAAAAACGCCCTCTTTTAACTCAACTACTCCTTTTTGTTCAAGTCCTCTTAACCTTTTAAGGTCACATTGAGCAAGCAATTTCTCTGCACCTTCTCCAGTCTCAATATTTTCCTCTAAACTACCTAAACTAATTCCTTCATCTGGCATTACATTAGCAATATAATGAGCTTCACCGATAGCAACAGTCCTAACTGCATTTCCATTGGTTATAGTCACTGTAGAACTCTGATATCTCCTAAGATCGCGAGTTAACCTCTCCTATAATTCAGCAAGATCAATATTCCTAGCAACTGTAACATGACTTTTACCTTCATCTGACATCATATATCACCAATAGAACGGATATATTGCCCACATTTAAATCAGAATGACTACTAAGATGACTGATAAAACTTCATAAAAATATCATCCCAATCCCATTTCTTTGAAGCTATTCCTTCAATCATACAAGGAGTTTTCTTCTCCTTGTATATCTCAATAAAATTATTGT
>JAYEIZ010000113.1:0-3282 GCA_034660355.1 Nanobdellota archaeon
AACTGCCTTTTGATTTCAAAACTCTGACAAAATCCTGATACGATAAGTGGTGGGTTCATTTTTCTTTTTAAACTTTATAAATGAATTGCCGCCGAAATTTTGTGCCAAATTTTGGAATTTCACAATATAATTTCTCTCCAATAATCCAACAAATCCTTCAACGTTTTCTCGAAAGATATTTCTGGCTTCCATCCTGTCTGCTTTTTGAACTTAGAATTATCTCCAATTAATACCTCTACGTCGCTAGGCCGCATTCTTTCAGGATCTTCTTCTATCTTAATGTCTTTATCAGTCATTTTTAGAAGCATTTCAAGAACTTCTTTTATAGTATATCCTTTTCCTGAACATATGTTGTAGTGTTCACCTGGAACGCCTTTTTCCAATGCTAAGTTATATCCTTTGACCATGTCCCTTACATCTGTAAAATCCCTGATTGTATCTAGGTTGCCTACCCTTATTTTTGCCTCTTTTTGGCCTTTTTCTATCTCTGCAATCTGTTTAGCAAAGTTTGAACATACGAATACGTCTCCCCTTCTTGGCCCTGTATGGTTAAATCCGCGAGTAACTACTATGTTTAGGCCATAGGACTTGAAGTATTGATATGAAAGCATGTCTTGTGCTATTTTAGACACCCCATACGGACTTAATGGCCTTAAAGGGTTAGTCTCTTTTATTGGTGTTTCGTCTGGCTTTACAAAGCCATACTCCTCTGAAGAACATGCTACTTGAATTTTTGGGTTGATTCCTGCTTTTCTTACAGCTTCAAATAGGTTAATTGTCCCTATTACATTAGTCTTCATTGTATCTTCTGGAGCTGTCCATGAAGTTGGTACGAAAGATTGTGCTGCCAGATGGTATATTTCATCTGGTTTTATCTGGTTTATAGCGTTATAGAAAGAATGTGCATCATTAAGGTCTGCTTCTATCATCTTTAACTTAGATTTAATATGATTGATGTTAGTGGTGTCGCTTCTCCATCTACCAATACCCCATACTTCATAGTTCTTGCTAAGAAGGAGCTCTGCTAAATGAGATCCGACAAATCCAGTAATTCCAGTAATAAGTGCTTTCATATTATAAAACCTTTAACGTTTAAGAAGAAAGGCCTATTTTTAAATGTTGTGAATTTCTATTCTTTACCTATCTTAAACATGGTTCCATAAATTATTTAAAGAAAATCTTATTTTAATGGATTATGAAGATAGCTATACTTACACCGACATTCTCGCATTTCTCAGGTATAGATAGGTTGGTGGAGATAAAAGTGAAGGATTATTTAAGTAAAGGGCATAGTGTTGATATTTTTGCTTTAAGTGCTTCTATTAAGCCTAAGAAAGCAGGATTATATGTACTAGGGATGCCTAAGATTCCTTTTTTTGAGAGGATTTATAGATTATTTATGTTTCTTGATTTTAAGAAGATAAACAAATATGTTAATATCCTTAAGAATTATGATGTTGTGGTAGCTCATCTTTATCCTATGAATATACTTGCTTACAAAACAAAGAAGAAGAATAGAAAGATACGTTATGTATACCATAACGCTGGTGTGGGTATAACTGAAGCCTATTCTTTTCTTGAAAAACTATACTTGAGGATATTCAATTATTTCACAAATAGGACTTTAAGGAATGTTGATGAAGTAATATCTATAAGTGATTTTTTAAGAAGAGAGTTGAAAAAAGAGACAGGAATTGACAGCAAAGTAGAGTACATTCCTATTGACCAAAAAAGGTTTAATAGAAAGATTAGCAGTAAGAAAGTAAGGGGGAAATATGGTATAAAGAAAGAGCCTGTTTTTCTATATGTTGGAAGGATAAGCCCCCATAAAGGGATTCACCTTTTGATACAGGCTTTTAAGATTGTACAAAAAAATTATCCTCAATCTAAGTTGGTAATAGCTGGGAAACATACTTTTCCAAAATACAGTAAAAAACTTAAGAAGATTGCAAATAAGAATGTCATATTTGCAGGGTTTGTGCCTGATAAAGAATTACCATATTACTATGCTGCATGTGATGCTTACACTACTGCCTCATTGTGGGAAGGTTTTAACATACCGATTGTAGAAGCATATAATGTGGGTAAGCCAACTGTAGCTTTTGATGTAGGATCGCATAAAGAGGTTGTCAAAAAAGGTATTTTAGTTCAGAAGAATGATGTAGCTGGGTTTTCAAAAGCTATGATTAAGTTAATTGTGAATAAATAGGCTATAATTAGGTATTGACCGATACTTTTTTAAAATAGTATATATTATCTCGAGGAAGGGGTTATAGTATGACAGAAGATAAATGTAAGGCAGTTATACTTTGCGGCGGCAGAGGTACTAGGCTAAAAGAAGAGACTGAATTTAAGCCAAAACCTTTGGTTGAAATAGGAAGTATGCCTCTTCTTTGGCATATCATGAAGATATATTCGCACTATGGACATAATGAGTTTGTACTCCCCTTAGGTTATAAGGGAGATATGATAAAAGAGTTTTTCATGGACTTTAGCTGGAGGGCAAATGACTTCTCGCTAAACCTGAAGTCAGATGCTGTTTCTGTTCACGAGAACCATAAGAAAGAAGACTGGAATATCCACTTTGTTGATACTGGACTTAAATCAGGTACTGGCCTTAGGCTTTTCAAGGTCAAAGATTTCTTAGAAGGAGATGATAACTTCTTACTCACGTATGGAGATGGTGTTTCAAATGTTGATATAAATAAGCTGATTGATTTCCATAAGAAACAAAAAACTATTGCAACAATAACCGGAGTAAATGTTTATTCTGGTTTTGGAATTTTAAAAGTTAACAATAACAAAGTTGTTAAGTTTACTGAAAAGCCAATAAATCAAGATATGATAAACGGAGGATTTATGGTATTTAATAAAAGAGTTTTTGACCATATTAATGATAACAATTCTATGCTTGAAGAATATGGGTCGGGCCTGCTACCTAAATTAGCCAAGATTGGTGAAGTTTCAGTATACCATCATACTGGTTTCTGGAAAAGTATGGATAACTACCGGGATTATTTAGAACTAAATAAGATATGGAAAGAAGATCCTAGGTGGAAAGTCTGGAAGTAAAATGAGCTCTTTGGATGTTTACAAAGGAAAGAACATCTTAGTTACAGGCCATACTGGTTTCAAAGGAGCATGGCTTTCTATATGGTTGCATAAGTTAGGTGCAAACGTAATTGGTTTCTCTCTTGAAGACTACCCTAATGATTATATCTACAAAAATGCAAGATTAAATGAGATCTTATTTGCTGATGAGAAAGGAGACATTAACAATTA
>JAYEIZ010000114.1:0-3281 GCA_034660355.1 Nanobdellota archaeon
GCATTCTATGTTAATGGATCTAGAGCAGTTGCTTTTGGCAATACTTCATGGGGAATCGGTAAATACCGCTTTGTGAACCTTTCACTTAAAGAATATCCTCCAACTTTTGACCATAATCTAACTAATCAATTTTTGAATGAATCTGATACATTAATGTATGATATCAACTGCTCTGACCTGAATCCTGAAGATAATATTACATATTATGATAACTCGACTACGTTTGATATAAATTCAACAAGCGGGTTAATCTATTGGACTCCTGTTGATAATGAGACTGGAAATTATACTATATTGATTAGTTGTTCTGATGGAAATTCAAATGTAACTGGAACTTTTAACATAACTGTATATGATATCAACAATGCTCCAGTATTAGATTCTATAGGTCCTTTGATCGCAACAGAAGGAACATTATTTACTTTTGATGTAAATGCTACTGATGCTGATGGAGATAACTTAACATACTCTACAAATACTTCGCTCTTTACAATTAATGAGACAACAGGAATTTTCAGTTTCACTCCTACTCTGGCCCAGGTAGGGAATTACTCAATAAATTTCTCTGTAAGTGATGGCGTTTTAGAAGATTATGAGATTGTTTCATTTAGAATAGTAAGAGGGCCTTACTGTGGAGATGGAACTTGTGGCGGTGATGAAACTTGTTCTAATTGTGCAGCAGATTGCGGTGCTTGTGCAAGTGTACCCGGGGCGGGTGTTGGAGAGGCAGCTGGAGCAGGAGCAGGAGCAGGTGCTGTTGGAAGAAGAACTTATGCTACGTGTGTAGAGAGATGGGAATGCTCTGATTGGTCTGTTTGTTCAACTGATGGAATGCAGATGAGAAGGTGTTTGGATGTTAACGGGTGCGGCACTAAAAAGAAGAAACCAACTGAACTACAAGAGTGCACATACATACCGACATGTTCTGATGGAATACAAAATCAGAATGAAATAGGTGTAGATTGTGGAGGTCCTTGTCCAGCATGTCCTATACCTGCCAGTTGTTCTGATGGAATACAGAACCAGAATGAAGAAGGTATTGATTGTGGCGGGTCTTGTGAATCTTGTGTGGTAAAGAAGTTTGTTAAGATACCTATTCCAAAACTTGCGCCATTGGCTAAGACTATTCCGTGGTTGCTTCTTATAATCCTTGCTATAATAATTTCTTCGATGACTTTAGGGGATAGGCTCTATGTAAGCAGAATTAGAAAAGGAGAATTTGAAGAGTTTAGGAGAAAAATTAGGAGATATAGAAGAATACAAAGGAATGTATATATAACAAGTGCTGTGCTTTCTGTTATTGGAATTGCTTATACTCTTTATATCTATATGTTGAGTGACAATCCTGCAGTGATGGATAGATTCATGTGGCTGCCTATAACATCTATTATAGCTATCTTAAGTATTGTATTCTTTGTGATGAGGCATTTCAAATATTATGAGTACAAAAAGAAGAAGAAAGAAACATTGTTTGAGCTAGAGCATAAAAGGATGAATGAAGAGCTTATCAAGATGGAGGATGATATACTTATCTCGCTTGAGTCAAAGATAACTAAAAGAATAAGCTTGTTGTGGGAGAAGAATACATTCAAAGAGAAAGAAATGTCCAGTAAGGTTAAGGAAATCTTTGGTGTGTTACGTGAGCTTGGCAAAGAGAGGAAAGATAAATCTAAGCCTATAGAAACAAATGAAGGGATAAAGGCATCTATATTCAAGCTTTCAGCTAGTTTAGATTTAGAGGATCTTTCAAAAGAGTATCCAGAATTTAAGGATATTTTAGATACATTGATAATGATAAAAGAGGATAAATATGGAGAAGATAGAAGTAAGAAGATTGAAAGGTTTATTCTAAGTGTGATTAATGTTGCACGGGATAGGCATCTTCAGACTGTTGTTCGGTCTAGTAAGAATACAATAGACCTTTATAATGAGATTATCGATGTCTATGAATATTATAATGAACAGTTTAATAGCAAAGAAGAAGTAGAAGGAGACTTAGTAAAGAAAGAATCTTCAATATCTAAGTATGTTGATGAAATAACCAATAAGGAAGAAATGCTTGATAAGATAAAGGAAAATGCTAAGTATGCATCATTGTACAATAGTTTAGTTGATATATATAACCACTATAAAAGAAGGCAGGACATAAGGGAACAAATGAGGGAAATGGGAAGAGTTTAATATTCATCGTAAGTTATACAAACCTTTTATTATACCTTGATTAAATAAAAAGATTTAAATAATAGCTATGTGAAGATTATATTAAGAAAAAATAAAGAGGTATATAAAATGCAGTGTAACATATGTGGCGGAGAATTTAAGGGCAGCCCTGACTCAATTCTTTTGTGTGGAGAGAAAAAAGGAATGGTTCATCTAGGGTGCTGTATAGACAATTGTTCTTGGGATAAACAGCCTTGTCAACATGCTCAAGGTGTTTATGAGAAGTTAGTTAAATAGATTCTGGGAAATCAAATTTCCCTTTATTTAAGAATAGACTCTATTATTTCTATATTATTCAAGGCATTAGGAAAGTCAGGTTGTAGCTCTTCTGTCTTTTTTAGGTAGAGCAAAGCTTTATCTAGATCATCGTAGTCTTGAGTGGAGGTTAGTTCTGCTTTTCTGAATCTTGCAACATAGCTTTGTGCTAAGTCGAAGCTTGCATTTATGTTGTTAGGTTCAAGTTCTACTGTCTTTGAGAAAGACTCTATTGCATTATTAATTTCTCCTAATTCAAAATATAATACACCTAATGAATTATATGCTCTGGAGTAAGATGAGTCTAAGCTTATTGTTTCTTTTAGTTTTTCGAGTGCTTTATCGTATTCTTTGTTTTCATAATAGACTACTGCTAAATTATAGTGTGCTTGCGCAAAATCATTGTTTAGATTGATTGCTTTTTGAAACATCTCCTGAGATTTTTCCAGGTTATTTGCTTTGAAGTACAGCTTGCCAACGGTGAAGTATAATATGTATGGCTTTTCTTTAATCTCCTCAATTATGAATTTCGGATTTACCTTAGAAGTTATTTTTAAGGTTGTAGATTCTGCTAATACTGGAGAAATAAATATCAATATTACAAATAAAGTTGCTATCAAACTAGTTCTTTTCAAACCACATCACCCCAAAGTAAATTCTGGTGGCGGTGATATATAAAGGTTTGTTTTTATGGTTAAACCATGAATTATTCGTAATTTACTCCATGAATTTAGAGTGTTGAGGGGAAAAACCACCAACAACATAGGTTTCAAACACGGTCGTGCTTAATCACGCCCTACTCGCAA
>JAYEIZ010000115.1:0-13415 GCA_034660355.1 Nanobdellota archaeon
TTTAAGTTTCCATCGGGAACGGGTGGAAAAGGAGTAATGTATGCAGAAAGTTATCCAGCTGCATCTTCATTGATGGATGCACTAGAAACATTAAAACAACCATTTTTGATCCAGGAGTATATAGAGACTGAAGGAGAGGACATCAGAATTCTAGTAGTGGGAGATAGAGTTGTAGCTGCTATGAAAAGAAAAGCAGTTTTGGGTGAGAAGCGAGCTAATGTTCATGCTGGTGGTGAGGGTGAAGCGTTTGAGCCTGATGTACAGATGAAGAAGCTAGCTGTTGAGGCTGCAAAATCTATTGGAGCAGAGATTTGTGCTGTTGATATGTTGGAGAGTATTAAGGGACCTATGGTTGTTGAAATAAATCTATCACCTGGATTACAAGGCATTACAAAAGTTACTAAGGTTGATGTTGCTGATAAGATTGCTAAATACTTGGCTGAGAGGGCTAAAGCTTTTAAGGAAAAAGGGAGCAAAAAAGGGGCTGTAGAAATTATAAAAGAGATCAATATTGATAAACAAGCTAATGAACAGCAGATTATAACCAATATGGATTTTAGGGGGGAGAGGATATTATTACCAAAACTTGTTACTGATTTATCAAAATTTACTGAAGAAGACGAAATTATCTTAAAAGTAAAGAAAGGTAAAATAGAGATAGAAAAAGCTTAGAATAATTCTTCCATTATTATTGTTTCATCTCTTTCTGGTCCTACTGAGATTATTGCTAATGGGACACCTATAAGCTCTTTTAATCTGTTAAGATATTTCTTAGTGTTTTCTGGCAGCTCATCAAAGCTTTTTGCTTTAGTTATGTCTTCTTTCCAGCCAGCCATCTCTTCGTAGATAGGTTTTGCTTTTTCTAATTTTTCGAGATCTGTTGGGAAGTTTTTTGTTTCTTTTCCATCAATTTCATATGATGTGCAAATCTTTATCTTGTTTAGTCCTGTTAGAACATCTAATTTGGTTATTACAACTGAGCTTAATCCGTTAATTGTTACAGAGTATTTTCCTGCAACAGCATCATACCACCCAGTTCTTCTTGGTCTTCCGGTTGTTGTTCCATATTCCCTTCCTTGTAACCTTAAATATTTTCCTTGAGAGTATTCATCTTCTTTTTCTAATGCTTCTTTTAGATGTTCATCGTATTTAGGCTTTATCTTGTCCCATGTCCCTTCTTCTTTTGTTTGCTCATCTGTCCCTAGCTCTGTTGGAAATGGTCCTCCACCTACTCTTGTGATGTAAGCTTTCATTATAGCTGTGATGTAATCAATCTTTAGTGGGCCAATACCTAAACCAGTGCAAACTCCTCCTGCTGATGGATTAGAGGAAGTAACATAAGGAAATGTTCCATGATCAATATCTAATAATGCTCCTTGTGCACCTTCTATCAATACGTTTTTTCCTTCATCAATTGCTTGGTTTATTAATAGATAAGTATCTTTTACAAAGGGTTTTAGGATTTTTGCTGCTTCTGAATCCCCCTTTACAAACTCTGACATTCTTAATCCAGCCCTTACAATCTTGTCTTTGTAAGTAGGTCCTATGCCTCTGCCTGTTGTTCCTATCTTTTTGTCTTTTAGGTCTTCATCAATGTGTTTTTGAAGTACAACATGAGCAGAACCGCTAATAGCCAGGTTTTTTTCACTAACTTCGTAATTTCTATTTCTTAGCCCTTCTATCTCTCCAATAATGCTTTGGGGCTTATCTTTATCGCCAGGCCAGATAACTACTCCATTTCCTATAATATTCAGTTTATCCTTATGAAGAATTCCAGATGGCATTAAGTGAAATTTGAATTTGTCTTTTCCTACAACTACAGTGTGGCCTGCGTTATTTCCGCCTGTTGCTCTTGCAACAACGTCTGCTTTTTTTGTCAGATAGTCTACTGCTTTGCCTTTGCCTTCGTCTCCCCACTGCCCACCTAAAACAACGATTGTTTTTCCCATGATAAAAAAGAAAAAAAGGATATTTATAAATTGTTTGGTTTTTTGATGATATAGAACTAAGTATGTGCTTTTAACTAAACAAGCAACAAAAATAATGGCAGGCAAATACGGCCGTGCTTGAGCACGCCCTACTCGCAAAGGAAAAAACCAAACTTCGTATGTTTTTTTCCTCTGCACTCGCATTTGCCGCCACTTTTGTTGCTTGATTCAATAAATTTAAATAATACTTAGTTCAGTTCTGTTTATAATGAATTTACTAACGCTGAAAGATTGGAGCAAGGAAGATATCCTGAATATAATTGATGAATCAATGCATATCAAAGAAGATCCTGAGAAGTATTATAGGGTATTAAGGGGAAGAACATTGGCAATGCTCTTTGAGAAGAAATCTACCCGTACTAGGATAAGCTTTGAATCTGGTATGGCTCAACTGGGAGGGCATGCTTTGTTTATTGATTGGAGTGATACCCATCTGGGGAAAGCAAACTTAAAGGACGAAATCCAATGTATTGAAAGATATGTGGATATGATAATGGCTAGAGTTTACAATCAAAAGGATTTAGAGATTATGGCTAAGCATTCTTCAAAACCTATTATTAGTGGTCTGAGTGATAAATACCATCCTTGTCAGATATTAGCTGACCTCTTGACAATAAAAGAAAAATTTGGTAAGTTAGAGGGTTTAAAATTAGCTTATCTAGGAGATGGGAATAATGTCTGTAATTCTTTGATAATAGGATGTTCTAAGGCTGGAATGAAGATTAATGTCGCAACACCTAAAGATTATGAACCTTTAAAGGAAGTAATAAAAGAAGGCGGAAAGAATTTAGAATTGACTAATAATCCTAACAAGGCTTCCAAGAATGCAGATGTTGTTTATACAGATACATGGGTTTCGATGGGGCAGGAGAAAGAGAATGAAGAGAGATTGAAATTTTTTCCACCATACCAAGTAAATAAGAAATTGTTAGGTAAGGCTTTGTTTATGCATTGTCTTCCTGCTTATCGCGGTAAAGAGGTCACTAGCGAAGTTTTAGATTCAAAACAAAGTGTTGTATATGACCAGGCTGAAAATAGATTACATGTACAAAAAGCAGTTATGCTGAAATTAATGGGTAAAATATAAGAGATAATCCTAAGATTAAACCAAGGATTTATATAGATAAAAAAGTTATAATTCTTGATAGTTGTAAATGGCAGTTGCATTAAAGCGAGGTTTTGATGGGATAAAAAATAAATTATACTTAGAAGTGGCCCTATCTTTTGCCCATACAACATTGTTTAATAGCATATTCTTAGTTGGTTTTGCGCTAGCGTTAGGTGCTAATAATCTTCAAGTGGGTATATTGCTTGCCATCCCTCTTTTTGCTAACTTATTGCAGTTAGTGTCTGCTTTTATCCTAGAAGCTACTGGAACAAAGAAATACACAACTATTGTGAACTTGTTTTTTGGCAGATTTATATTAGTGATGGCAGTAGTGATGGCTTTTGGACTTATTCATGAGAATCCTATCCTCCTTTTTACTACAGTATTGATTATGTCAAATTTCTTTGTAGCGATTGGTAATCTATCTCTGTTGAGCTGGACTAAGGACTTAGTTCCTGTAAGGAAACTTGCAAGATTCCTGGGTAAGAAGAATATATATGCTAGCATAGGTGGTATGGTTGTGTATCTTACTGGATCATATATGATAGATAAATTTCCAGGAACAAAGATATATGCTTACTTGTTTCTGTTCTCAATTCTCATTGGGTTAATTGCAATTCTTTTTCTTATGGGGGTGCCTGAAAGGAGGAGAAAGATAAAGGCAATAAGCCCTGAGAAATTCTTTAAAAGATTAAGCCTGCCCTTTAAGGATGCTAATTTTAGGCCACTGATCTATTTTTCAGTGCCATGGGCTTTTTCTATCAACTTAGCTGCACCGTTCTTTTTAGTGTTTATGCTTGATGATTTATCATTAAGCTTTTTTCTGGTTTCAGTATTCTTAGTTATAGATACTTTAGCAAGATTGTATGGGCTAAACCTATGGCGAAATATGATTGATAAGTTTGGTGCACGACCTACATTAGTTGTTACTGCAACAGTAACCAGCTTGGTGCCATTAGCCATGATTTTTATCGGTATGCATAACTATTTTTTTATTCTCCCAATATTTATAATTAGTGCTATCTCATATGCTGGAGTTGATATAGCTATAAGCCACGTGTTGTTCAAGTCAGCAAAAAGGAAGTATGATGCTTATTACTTCTCTTCTTTTTCTTCTTTTGTGGGGATCGCATCTGCATTAGGGCCGATTGTTGGGGGACTTATGGCACTTTTGATAAAGAACTACAACCATATTATATTTTTGGATAAGCTAAGCCCCCTTAAATACATATTTTTTGCTTCTTTTGTACTCCGGATGAGCTGCATTCCTTTGATTTCAAGAATAAACGAAAAAAAAGCAGGGGATGTGGGTGATATAATTGAGAGAATAAAGACATTAAAGTTTGCATCCTTCTTTGTTAACATATACAGTTTTGCTGATTATATTTCCAATATTGTTTTAGTTCCGCAAAAACAGATCTTCATACTTCAAAGAAAGACTATATTCAGGATGAGGAAGGATATGGCAGATGTAAAATTATTATTATCAAAGATCGTTTTAAGTCTAGGCAATATAACAAGGAATAATATACAATATTATAAGAACCGGATTAAAGGGCAGGAACAGGCACTTCAAAGGGAGGTTAATAAATTAGAGTATGTAGAAGGGAGTAATCTTAAGAAGATTCCTGAGAAAGTATTAGATGAGGTTAAGATCTTGGAGAAGAGTATTGAGACAGAAAGTAAGACAGCCGCATCGCAAAAAGCTAAAGAAATTAAGAAAGCTGTTGAAGGCTATGAAGAGAAGCTCGAGAAAGAGTATAAGAAAGAGATTTTTGTTAAAAAGGGTAATGTCTAATAATGGACATTTATGTTTATCTTGTTCTATATAGGTCACCACATTTATAAATGATTCCAGAGTTTTTACTATTAAAATGAATGGAGATCATGTAGACCAGATTGTCGAGAAGTTAGGCATAGAAAAAACTTTTTGGATAAAGCAATTACGTGAGTTAAATCCTCGCCAAGTAGGGATAGTTAAAGTTAGTGGTAATCTTCTTGAAAATAACGAATTAGCCGCTGAGATGGCTTATTTAGCAGGGGAAGGGTTTTATCTTCCAGTGGTTTTAGGAGGAGGGAAAGCATATGATGAAATTGTTGGTCAAGGGAAAGATTTTGGTAAAGTACATTTTAATGAGTCGGATGGTAAAGGGGGATTCAAAGAGCAGTTTTTGAGGGTTACACCTGAAAATCTAATAGAAGATATGGTTGCCCTAGCAAAAGAAAATTTGGATAATGTTGTACGTATGATTAAGTCTAAAGGTGTAGATGTAGTAGCTATACCTCTTGAGAATATGGTTGTTGAACCTTATAATGATGTAATTTGTCTAAATGGGCAATCAGTAAATATGGGGAGAACAGCAGCTCCGTCTATGATAGATCCTAAACCTTTTCATGATGCTATTGACAATGGAATGATTCCTGTAATGAGCCACGTAGGTGTTTTTAATGGTCAATATTATAATACTAATGCAACTTCTGCTGCTTTTGAGTTAGCAGGAAAAGACGCATTAGATGTTTTTAAGGTTATGTTAGTAGGGGATACGCCTGTTATGAAAGAGGGTAAGCGTGTTGAAAGGATTGCTTCAATTGAGGATTATAATGAATTGACGGGGGTTTTAATAGGGGGGATGGGAGTTAATGTTGGAGAATCAATCTCTTGGTTACAACCCATGGGTCCAGGAAGGTCTGTTCAGCTGACTAAATTAAAGACTGGTACTCAGGAAAATATTGAATCTACTGGACTACTGGAGGAACTATTAGGGTTTAGCAATAATAGTGGGGGAACAATGATTACTTTGCCCCCAGACTATACTCCAAGATATTTGAATCAGATTCCTACAGGGGAGAGAGGCAAGATTAGGAAGTTGATAGACCATGCTTTTGAGATAAGGGGTCTAAAACTTTCCGGAGATTATTTCAATAATCTTGAACCTGATAAAACTGTAGTTTATATGGATGAACAACAAAAGGCAATAGCAATAACTTATGATATATGTGGCATTAATTATATGTGTAAGCTTGGAACAGATCCAGGTTATAGGGGCCTTAGATTAGGGGAATTCCTCATATCCAAAGCATTTGAAGATAGTGATAATGGATTAGTTTGGCGTAGCAGTAAAGATAAAGAAGGACTAAATAGGTTTTACAAATCCGTTCTTGATTATTATAAGGGGAAGGGGCATTCTGTCTTTGCTGAAACAAAAGGTGAATATCATGTTTATGGTATTGATGTAGAGTCGGGTAAGAAAGATAAGGTTATTGGTATGATTGAAAAGATTAAACCAACCTTTATGGAGGTATGAAAAAATGAAAAAAGTAATATTAGCATATTCTGGCGGTTTAGATACGTCTGTAATATTGAAATGGTTATTGGATAAAGGATATGAAGTTGTTTGTTATGTAGCTGATGTAGGTCAGAAAGAAGATTTTGAGGCTGTTAAAGAAAAAGCACTTAAGATAGGCGCATCTAAGGTTTATGTTGAAGACTTAAAGAAAGAGTTTGTTACTGATTTTATATTTACTGCTATTAAAAGTAATGCTGTTTATGAAGGAAAATATTTGTTAGGAACTTCACTTGCTCGTCCATTAATTGCTAAGAAGCATATTGAGATTGCTAAAAAAGAAGGAACAAATATTGTTGCGCATGGTGCGACTGGAAAGGGCAATGACCAGGTACGCTTTGAGATGGCCTATATGACTTTGATGCCAGATGTTGAGATAATTTCACCTTGGAAAGATCCTGAATTCCTAAGTAAGTTTGAAGGGCGTACAGATATGCTTAATTATGCTGAGAAGAACAATATTCCAGTTACTGCAAGCAAGAAAGCACCTTATAGCACAGACCCTAACCTTATGCATGTCAGCTATGAAGCTGGAATATTGGAAGATCCTAATAAAAAGCTTGATGAAGGCTCATATGAACTAAGTGTTTCTCCTGAGAAAGCACCCTCCAAATCTACTGAATTAGTTATTTCGTTTAAGGATGGTGTTCCTGTTAAGGTAGAGGATAAGACTAATAATGTTACTGAGACAGATCCGCTTAAATTGTTTCTTTATCTAAATAAGGTAGCTGGAGCTAATGGAATAGGTCGTGTGGATCTGGTAGAAAATAGGTTTGTTGGAATGAAAAGTCGCGGTATATATGAGACTCCAGCTGGAACTGTACTCTTTAATGCTCATTTAGATATTGAAGGAGTGACTATGGATAGAGAAGTTAAATTGATTAGGGATAGCTTGATTCCTAAGTTCTCTACTTTGATATATAATGGATTTTGGTATGCTCCCGAGTTTGAGTTGATTAATACATTGGTTGATAAGTCCCAAGAGCATGTATCCGGGAAGGTATTCTTGAAGTTATATAAAGGCAATGTTATAATTGAAGGTCGTGAAAGTTCTGAATCTCTTTATGATGAGAAGATTGCTTCGATGGATGAACATGGCGGATATGACCAGACAGATGCAAAGGGTTTTATCAAGCTGAATGCTTTAAGGCTTAAGGCTAGCAGTGGAAGGTTGGAGAAGTAATATCTATTCATTATTAAGTAGTAACTTTTACGAAAGATTTATAAAACAGTTAATTATCCTCTGATTATGGATCCAAATTATGAGTTACTAGGTTTATTGAATTCTGACAGGGCTACAATAGTTGATGGAAAAAACGTACTTCTTACAGGTACAGTTCCAAAAGAAAAAATGAAGAAAGGTACAGATCCCATGATTGAAAGTATAAAATTTAGTCATGCAGTAAAAAATTTCGAAAGATTTTTTCATAGATTTAAACCTATATTTGTATTATGTGATGAAGGAACTTCTAATGAGAATTTAGATATAGTAGTTGGAGCATTAGAAGAGGTTTTAGAATCAGTTGGTATGAATGGAATTCTTCCTATAAATGTTTTTGGGTATTGGAATAAAGGAGATGGTCCGCATAGGAGTGTAGACTGGTACATAGATAAAGCATTTGAACCTGGAAGGCAGGAATACGACATCCATGGAAAAGGGCAATGTGATATAGCAAAAATATGGCATGACTTCAAACAAGATCCTGTTCAGGCTGTAAGGCCACATTACGATGTTTTAGTATTATCTGATGTTGATATATATGCTTCTCATTATAAATATAGATTCTTGATTGGAGAAGGTCCTAGAGAGGGAACAATTTTAGGTATAACAAGATATAAAGAAAAATGGAGAGAGATAGTTAGGCAAGGAGCATTACATGAATTTGGCCATACATTTGCAGATTTGTCACATTGTGGCCAAGTGAATGATGGTAAAAAAGGAGAGTGCACTATGAAGTTTCCTAATTCTATTCCTGCAGATTTAGAAACTCAAGCAGAATATAGAAAAAGAACCGGTATTCTTTTTTGTGATGATCATAGCTTAAGTAGATATAGTTTAGATGATAGGATGGGGTTTTTGAAAGTTTTCCCTGAATTAGAGCAACTTTACAATCAAATTTATGCTAGGGATCCTTGGGTGTTAAGTGTAATAGATTCTGGAAAATTAGGTTTGTTAAAGATAGATGTGATAAGAGAGTAATATGAACTAACAAAGGTTTTAAATAAAAGCTCTTTTTCTTTTATTTGATTGGGGTGGTAGCTCATAATATCGCATAAGAAATACATGGAATTAGCCTTGAAATTAGCTGAGAAAGGTAAAGGTAATGTTTCTCCTAATCCTATTGTGGGTAGTTTGATAGTTAAGCGAGGTAGAATTGCAGGCAGAGGCTGGCATAGAAAATGTGGGGAAGCGCATGCTGAGGTGTGTGCTTTGAAGGAAGCTGGAAAAAAGGCTAAAGATGGGATATTATATGTTACACTAGAACCTTGTTCGCACTGGGGCAGAACTCCCCCTTGTACTGAACAGATTGTTGAAGCAGGCATTAGAGAGGTTGTTATTGGGATGAAAGACCCTAATCCCTTAATTAATGGGTATCAGGAATTGAAGTTTAGAGGACTTAAAACACGTATAGGAATTCTTGAGAATGAATGTAAAAAGATGAATGAAACCTATACTAAATATATAAAAACAAAAAGGCCTTTTGTTTTGGTGAAAGCAGCGATGTCATTAGATGGGAAAATAGCTACAAGAACAGGGCATTCAAAATATATAACTGGAAGGGAAGCCAGAAAATATGTACATCAGTTAAGATCAGAGCTTGATTCTATCATGGTAGGCATTAATACTATATTAAAAGATAATCCTCAGCTTACTGTTAGGCATGTTAAAGGAAATAATCCTATAAAGATTGTTGTGGATAGCACTTTGAAGATTCCATTAAATGCTAAAGTTATTAAGAATGAGCCGCAGAAATTGATAGTTGCAACAACCTCTAAAGCTCTTAAGAAAAAAGTAAAGAAGTTGCAGCAGAAAGGCGTTAATGTTTTAATTGTTAAGCAGAAAAACGGTAGAGTTGACTTAAATGAACTTATGAAACAGTTAGGTAAACTAGAGATAACCTCTATTATGATTGAAGGTGGGGCTGAACTAAATGCCGAAGCAATAAGGCAGAAGATAGGAGATAAGATAATGTTTTTTATTGCTCTAGGCATAATTGGGCACGGTTTAGATGCAATTGGCGATTTGGGTATAACTAAAGTTGATAAGTCTGTAAAGCTGAAGGATATTAGTTCTAGTAAGATTGGGAGAGATATATTGATTGAAGGTTACTTATAATCAAGTAACGTTAAACAAATACTTTTTAAATAAACCCCTTTTTCTTTCATACCTATGTTAGGCAAAATAGAAGATGCAATAAAAGAATTACAGAGAGGAGACTTCATCATTGTTGTTGATGATGAGAACAGAGAGAATGAAGGTGATTTAGTAATTGCTGCTGAAAAGGTAACTCCATCTAAGCTTAATTATATGATAAAGCATGCTCGCGGCATAATGTGTCTGCCTTGTATTGCGCACAGATTTAGTGAGTTAAAGATTCCTTTGATGGTTGAGGATAATACTGATAAGTTTAACACCCCTTTTACTGTTTCTGTTGATGCAAAAAAGAATACTACTACTGGGGTAAGTGTTAAGGATAGGACAGAGACAATCAAAACAATGATTAATCCTGAAACGAAACCGGAAGACTTAGTAAGGCCAGGACATGTTTTTCCTTTGATGGCACAGGAGAATGGTGTATATGATCGAGCAGGACATACAGAAGCTGCAACTGATTTATGCAAATTAGCAGAGCTTTATCCGTGTGCTGTTATTGCAGAGATCATGAAAGAAGATGGTGAGATGGCAAAATTACCTGAACTTGAAGAGTTTGCTAAGAGTCATAAATTAAGTATTTATTCTATCCATGATCTGATACAGTATAGGAAGAAGAATAAAGATGATACAAAGACCATACAGGAATCTTAGGAATTACGCGGTTGCACTTACAATAGTTGTTATGGGGTGCTTTTCACTCATTAATTATGAAATGCAATCTAATACATATTATATGCCTATAAGTTCTCCTTTGAAGATTGAATATGAGGGCAGAGCATCAACTGATACAGCTGCTCAAATAATAGATCCTGAACTTGAAGAACATCTAAGGGGTATGCATAATCTTGTTAATTAGTTTTAAATCAATAATCATTTCTTGTATATCTCTTTTCTATGCCCAATTTTCTCAATAAATATCTTTTTCTCTCCAGTATTTATACTCATTATAGCCCTATAATCTCCAATTCTTAATTTCCAACTTGGTAAATCTTTTAACCTTTCAATATAATGAAGGGGCTTTTCCTTTATACTATTAATCTTTTTTAGTATTATTTCAATACTCTTTCTTTCAAGTTTTAGAAGTTGTTTCTTGGCTTTGGGCAAAATGATTATAGAGAACATCTTACAATTTAATGCCTAATTCCTTAGCCACATCTTCAATCCTTTGTCCCTTTCCTTCACGTATCTCTTTCTTGGCTTCAAGAATATCCTTAAGGGCTTCATCAGTTAATTCTCCTTCTTCGCTTGTGTCTATCAGCTTATTAATTATCTCATCATAACTTTCTTTAGAATATTCTTTAAAATATTTCATTCTCTCAATAGTTTCTTCCTTAACCTGTATTGTAGTAGGACTCATAGTATCACCTGGTTATATAGTTGTTATAGTTACTATATAAATATTTCGTTTTAATTTTATTTTTATATGTCTAATTCTGGACATAAATGTCTATATTGTTCTATTTAGGTCGATATCTTTATAAATTAGACAAGGATTTTATGGCTTATGGCGAAGATATGGCAAGGTAATGTAAATAAGGAAATAGAGAAGTTTACTGTAGGGAATGATTATCTGCTAGATAAGAAAATATTGAAGTATGATTGTATCGCTTCTATTGCGCATTCTAAGATGTTGAAAAAGATTGGAATATTGAAAGAAGCAGAACAGAAAAAACTAGAGAAACTCCTTAAGAAGATAATTGAGCTAGGTAATAAAGGAAAATTTCCAATCAAACTTTCAGATGAAGATTGCCATACAGCTATTGAGAATTATCTAACTAAGAAGTTAGGTAATTTAGGCAAAAAGGTACATAGTGCTAGAAGCAGGAACGATCAGGTAGTTGCTGCGATGAAGCTTTATGAGAAAAAAGAGATTAAAGATATGATCATTCTAGTTAATAATCTTATTAGTTCTCTGAAAAAATTATCTAAGAATAATGCTGTTATGCCAGGTTATACTCATATGCAAAAAGCAATGCCCTCTTCTGTTAAGCTATGGGCAGAGAGCTTTGTAGGAAGTCTAGAGGATGATTTAGAATTGTTAAAAAACGCCTTAGGAATCATTGATAAAAATCCTTTAGGAAGTGCTGCTGGTTATGGTGTACCATTAAAAATAAATAAAGAAATAACCAAAAAAGAATTGAATTTTAAAAATAATTTTAAAAATCCTATTTATGTGCAGAATTCTCGAGGTAAACACGAAGGGATTATTCTTAGTGCTTTAGTTAATATTATGGCAACTTTGAATAAGTTAAGTAGTGATGTTATATTGTTTTCAATGCAGGAGTTTGGTTATTTTGGAATTCCTAAAGATTTTACAACTGGTAGTTCTATAATGCCTCAGAAGAAGAATCCAGATGTACTAGAACTTGTTCGTGCAAAGTATTCTATTGTTTTAGGTTATGAGTTTCAGTTGAAGAATTTAATTGGTAATCTAGTTTCTGGGTATAATCGTGATTTGCAACTAACTAAAGAACCAACAATTAAAGGAATAGAAATAACAAAAGAATGTGTGAAGATAATGAATCTAGTAGTTAATGGACTAAAAGTAAATAAGGCTAATTGCGAAAAAGCAATGACTAAAGAATTGTATGCTACTGAGAAGGTTTATGAACTAGTTTCTAAAGGCTTAAGCTTTAGGGAAGCTTATAAGAATGTTAAGAAATCTATTTGAAAAGAGATAATTATTTATACTTATTCTTAATTGCATTTATTGTGGGATATTATGTTAAACTTACGCCAAAAGATTGATAACTTGGGAGATTGGTTACATAAGGATATTGAAATGGGCCATATGAAAGAAGTAGAAGCGCAAGTAGGGGACATATACAATCATCTTCTTGGATTTATTAATGACTATAAGAATGATAGGGTTATGAATAATGGTGCATTTGAACATTTATTAGCAATGAAGGAAGACATTCAAAATAATATGAGTTCTTTGGTTGAAGTACAAGAAGTAGATGCTTTTAAGACTAATTTACTTTCTTTGGTAAAGAATTTAAATAATTCTATGAGAAAGATAGTTTGAATTTAGAAATATTTATATAGAAAAATTGAGGATTATTAGGAAAATGGAAAGCCTACATGCTCAACTTCAAGAATTGAGGCCTTGGCTAACTCACGAGCCTCTGGAATTGGATGATATGAAAAAAATAAATATAGAAATTGGCCATATCTATAAACATGCTAGAAGATGTTATAGGAAGTATAAAGATCCTGAGGTGAGAAAGTATTTGGACTATATGAAAAAAGAGATAGTTGGGGGATACCAGAATTAAAAAAATGTATGAATGGTGATCCAAATGCAGCTACTATGTATAAATCAATCTTAGTGTCTATGTTAAGAAACTTTAATAAGTACGTTAGAGAAATAGGAATAATTTTAAATATTGAATTTGGTGAAATGGCAGCTTAGCCCATTCTTAAGTTTATAGAAAGACAAGAATTAATTATAATTTATTTGTCTTTCTAAATCTATAGTAAGTGACATAAATATTTAGACAAGTTTATATACTTCCTCTTCCATAATCTTTATAATGAGGTGATATCTAATGAGTTCTATGTCAAATATTCGATCTGCTTTACAGAGAGTAAAAGAC
>JAYEIZ010000116.1:0-3277 GCA_034660355.1 Nanobdellota archaeon
CTGGTTTTTTCTCAGGTTCTTCTTTTTGAGGCTCTGTCTTTTTTAGAGCATCTTCTGATTTATATATGTAGACTAGAGCGTTTCCTTTTCCTGCTCCGAATAGTGAATAAATGTTTTTTACAACAATTAATTTTTCATCAGATTTCTCTAAAGAACTAATCTTTTTCTTTAGATCCTCCTTTTTAGGTGTAGGTTCACCTAAGAAAGTAAGTTCTGCTTCTATCTCAACTCTTGACAATAAAGTATTATCTTTCTTGTTTGTTACCTTTAGATCCATAGAATTCACCTTACCTTAATAGCATATTCTCCTTTTACAGTAATTCCTAGCTTCTTTGCAATTAGTGACTTATTAGCGTCTATGATTGCTAATCTGCCTTGCCAGTTTGTGCTAAACCTATTTTCTTTGCAAACAGGACATTCATTTCCGTCTACAAATAATTTGCATTTTTTACAGGCTTTTTTCTTCATTTTTTAGCTTTCTTTTCTTTTTTTTCTTCTTCTTCTGGGTTAACTTTCTTAGCCTCTTCTTCAACCCAGTCCAGCCTTCCTAAATAAGGTTGCCTCATTGTTAGGCCTAGTTTAGGATTTGTGACATCTTTAAATGAAACTGCTATTATTCTGGCTCTGCATTTGTCCCCTACTTTTAAAGTCTTTTTTGACTCTTTTCCAGCCAAGGTCTTATCTTTGCTAAAGCTTACAAAATCATCCATTGTCTGTGATACATGAATCATCCCTTCTATTGGGCCTAGGTTAATAAAAGCTCCAAAATCAGCTATATCTTTTATTTTGCCCATAACAACTTCCTGCATTTCAGGCTTAAATGCTAGAAGCTCGAATGTTGTGTCATAATAAGAAGCACCATCTCCAGGCATTATAATTCCTTCTCCGATAGTCTTTACATCAGTAACGTCTATTACTACGCCTAGGTCTTGTGAGATAAAGCCTTCGTACTTCTTTTTTATTCTTTTGACTACTGCTTCTTCTACTCCAAGATTGAATAAATCTGGAGGTACTCTTATATGATCCTGAATTTCCATTCTGTAGAACATTTTTAAACCTTCTAGTATTGGAAACGTAAGCTCTTTTTAAATCTTACTATTTCAAAAGGAGGTATTTGTTAGACCTTAGGAATATAACGCTAAATCCACTCTTAATGGCATTTTTCCTTAGTAAAGCGTCTTGTGTGGCTAGAATAGTATCTTTGTTTAATAAATCAAGGATTAGATCATCAACATGGCCCTCTTTAGTCTTTATTTTAGCTATTTTCTTCTTTTTTATGAATGCTAGGGCTATTTTTGCTGCTAGTTTGTGTTTTTCCTTTTGTTTCTCTATTATCTTTTTGAGTTCATCTATTGTTTTGTCTACAATATATAATTTATAGTTGAATAAGCAGATTCTATCGATTTCTGAGAATATATCTACTTTGAACTGAGTAGGTATTAGAAGAAAGTTTGTGTCTAGTATTATCCTTTTCATTTTTTGTAGTCTTCTCTAACTGGATGAAAAACATCAAGTATTTTGCATTTGGTAATGGCCTTTCCTGAATGTTTAACATTTGAATAGATTATAGCAACTTCGCCTTTCCCTAAAACCTTTGTTTGATCTCCGATAGTTAATTGAAATTTTCCTTCTAAGATGTTGGCAACTTGTTCATTAGGGTGGGAGTGTTCTGGCAAGGGCGCATCTTTCTCAATGTCCCAGTAAGCAAAGGTCATACTCTGAGAATGGATGAATTTTACCTTATATCCTGGAATTATCTCTTTTTCCCCTATACCTTCTAAACTCTTAAACGTCATAGTCATGTAGATTAAAAGAATGATATATAAAACTTACTTCAAATTCTCAAGTATTCTCTTCATCTTGTAGGCATCCCCTATTGGGTCTGGACTCTCGTTTATTATTGTTATTCTAAGTTTTCTTTTTAAGATCTCACTTAGTAAGTCTTTCATATCCTTTTCAGCTGTTAACAGGTGTCTTCTTTCTCCTTTATCTGTCCATTCTATGCCTGAGAAGTGAGAATGAATCTTTTTTATGTGTTTGACTTTGTCGAGCATTTCTGCAAATGGCATCTTGCCTTGAGTTCTGGCTTTTAGATGGGCAAAATCTATTGTTAGGGAGCATTTAGTTTCTTTAACAAGGCTCAATAATTCATCTAAGTTACCAAAAGCAGAATGCTTGCCAGTTGTTTCTAATGCTAACTGTACATTCCATTTCTTTTGTTTTACTGTTTTTACTAAATCCAATACTTCGCTTTTTATTAGGGCGTAGGTTTGTTCTTTTGTCTTTTTTTGATAGAAGCCAGGATGGAATACAACTGGGCCACCGCCTAGATTATGCATTCTTTCACAGCTTTGTAGGATTCTTACTTTAGAAGCGTTTACCTTTGCTTTTTCATCTGAAGCTAGATTAACGAAATAAGGAGCATGGCAAGATAAGGAGATATTCAGTTTCTTTGCTGACTCACCTATCTTTTTTGCAGTTGCGTTTGAGAGATTTACTCCGTGAGTGAGCTCTACCTCTAGCGCATTCAGTCCTAAATCAGAAATTTTTATCATGCCTTTATCATAACCTAAGCCTGCTGTTCCTCCTGGACCTATCTTTATCATTTTGTTCCTACTTTGACAAAGAATCTAGAAAACTTTGTAAATATTGTGGAAATTACTATTGAATAAAGCATGAACAACAGGATAAGATGAAGTATTGTCTTTACCCCAAATACATCTAAGGTTGTAAGAGTAAACGCGACTACTGCTACTGCAATGCCTTTCTGAACATTAAAAGCCATAAATAGTTTTTCTTTAAAGTTATATTTCAATCCCCTTAAAGAGATTGTTATTGCAAAATACCTTATAATCAAATAGATAGCAAAAAGAAGCAAAGATTTTAGGATAAATGTGGGATTGAGAGGTATTTTAATTATCAGGCCAATTAAGATGAATACTAGAATCTCTAAAGAATTGGCAAAGAAAGAAGATACTTCTGATAATTGAACTTTGTGAGAAACATAGATATTGCCAAAGAATAATCCCATTGTAGTTACTGCCAGAACGCCATTGCCTCCAAGGTTTTCTGCTACAATATATGTTAATAAAGCAGATGTTATGATTGATAATGGTGAGAGAGTTACAGAGTATTTATTCTTCATAATTCTGAATACAATCAATCCTACTACTATGCCAGTGCCAATTCCTGTGACAAATTGTTGTATTAATGGGCCAACTTGTTCTAGGAATTTAGAGAATATGTATTCAACCTGAACATTTTTCATAAAATCAAG
>JAYEIZ010000117.1:0-3268 GCA_034660355.1 Nanobdellota archaeon
GCTTCCATGCCTGTTTTTGACCTTTTAAGCACTTTTGCTTTTTTTATTTTTCTGATTTTTGAGTACCTTTTTTAAGCTTATACAGTTGTTTTAAATAATTTTCTATTTTTTGGAAATTCTTTAAACTGAAGTTTAATAAGAAAGCTACCTGGCTTGATGATTTAAAATAAAAAAAAGAAAACTAAGCTTTGCTTAGAATCTCTTCTGCTTTTTTTGTGTCAAGATCCATTATGAAGGGTATCTTTGATATTTCTGCAGCGCCTTTTGTCAGGGCAACAAGGTCGTCCCTAATTGGCTTAGCACCTTCTTCTGCTAAGTTAAATTTTCTTGCTCCTGCCATTAATTGCCTTAGTCCTTGGCTGACACGCATAAAGTAGGTAGATACCCCTAATGCTCCAACAGGCAGCTCATCAAATTTGTCTCCAACTATGCTTTTTATTTGGGTAGAGCCAAAGAATATTTCGTCTTTTTCGCGGCCGTATTTGTCTGATAGGCTTTGTTCGCTTTCTGCATCAATCCTTCGCCATAATGCAGAACTTGACATTACTGCTGTAAGTGGTGCACGAGACATGCCTATTGCTTTGACATATGGTGCTCCAAATGCAATTCCCTTAAATATGTGGTCTTCTAATGAGAAACCACCTGCAATTACTATATCAGGTACGTGTTTTCCAGCCTTAGCTAATTTCTCTGCATACTCAAAGGTTTTTTGATAGGTCTCAATTGGAGGTGTGCCCCATTCGTTCATCATTCTCCATGGACTCATGCCTGTTCCGCCACCTGCTGCATCAACAGTTAATACATCTATCTCGTATTTTGAGCTAAAAGCTAATGCTCTTGCCAAGTCTTCAAATCTGTAAGCTCCTGTTTTTAGGAATAGATATTTTGCACCTGCTGCTCTTAGTTCTTCAACTCTTTTTGCAAATGCTTCTTCTGAAACCATTCCTAATCTAGAGTGCCTTTCGAATTCTCTGAATACTTTTTTTTCAAAAGCCTTGATTACATCTACATCTGTTGGATCTGGCAGAACAATATATCCTCTTTCTTTTAACATCTGAGCTTTTTTTAGATTTCTTATCTTTACTTCACCGCCAATGTTTTTTGCGCCTTGGCCCCATTTCAGCTCAACTGCATCCACACCGTTCTTTAATGCAAACTCCAAAACCCCTAATCTGTTGTCTTCTACATTTTCTTGTACTATAATAGCACCATAACCATCTTGCTGCCATTTCTTGTAGTCATCTATTCTTTTCTTTAATGCAGGAGCTTCTTTTATCTCTCCATTTACTATTTTTGCATCTGGATCCATTCCAACAACATTCTCTCCAACAGTTAGTAATACTCCTGATAATGCACTACCTGCTGCTAATCCTTCCCAGTTTTTTCTTGCAACATCAGTTGAGCCTAAACCTGGAATTGTTATAGGGAGCCTTAGTTTAATTCCTTCTTTGCCACCTTTAGCCCCTAATTTGATTTCTACTTTAACATTAGGGAATGTCGCTTGATCAGAATCTGCTTTGATACCGCAAGCTCCAACTGCCGTACCCAATATATTAAAGTCTCCCCAATCTACAGGATATGCTTTTACAGCTGATGCTGTTACATCCCCAAAAGGCTGAGGATATATTGTTTCCGGACCTCTTATTGCGGACTTACCGACTTCACATAACCCGATACAACTTTCTAAACAAGCCCCACATAACCCGCTTATGGGGTTTATATCATTTGGTGTTCGGTTTGAAGAACCCACAGACTGAGATGAACCGATTTTACTATACATTTTTACCCCTCCGTTTTATTTATTACTCTATCTTCTACAAAAGAAAGCTTTAAATAAAGATTGCGCCTACCTTTTGTCTTAATAGGACATATTTATTACTATTTTTGATGAATAATGGCTTATTTAGGACAAAATAAAATGGAATTTGATAAACAGGAAAAACTGATAATAAAAGCTTTGATTAAAGACCCGAGGATGTCAGATAATAATATTGGGAAGCTCACTAAGGTTCCAATCAGAACTGTGAGCCGGAAGCGAAAGAAATTAGAGGAAGAGCATAAAATTAATTATTATGTGTCTCTGAATAAAAAATCTCAGGCTAGGCATTTGTATCTTATTAAATTCGAGATGGGAGTAACTAAAGGGAAATTAATGAATGAGATTCAAAAAGAGCCTAAGATTAAATCTTTGTTTACTGAGATGATATATGAATCACATTTTGCAGAGATAGATGGGCATACTGCAATACTTATGGTGGTTGAAGCTGGATCAGATAATGAGATATCTGAGAATTTTAATGGTAAGATACTTCCTTTGATGTTGAAGAACCACGGGAATCACTCAATTATGGATATATCAACCATTAGAATGAGCAATAGGATCAGAATATTTCATAATTATCTGCCTTTGATTAATATGAAGAATGGAAAACTCAAGGTAGATTTACCATTAGAATCAGTTTATGTTGATTAAACCATCTTTAACTTTCCAGTTACGTTATCTATCTTTTCTTCATTATCCGGCCCTATCCCTAAACAGGTAATTGTACCTGGTTCTACTACTGTCTTTCCTGCATCTTCTATTAAAGCTGTAACTAGCCCTAGATCATCTGCTTGCTGTTTGTATTCGAAAAGCTCTTTTTCATCTGCAACTTTTAAGGCAACTTTCTTCATACCTTCTGACTGCCATCTTTTGATATCATCTTTATGGGACTTTAGGAGTGCAGCAGAAGAAGCATGAGCAGCTTGAGTCATAGCTTTCCCTTTTGGTAATTTAAGATCCATTCTCAACAATATGACTTGTTTATATTTTCCCATTTTCTCTTATGCTAATGTGCTTATCAAATCTTTCTTTTTTTCTTTGTAAATATAAGTCTTTCGAATATTTATACAGTTACTCGTAAAAAACTACAAAACCACTAATAATAATTGTCTCAAACACAGCTAAAATTTTGGAACAAAATTTTATCCTATGCCAAAAGGTAAAAACCCTACTTTGTATGGTTTTTCCCTCTTCAGGCAAGTTTTCGCCATTATTGGTGGTTTATAGGTGACCACAAAATACAAAACATTCATAAATGTGGTCACCTCAATAAATATTCATTATCGTATATTTCTTACCATTACATTTGTTACAAAATCAGATACCGTTTAATCTCCATAACTTATATTAACTACCTCTTCCATAAATCTTTTTGAGGTGATCATATGTTCTCTTGTCCGCATTGCAAATCAACAAACACCAAACAACATCATACAAGAAAAACCA
>JAYEIZ010000118.1:0-3258 GCA_034660355.1 Nanobdellota archaeon
TTTTGTATCCCATTTTTTTCACCTCTATATTATCTAGTTATATAACTAGATAACTTATATATAAACTTTTCGGTTTTAGAATACAAAAAATAGAAATGTCTTATCGAGAGAAAGTGCAAAAGTTTAAGGTAAATAACCAGCACAAACTATTATACTAACCCCCTTAAATAAAATAGTAATGACTTTACCTATAAATATGTTACTATTATCCTTTTGTTACCTATTTATACCAACCGTAACGCAACAAAGAAGCGGTTTTAGGGTAAACCAAACATTAACGCAACACAACCAACATACGTAACATTTATAAACAGTCCATTACTTTCTCTATTCCTCAATAATAGATGTACTTAAATATTTAATGTACATGGTAAAATAAGCCTGAAAAGGAACCTTTTCAGTACAAATTAACTTCTACTAAAGGTTTCAATAAAAGGCCATTTTATAACAAACTCATATAAAAGAGAGATATTGCTGTCTCCTTTAATAGAGGTGGGTTAAAGCAAAAAACAATAAAAAATGCCTACAACGAGAAGACCAAGATTCGGAAGTTTGGCGTATTCGCCGAGAAAGAGAGCTAAGAAAGAAGTAGCTAGAGTTAGGTCCTGGGCTAAGCTAAAAGAATCAAAGTTGATGGGTTTTGCTGGCTATAAGGTGGGAATGGTCCATCTTATGACAACAGACAATAACCCAAATTCAATGAATAAGGACGAAACAATCTCTTGTCCTGCAACAATCATTGAATGCCCTCCATTAAAAACTGCTTCTATCCGCTTTTACAAAAACACCATTGATGGTTTAAAGGTTGTTTCTGATATCCTTGCTGAAAAATTAGATAAAGAGCTAGAAAGAAAAATAATAATGCCTAAAAAAAGCAAGAAGAAGGATGACCCTGAAGATTTTGATGATATAACAATAGTAGTTCATACTCAACCTAAACTAACTGGAATCGGAAAAAAGAAGCCAGAATTATTCGAGATTTCTGTTGGTGGCAATAAAGAAGACAAATTAAAATACGCTAAAAGTATCTTAGGTAAGGAAATTAGTATAGGTGATGTACTAAAAGAAGGAGATCAAATTGATATTCACGCAATAACAAAGGGAAAAGGATTCCAAGGCCCTGTTAAAAGATTTGGAATAGGCCTAAAGAGCCATAAGTCAGAGAAAGGACGAAGAAACCCTGGTTCGTTAGGTCCATGGTGCGGCCAAGTTAATATAATGTGGAAAGTGCCTCATGCAGGACAAACAGGCTATTTCCAAAGAACAGAGTTCAACAAATGGATACTACGAATAGGAAAAGATCTAGAAGAGATCAACCCCAAGGGGGGATTAAATAGGTATGGTGTTGTTAAAACCCAATACATATTGTTAAAGGGCTCTATTGCAGGTCCTAAAAAAAGAATAATAAGAATGAATCTAGCAACAAGACCCAATAAAAGGATTCCAAAGGAAGCACAGGTAATAAATCAAATAATTAATTAAAAATGGTAGAATTAAACGTTTTAGACTTGGAAAGCAATGAAAAAGGAAAGGTAAAACTTCCAAAACAGTTTGAAGAAGGTATAAGGCCTGACCTAATAAAGAGAGTTGTCTTAGCTATAAACTCCCATAACAGGCAAGATTACGGAGCTTCACCATTAGCAGGAAAGAGAGCTTCTGCAGTTATCTCAAAAAGAAGGCAAAGTTACAGGGGCTCATATGGCTTAGGTATTTCAAGAAGCAGAAGAAAGATTATGTCCAGAAGAGGAACAAGGATGAATTGGGTAGGGGCTTTTTCTCCTGAGACAGTAGGCGGAAGACGAGCACACCCTCCAAAAGCAGATAAGATATGGTGGCAGAAAGTAAACAAGAGAGAAAGGAAAAAAGCAATAAGATCTGCAATTGCTGCAACTGTAGATAAAGGATTAGTTGAAGAAAGAGGCCATAAATTACCTAATAATTACCCTTTCATAATTGATGAATCTATTGAAAAGATGGATAAGACAAAGAAGGTAAAAGATGTTTTAATAAAATTAGGATTAGATAAAGAACTAAAAAGAGCAGAAATCAAGAAGGTAAGAGCAGGAAAAGGCAAAGTAAGAGGACGAAAGTATAAAAAGAAGAAAGGCCCCCTACTAGTTGTTTCAAAAGATTGCAAACTAATAAAATCTGCAACTAATATTCCTGGAGTGGATGTTTGTGAAGTAAGTAATATTAATACAGAGTTACTAGCTCCTGGGGCTGTTCCTGGAAGATTAACTATCTGGAGCAAGGGAGCGATTGACTTATTAGAGAAAGAAAAATTGTTTAGCTAAAATGGATATATACACTACAATAAAACACCCCTTATCAACTGAGAAAGGGATTAGGCTGATGGAATCACAGAATAAACTGATGTTTGTTGTAGATAGGAAGGCGACAAAAAGAGATATAAAAGAAGCAATTGAAAAGATGTTCAAAGCAAAAGTAGAAAAAGTTAACACAATGATAGGCCCGAACAGTAAAAAAAGAGCTTATGTCAAGTTTTCAGCTGAAACTCCAGCTATTGATATTGCAACTAAATTAGGTTTAATGTAAGGTGAAAAAATGGGTAAAAATCTGATTCAACAAAAAAGAGGAAAAGGCTCATCTACATATAAAGCACCTAGTTTCAGATATAAAGGAAAGACTGCATATGGGCCTTACAATAAAGAACAGATCAGTGGCGAGATAAGAGATCTTGTTGATTGTCCAGGACATAGCTCTCCTTTAATGGAAGTAAAGTTCGAAGGTAAAGATAAAGTACTTTTACAAGCTCCAGAAGGAATCAAAGTTGGAGATAAAATAGTAAATGGTGAAGAGGCTCCTATCAGAACTGGAAATATTTTAGCTCTAAAGAATATCCCAGAAGGAACTCCTGTCTATAATATTGAAAGCTTTCCAGGGGATAATGGAAAATTTGTTAGATCCTCAGGAACATCTGCAAAAGTAGTAAACAGGATGAAAGATAAGGTTATTTTATTACTTCCATCAAAAAAAGAAAGAGAATTCAAACCAAACTGCAGAGCCACTATAGGTATAATTGCAGGTTCTGGAAGGGCAGAAAAGCCATTTTTGAAGGCAGGTTTTAAATATCATGCTATGAGGGCAAGGAATAAACTTTACCCAAAAACAGCAGGTGTTGCAATGAACTCTGTTTCGCATCCATTTGGAGGATCAAGTTCACATAGCAAAGGAAAGGCATCAACAGTATCAAGAGATGCTCCGCCTGGAAGAAAGGTTGGTAAGGTAGCTGCAAGA
>JAYEIZ010000119.1:0-13335 GCA_034660355.1 Nanobdellota archaeon
TATATCTACGCTATCTCGAACAGTGTGATCTACTGCTGAAGCTGATTCATTGACCTTACTTCCACATCCTGTGACTAATGCTACAAGACTTGTTCCTACACCAACTGCTTTGGCAATAAATCTCCTTCTTGATATTATTTTTTTCATTTTTTATCCTCCGATTAATTTAATAAACATTCATCTCAACTTTTTCCTCAAACACTTTTGGATAATCAAATCTAGCCTTGCAGCGAGGGCAGGCCTTTGGTGCTTCTACCCTTGGTTTCCAGTCATATTCACAAAATATACATTTCATTATTTGCCACCCTTAAGTTGTTATTTTATAGTAGTAATAGTAGGACAATATATATAGTTTTTCCATATTTTACATATATTCCATATATTTTTAGAAAGATTTAAATAAAACTAAGTATTATAATCTATTATGAGAAGAAAAATTATCCAGCAATCAGCAACATCAATGGGAATTAGTCTGCCTAGTAAGTGGATTAAGAAACAAAACCTAAGAAAGGGGGATGAAATAGACGTTATTGAAGAGCCAACAGGCACCCTTTCAATAAAGACTAAAGAGATAAAGCCAACTGTTATCAATAAGGCATCTCTCGATGTTGAGGGGATGGATCGCCATGAGCTAAGCAGGGCAATTAGAGCCTTATACCACCAAAGGATTGATGAAATCACATTAACATTTAACACAAAAAAGATATCGTTGCTGAAAGAAAAGAAAGAATTAGGCTTAGTTGAAGCTTGCCAACAGATCTGCAACAGCCTGATAGGCTTAGAAATTACAAAAGAAGAGCAAAACCAGATTATTCTACAATGTTTTGTATCAAAAGAAGACACTGAAAAAATAGAAAATGTTGAAAGAAGGATATTTCTTCTTATAAAGGATTTTATGAATAACCTACTGGAAAATATTGACAATTTCTCTAACTTTCACAAAAGGGTATGGCAAATACACGACAATATCGCAAAATTCTGCGATTTTTATCTAAGAATTGTAACTTACTCTAGCTTAAGTATTGAAAACAAAACAGCACACTACTCTTTAATGTTTAGAATGGACAACATAGTTAACCAATTAAGATACTTATCTGATGCTATATTCAGGGTAGGCACCATTACTCCAAAAGCCAAAAATTACCTCAAAGAATTCTTTAGTCTATTCAACACACATTATAAATTCTTATATTCTATTGATAATATCGACATTAAAGAGGTTGTTAAAGAAAGATATAAGCTCATACGTAAAACAAAACAAGATAACTTCACATCTAAAGAATATAGGATTATTGGTGAACTATTGTTTATGTTCCATATCTCTAATGATTTCTACAACACTAAGAAAATAAATGAAATTGAATTCTAGGCATTAACAACTTGTTTATCTGGTTTTAATGCGCTTGCTTGGCTGTATGCTCGTTTATAATTATCAGTTATACAATGTCTTAAATAATTTATATCGGCAGCTACAGTAGTCTTATTCCTTGCTAAGTACTCTCCTTGCTCTTCCTTAATCCAATAATCACTACTATTATCTGTTATCTTGTTTAGAGCTCTATAAGCTAAACTCCAAAAGTACTCTGCATCTTGAAGATTATCTATGCCTATATAACGTCCTGACCATGTTGATAATCTCTCAAACTTTGCAAAATCAAGTGCTTTTAAGTATTCCTCTCTATCCTCTGCTTTTATTCCCAGCTCATCCATACAAAGCCCAATAAGGCCATCAACCTTCTCCTTAGGCAGATCATTCCATGGAGTGTTTAACATAAAAGCTAAATCTGCTTGCTGAAGGTTCATTTGAGGGTTGTCAAAATCAAATCTTGTTGTTGATATATTACTTACTTTAAGATATGCTCTTTTTTCTAAAGGTAAATGTTTTGGCAATGATTCATCAATTCCAGCATATTCAGAATAATCATAATTAAAGGCAATATTCCCCATATATTCGTCTGTTACAATTCCTCCAAACTTCTCCATATATCTATTTTTTTTTTCAGTTACTAATCTTGTAAACACTTCTTTAAATTGATGATCTGCAGCAGGAAACTGAAAAGCATACATCATCCTATAAGCATCAAAATTCTCTCTAATATCTCCAAGTATCTCTTTGTTTGTATTCTCAATTATTTCCTCCTCAGACCAATTATCTATACCTTGGCTAGGGTGGCTGTAAAACCTTTTAACTAATCTGGTTACCCACCTCATGTCCCTGGAGTAATCTAACTCTTCATCAGAAAGTTTTTTGCCATTATTCATAATTCTCCATCTCTGAGCATGCTGCTTGATAGCATCCTCATAAACTCCAAGCTTAAGCTCATCTTGCTTGCCTTTCCTTATCCCACCATCTAAATCAAAGTCATGCATCAAACCAGCAAATTTCACAATTAATGTTCTTTTATCATTTGGATCTAACTCAGCATGAGCAACATTATTTCCTGCTTCCTCCAGGATATTATACTGCTTAAGTTCTAACTGGGCCATCCTTTCACTAAGATGCTGCTTATAGAAAACATGATTCCCTCTAACAGTATATTTGCGTCCATTTAATTCATCTAGTCTCTTTTTTTTAATATCTAGCTCAAAATACCAAGTGACCTTTGTCCCTCCACTTCCTTGCTTTGAACTTTCCCTTGAAACAATCTTTGTTTTTCCATTCTCTGTAGAAACCTTAAAGCGATCATTAAAAAGACTAGTTCCTTTCTCAAGGTACTCTCTGGAATCAACAAATAACATAGTTTCTCCACCTAAGAACTCATCAAAAGAAGAAAACCCGGATGAAGGCAATACATAAAAATCAGAGAACTCTCCATTCCCATGATATATCACTGTATCATCAGGGCTCAACTCTTTTCCCGAACTCTCCCTGAAAACTCTATAATCCTTAAGGGCCATATTTAATTTCTCCTCAAGGTCAGCTCTGACTAAATGCGTTTCATCTGCTGCCATAGCTTGTGAAAAAGCACGCTCATCCTCACTTTTTGTTGGGGGAGCTATACCTGATCTTTCATCAAAATGCTGCACAGATCCTGGAATTAGTAATCCAATATCTTGAGTTATATTGTCAGGCATCATATCACCTCAAAATGCGTGTCTCTAGGACCAATAGAATAGCTAACATCCATCCGTCTGCCATCAATTTGATTCCCATTCTTAGTCATCTCATACATCCTAGCTTCCTGCTCTGTTCTAAAGAATATCTGCTTTCCTCTCTCTATTAAATCTCTAACTTCTTGATTTTTCTTTTCCCAAAGAGCTTTATCATAATCAGCACCAATAGTTATCATTCCCGGAAGAAGATCAAAACATGTATACACTATTGATTTAGCGTCTCCACCTAAATGTTGGATAGATTCATCTGGCTCGTAAACAACCTCTCCATCCCTCAGTGCTTCAACAGGGCTTATCTTTACAATCTTTCCATACATTCCTGCTGGATGATTAAATGTATTAATCCCATCTAAAGATCCTCCAGTTATAAAACTGGCATACTCTTCCCATGAACTAATATTAAAAATGTCAATATCTCCACCGATATTTCCATGCCTAACAGACCTTTCCAGTGACTCTGCTCTGCTTCTGTAAAACACAGGCTCTCTACCTGAGAATAATGCAGGGTTATAAGTTAACCCCGGAATATCAAGCGGGCCGCAGATAAAATAGGGAGTATACAACACATCATCTCCGCTCCATTCACCTATAACTGCATTTGTTGGTGTATGGATAACTCTAGCAGAATTTATCATTGTCATAGCTAACTCTCTAAAGTTACTGATCCAAATTGGATTTCCATCAGATTCTTGTTTTTCCAAAACTTCCCATGGCGTAATAATACCACCTCCCGAACGTTATATACGGCTAGAACAGTAAGAACTAGTATATAAATCTTTCGATTTATAACCCCTAATAAGTAGTAACAAACAAAAAGTACAATAAGTAAGAGAAAAGTTTAAATATTAGTATGGATAACCCAACTAATATGGAAAGCAAAGAGGAACAAGTATTAGAACCATTTTTTAACAGTCCGAAACACTGGCATTTTGATGAATTATTGAAGAAGGCTGATATAAGTAGGTCCCAGTTAACTCAATGGTTAAAGAAATTTAAGGAAGAAGGGATAATTAAAAGGGTGAAATCAAAAGGAAAAATGCCTTACTATGTGCATAACTTTGACAACCCTGATTTTCAGTATAAAAAAAGATTATTTGGCCTAAAAAAACTAACTAACAGCGGATTATTTAACCATCTATTTGCCCTAAAAGGTGCAAAAGTAGTTATCTTATTTGGCAGCTTTTCTAGATCAGATTGGTACGGTAATAGTGATATTGATATTTTCATATATGGAAACGACGATGAGTTTGAGCAAGGCAAATATGAATTAAAGCTTGATAGGGAAATCCAGGTTCATAATGCAAAGAACAAGAAAGACTTAAAAAGAATTAGTAAAATGCTTCCTTATATTATTTCAGGAAGTTTTATAAAAGGCTCAATACAAGATTTGGGAGTTGAGGTTAATGCCAAAGTTTAAAGCAGCCGAAGAGTGTTACGATTCATGCCAGACAAAGGGATTTTTTGAAAAGGTAGAGGATACAAATATTGAGAAAATTAAGTCTAATCTAAAAATAGCAGAGGAAGATTTAGCAAGCGCGAAAGATGCGGTTAAGAAAGAGCGTTGGAACTCTGCATATAAACTATTCTATGATGTTTTACATATATTAGTTGAGTCCTATCTTTGTTTTGATAAGATGAAATCATTAAACCATCAATGCTTGTTTGCATATTTATGTATAAAACACTCTCAGTTAGAATTGAGTTGGGAGTTTTTTGAAAAGATAAGAACAAAAAGAAACGGAATCAATTACTATGGGCAGCCAGTTAGTTATGAAGATTGGAAAGCTGTAGAATTGCAATTTAGTCTTTATATTTCTGCACTGAAAAAGGAAATAGGGAGAAAGTTAGCTAAATAGTAAGTGACACTAATTATAGGGCATCATGTATAGGTCGCTTACTATCATAAAAAATCAATATATTTAAAAACAAAAACCCATTCTCACCATTAGTAAGATAAGAGTTTTTCTTAAGGGGCTTTATTTTAATTTTTCTCGTCGTATATTCTTAATCACAACAAAAGATTTAAATATACTTAGATTTGTTATTTTTTTAATGGATAGCATAAACTTCAAAGGGAGGGATATACTCTCTATAAGGGATTTTTCTAAGAAAGAGCTATTGTATGTTTTATCTATAGCAAAAAAGATAGAAAAGAACCCTGACCATAACTTACTGAAAGGCAAGATAGCATCTACTTTATTCTTCGAGCCATCTACAAGAACAAGGCTTAGCTTCACCTCAGCTATTAAAAGACTAGGTGGAGATACGCTAGGATTTGCTAATACTGGAGTTACTTCCTTAAAAAAAGGCGAATCCTTATGGGATACAATAAAGATGGTAGAGCAATACTCAGATGTTATTGTAATGAGACATCACTTAGAGGGCGCTGCAAGGCTTGCAGCAGAAGCAGCAGAAATTCCAGTAATCAACGCAGGAGATGGCTCTAACCAACATCCTACTCAAACATTATTAGACTTGTACACAATACAAAAAGAAAAAGGAAAGCTAGAAAATCTAAATGTAGGTTTCTTAGGAGACCTAAAATATGGAAGAACAGTCCATAGCTTAGCTATAGCATTAAGCCATTTCAATGCTAAAATGTTCTTTATATCTCCCGCAGCTCTAGCAATGCCTTCTCATTACATTGAGGAATTAAAGGAGAAAAAGATAAAAGTAGAGGAAGTTGCAAATCTATCTAAGGTTAGCAAAAAGATAGATGTTCTTTATGTAACAAGAATCCAGCAAGAAAGGTTTGCAGATAAATTAGAGTATGAGAAATACAAGAGCGTATACCGCTTAAACAAATCATTACTAGAAGAATCAAAAAAAGACATTACAATAATGCACCCTTTACCTAGAGTGGGGGAGATAGATCCAGAATTAGACGATACACCTAATGCAGCATACTTCAGGCAGGCAGGAAACGGCATTCCAATAAGGCAAGCTTTACTATCATTAGTTTTAGGTAAGATAAAATGAGCAAGGAACTAAAAGTATCAGCAATAAGGCAAGGCACTGTAATAGATCATATTCCTGCTAAAGCAGCTTTTGATGTAGTTGAAATACTTAGGCTAAAGCAGCATAAAGGCGTAGTTTCAGTTGCAACTAACCTACAAAGTAAATCTTTAGGAAAAAAAGGCATTGTAAAAGTAGGCGGAAGAGAGCTAACAAAAAGAGAAGTAGATGAAATTACAATAGTTGCTCCCACTGCATCTATAAACATAATAGAAAACTACGAAGTAAAGAAAAAGTCAAGAGTTGAGATTCCAGAAAAATTCAATAACATAATCAAATGCTCTAATCCAAGCTGTGTTACAAATAATGAAAAAGTCAAAACATCATTTAGTGTTTTAGCTAAAGAGCCATTAAAAGTAATCTGCGGTCATTGCGAACGAGTAATGGGGACAGAGGATATAGAGCTAATCTAATGGGGGTGTTAGATGCTTAAGACAAAATTTTGCAATATAGGGCTAAAAAACCCCTTAGTGCTTGCTTCTGGTATTTTCGGAACATCTGCTGATTTATTAAAAAGAGCAGAGCTTAATGGCGCAGGTATGGTAACGACTAAATCTATAGGTCCAATTGAAAGAAACGGCAATAATAATCCAACAGTAGTTGAAGTAAAGAATGGATTGTATAATGCAGTTGGATTATCAACTCCTGGCTATAAAAATATGGATGAAGAATTTAAGAGATGGCATGAACTTAAAGTTCCTTTAATTGCTTCTGTCTATGGTTCATCAATTAATGATTATGTTAAAATTGCCAAATACATAAGCAGATTCAAACCATCGATGATTGAATTAAACATATCCTGCCCTAACAAAGATGATGGCATGGTATTTGGCAAATCTCCTGATGCAACATACAAGCTTGTTAAATCTGTTAAGCACATTACAAAAATTCCAATAATGCCAAAGTTAACTCCGAACTGCGATAATATTTCAGAAATTGCAATAGCATGTGAGAGGGCAGGTGCAGACGCAATATGCGCAATAAACACAATACAAAAAAAACCAATACACCCCAAACTAAAAGTTCCAGTCTTAGGATATGGTAAAGGCAGCCTTGCAGGACCTGTAATAAGGAAAATAGCACTAAAAAAAGTAAAGCAAGTAAGAAAAGCAGTTGATCTTCCAATATTAGGCATAGGAGGCATAACAACTGGAAAAGACTCAATCGAAATGCTAAAAGCAGGAGCATCTTTAGTTGGAATAGGTTCAGGAGTACATTTCAGGGGAATAGAAATATTCAACAAAGTCTCTAACGAGATGAAGCAGATAATGAAAACTAAAGGTTACAAATCAATAAAAGAGATAACTAATAATTAAAAGAAAGAACTTTATCAACATGTTGTTGATAAATTTCTATTAAAACAAGAGAATAAAATGCATAAAGTATACAAAGTAAAAGAAGTAATCAGAGAAAATGATAAAGCAGTTTCAATTATCCTAAATGGAAAAATAAACTATAAGCCAGGCCAATTCATTATGCTATGGCTTCCAGGAGTAGATGAAAAACCATTTGCAGTATCTTATCTAACAAAAAGCATATTTGGAGTTACAATAGAAGCAAAAGGAATTTTTACAAAGAAAATCTCCAAGGTTAAGAAAGGAACTAAAGTAGGAATAAGAGGCCCTTACGGAAATGGATTTAGCTTTAAGAATAATTCAATTGTAGTAGCTGGCGGCCTAGGGATGGCTCCGTCTTTATCATTAATCAAGAAAATAAAAAACACTACAGTAATCCAGGGAGCAAAATCAAAGGAATATTTATTATTCTTAAAAAACAAAAAGATAAAAGAAATCATTGAAAAAAACAATAATAAAATAATCTATTGCACTGATGATGGAAGCTATGGCATTCATGGCTTTACAACAGATATTCTAAAAGAAATAATAAACAAAAAAACAAACTTAGTCTATACATGCGGGCCAGAAATAATGATGAAAAGAGTTTTTGAAATATGTGAAAAAAACAAGATAGAATACCAGGCATCTTTAGAGAGATTTTGCAAGTGCGGTTTAGGAATTTGTGGAAGCTGCGCTATTAATGATCAACTTGTATGCAAAGATGGTCCAGTATTCAATTCTAAACAAATAAGAAAATTAACAGAATTAGGAAAATTCGCAAGATTAAAATCAGGAAGAAAAGTAAAGATAAACGAATACTATGCCTGGAAAGGAAAATGAAATCTAAACTATTGAAAAACTGCAAAATACTTGAAGATGGAAAATTTATAAAAAGGCATCTTTTGCTAGAAGACCATAAGATAGCCTACATAAGTGATGAAATCATAACAGCAGATGAAGTTATTGATATAAAAGGAAACATTGTAATTCCAGGATTGATAGACTCACACGTACACTTTAGAGAACCTGGCTTAACACATAAAGAAGACTTCCTATCAGGTTCAATAGCAGCAGCAAAAGGAGGTATTACTACAATCTTAGATATGCCCAATACCAATCCTGCTACAACAACTTTAGAACATTTAGAAGAAAAAAGAAAACTAGCCAAAAAATCTATTGTAAACTATGGATTTCATTTCGGCTCTACTAATGGAAATATTGAAGAGATAAAAAAAGCAAAGAACATTGCTTCTGTTAAAATCTTCATGGATGAATCTACAGGTGATTTAAAGATTGATGAATTGGCTATTGTTGAAAAGATAATGAAAGAAGCGACATTATGCACATTACACGCTGAAGAAGAAAACCTGACAAAAGCAATTGAAGTAGCATCCAGAGTAAAAAAGAAATTCTACGCATGCCATATAAGCTTAGAAGAAGAAATAAAGCAGATCAGAAAGAACAAAAAACACACCTATTGTGAAGTCACCCCCCATCATCTATTCTTAACAGAAGAAGACAGAAACAAGCTGGGAAAATTAGGTGAAGTTAAGCCGCAACTAAAGACAGAAAAAGACCAGGAAGCTTTATGGAAAGCACTAAAATCAGGTATAGTAGATACAATAGCAACTGACCATGCACCTCACCTAAAAGACGAAAAGCTAAACGAAGAAAGATACGGTCTTCCAGGAATAGAAACAATGCTGCCTTTACTATTAGATGCTGTTAACAAAGATAAATTAACCTTACAACAAGTTATTGATTTAACATCTAAAAACCCTGCTAAAATATTTAGAATAAAGAACAAAGGACTGCTTAAAGAAGGCTATGATGCAGACCTAACAGTTATAGATATGAACCTAGAAAAAGAAGTAAAAAATGACGAACTTTTAAGCAGGTCTAAATGGAGCCCTTTTGAAGGAAAAGTATTAAAAGGATGGCCCCTTACCACAATCGTTGGGGGAAACATTGTTTACGATAATGGAAATATATTTGAGATAACAGCAAAAGAAGTAATAATAGAAAGATTACCTTTCAAAGGAAAGGCTAATCTGGAAAGAAAGCGAGGAGAATCCGAGCTTTCTGACAAACCAAAACTAAAAGGCTTTGGCGCTAAGAAAGAAAATGTTGATGTTCCTCAAGAAGAGACCAATAATAATCAAGAAGAATTAGAAAAAGGTGATAATTATGAATGAAAAACTTGGTAAAGCATTATGTAATGCTAATGTTATCAAATTTGGTTTATTCTCTTTAGCTTCTGGAAGAAAAAGCCCAGTCTATGTAGACATTAGGGTATTACCTTCTCATCCAGGATCATTTGCACTTGCAATAGACGAACTAGCTAAAAAAATAAAAGAATTAAAAGTAGATGTTGTTGCAGGAGCAGAGACAGCAGGAATACCAATAGCTGCCGCAGTAGCCCTAAAGCTAAAAATACCTATGATCTATGTTAGAAAGCGCCCAAAAGGCTATGGCACTAACTCATTCATAGAAGGTGTTTTAGAAAAAGGCCAAAAAGTTGTCTTAATAGACGATATGATAACTGATGGAAGGTCAAAGGTAAGGTTTATTGAAGGTATTAGGCAGGAAGGAGCTGTTTGCGAAGACGTATTTGTTATACTAGACAGAGAACAAGGCGGTACAGAAGGCCTAGCCCCTCAAAATGTTAAACTACATTCAATAATAAAACTAAAGGAACTGCTAGAATTTATGAAGGAAAACAACCTAGCTGACGAAGACAACTACAAAATAACAATGAATTACCTTAGCAACCCTGAGCAATGGAATCAATAGATTGATTATATCTAACCTCAGGTTTTATAAAATCGAAGATTTTATATAGTCTCAAACCGTGTTTGAGAATTATAAAACCGCAGGTTTTATATATTATTTATTTCTAGGTTTATGGTATTATGGCACTTATAAAACTAAAGCGGAGCATAATACCAGCATGTGACGTCTCAAGCTTAAAATTACTGGACAAGCTAGTTAAAGAAACATGTAATGTTCCTGGTATTAGCGCTTACAAGATAGGATTTGAGCTAGTTATCCCGTTAGGAATTAAAGAAGTTATCAAGACAATAAGAAAGCGCACTAAACTCCCTATAATATACGATCACCAAAAAGGCGGCACAGACATACCTGAGATGGGAGAAAAATTCATGAAAGCAGTCAAAGGAGTTGACTATGTGATCATATTTCCAATGACCGGCCCTGTTTCAGAAGAAAAGTGGATAAAAGCAGCTTTTAAGGAAAGATTACACCTGATTATAGGAGGAGACATGACTCATAAAGCCTACCTCGAGAGGGGGGGAGGTTTTATACATAACATGGCACCTAAACAGATGTTTAAGATTGGAGTAAACTTGGGAGTTAGAGATTTTGTAGTTCCAGGAAATAAGCCTTTTATGATTGCAGAATACAGGCGTTTTCTGGAAAGTTTTGGTGTTAAACCTATCTTCTATTCTCCTGGTCTAATCACTCAGGGTGGTTCATTAACAGAAGGAGCAAAAGCAGCAGGTGACAATTGGCATGCTATTGTAGGTAGAGCATTATACAACGCAAAAAACATAAACAAGAAGGCAAAAGAGCTGGTAAAAGCCCTTGGCTAAATTCTCATTCTAGTAATGAGCGACATTGAAAATATAGGTTGCCATCAATTCTGCGAGCTTCTTTAATGAATTTAATTTGAGCTACAAAGGGGTTGCTCCATACGGGAAATGTAGCTTATCTATTCCCCAATAAAATGGCGAGCCTGATGGCAATCCGAACGTTAGTGAGATTTTCAATGCAACTTATAATAATAGCAATCTTTTTAAACATAGTTCTATTCTTCATTATTAAGTAGTTAAAGTAATGTGAGGGTTAGAATTGAATAGAAAATTAATGCTTATTTTTGAAGTGATTCTTATTTCTTTGTTAGCAGTATCTACAAATGCCCAAGACTATACAGAATACTGGGGAAATATATTCATAGGAGGAGATACTGCAGAAAATGGCTTAAGCGTTAGAGCTTATATTAACAATCAAGAATTCGCAAGAATGCCAGGCGGAACATTAAATGGTTATTATTACATCAAAATACCTGTAGACAACCCTAACACTGCAGAAAAAGAAGGGGGAGCTAATGGAGACAAGCTAACAGTAGAGATACATAACATACCAGTAAATCCTCAAATAAACTTTGAAGCAAATTCTTTACAAAGAATAGACCTAGCAATCAATTGTATTGAATCGTGGGAATGTAATTCATGGTCAGAATGCTTAAATGGCATCCAAACAAGAACATGCACAGATGTAAATAACTGTGGCACAGCAATTGATAGGCCTCAAGACTCAAAAGCATGTATTGAAGAATGCACTCCTAATTGGAGATGTACTGAATTTGAGTCTTGTACCTCTGAAAACATAAAAACAAGAGCCTGTACAGATCTTAACCAATGTGATACTCAAGAAGGCAAACCTATAGAAACTGAATCTTGCCAATACCAATCTATTTGCGTTTCCAATTGGCAATGCACAACATTCTCAACCTGCAGCAATAATAATCAAAAAACAAGAACCTGCATAGACTTACAACAATGCAACACCCTAGAGGGTAAACCTGCTGAAATTGAAGTTTGTATCTATCATCCTCCAATAGTAGATTGCATTCCTAGTTGGCAATGTACATCATTCTCAGAATGTAATTCCAATAATCAAAAGATAAGAACCTGTATGGATTTACAACAATGCAATACATTAGCAAACAAACCTGCTGAGATTGAGTCTTGCCAATACCAAGAACAAAAAGAAGACAAAGAAAGGTCAAAAAGTAGCTCAAAATCCAAAAAAGACACATCTTCAGGTGACACAGAGGTTATCTACATAGGCTCAACTCCTGGAGAATCAATAACTAACTCCAATACATTATCATCTAATACTGATAAAAAACAAGAAAAGAACAATATAAAAAAAATCCAGGCACCAATAAGGATACACCAATCAAAGAAGACATCAAAACCTAATTTTAAACCCCTGATAGGTATAATCTTAGCTTTATACCTGATAATGATTGCTATGGCATTAATTGTCGCCTTAAAAATGAAAAGATTTATAAGAAAAAAAGCTTATTTACATTTTATGAGACTTCATAAGAATCCATTCAAAATAATCGTAAAACCCAACTCACCTAGGAGCATATTTCTTGGCTATGACCCAGAAAAAGACGCTTACAGGATAGCTATAAAAGCAAAACCAGAAGCAAATAAGGCTAATATTGAAGTAATCAAGTTCTTCTCAAAACTTCTTAAAAAGAAGGTCAAAATCATAAAAGGATTAAAAACAAAGGAAAAAGTAATCAAAGTAGGATAGTTCTCTTTTGAAAAACCAAAGTTTTATAAATGAGTATTCCAAAGAATAGCTAAAAAGGGGTGGATAGATGAGTAGTATTAAGAAAAGTACTTCTAGTAGTATAGACAACGACCTCTCTTCTAAAAGTAGTTCTCAATCCACCCAAGAAATACATCATTTACCTATATTGCATCCTTCTTTAATAAAAAAACTGCATGTAGAAGTAAACAAATCAATCATAGATAAGCAATTAAAAGAACAAAAAAGAAAAGAAAAGCTGCCACTTCCAGAAGAGCCTCCTGAATTAGACGAATCTGACCTAAAAGAGATAGAAAAAGAGAAAGAAAAACTAGTAAAAAAAGAAGAAAAAAGAAAAGAAAAGCTCAAACACCAATTAATGGATCAAAGGCTAAAAGAAGCAAGAAAAAAGAGAAAACGCGAAGAAAAAGAAAAGAGGCTAAACCAAGGAAAAGAGATCAGGAAAAAAATCCTAAAAAGAGCATTAGACCCTTTCAACTCACGAGAAAAAAGATTAGCG
>JAYEIZ010000120.1:0-3251 GCA_034660355.1 Nanobdellota archaeon
AAAAAATCTCATTATCCAGTTAGATTATCTTATAATCTCTTCTCCTTTTCTTGTCTCCTTCACCTTTTCTATGCTTTTATCCTAATAACCTTACCGTTTTCATGATATTTGACATAGTTACCACTAAGAGCACATGGATTGCTGCCTTTCCTAAACCAACATATGGTGTTTTCTTACCTCCAAGCTTCTTTAGGTATGCAAACACATTCTCAATAATCAATCTTGACTTTGTCTTAATTCCTTTTTCCTTTGCTATCTTTTTCTCTTCACTTTTTTGTCTTTGCCGTTTTATTGCATCACGAGCAATTTCATGATCCTCATGCAGTTTGATTCTTTTAGATGGTGGTAAGGGACATTTGTCTTTCCTTGGACAATCCCTGCATTTCCTTATAGGGAAATCAAATTTTAGGCCATCCTTGCCAGTTCCTTGTACACTAATATCATTTAAGCAGGTAATTGTATTAGTCTCTTTATCGTATGCTAATTCATACATTGATAACTCTTTTTCATTCAAGCCACGAAAAGGGGCATTTAGCTTAACTTGCTTTCCTTTGGCTGCCTTGAATGTTTCAATATAGCCATAAGCTGAATCCGCATCTATCTCATCTGGTTTCAAATTAACTTCTTCTTGCTTTGTTATTATTTTGCCTAGCTGCTTATCATCTTTCTCTGCTGCAGAAGTAGTTTCAACAGCAGTAACTATACCTTCTTCTGTTACTGCAGTATGATTTTTGTATCCAAAAATCAAGTCTTCTTTTGTTTTATGCCCAAGCTTAGCTTCTTTATCAACTAAAGTCTTTATGGGCTTTTCAGTCTGAATTAAATTGTTTTTAGAGTCAACATTCTCATTCAGGATTTGCCTTAGTAATTCAAGTTCTTCACTTGTATGACTTTGGGATTCGAGAAAATATAATATCTCTCTTGCTCTGTTCACTGCCTTTTCAAAGGCAGTTTTTCTTTCTGCCATTTCCATCCTAAATAAAGGATGCGCTTTAGAGTAATGAAACAACTTATCATCTGTTAGTTCGGTTTTTTCACAGACTTGTTTCTTGAGTTTGTCGTCTAATACTTTTACAACACCCTTTATGCCCTGATAGATTAAGCAAGTAACACTCGGCAAGGCAGCATGAGCAAGAACAGGCATGCTGTCAAGATATTGTTGCTTGGGATTCTTAATAATCCCAAGCTTAACTATTTGAGTAAGAATCTTCTGAAAGATTCTCTCAAATCTTTCTTCTCCAAGACGTTTTCTGAAAACACTTAGTGTAGAATAATCAAATGAAGTATCCTCTATTGGTATGCCTAAGAAATGTTTTATTTCAATGTCATACTTTGCTACTCTTTCCATCTCTTCGTCAGACAATCCTTTCATTCTCTGTATTAGCGTAGCTTTGTAGAGGATAACTGGGGGTATTGATGGTCTTCCATTATCTTCGCAATAAACGTCTTTGACTTCTTCATTAATAAATGAGAAGTCAAACTTCTTGTTAATTTTCTCTAAAACAGATTTTTTATCTATTAATCTACTGTATATGTCATTAGAATACAGAAATTTTGTTTGATAACCTTGCTTTCTTAACACAGAAAAACACCTCCAAAATTTATGTATTTATCGTCGACAAACTAGTATTTATATCTTTCGTTCTCGACGAGAAATAAGGGTTAGGGAATTATTGAATTGGGAGGGGTTTTTCAAACCATTCGCGTTGCGTGGAAACTAGCTGGCTTCAGCCAGCTTACTGAAATAAGAAAGCCTTCTTCTGTTATGCAGAATTATCCTTGCAGTAGTTTGGCTTAGTTGACACATGGGTCTTCTTTTCATAAGCACCCTATTTTTACCCTTAAAGCTAGAATGAAAACTCTCACTATGGCTTCTTTGATGATATTCAATCAACCATTGCATAACATCATGATAAAGTTCAAGATACATTGTTTGCCAAGCTACTCTTCCATTAAGATTATTTGACTTCATTGGAAAAACATAGGGTTTCATCCCTAAGTCCGCTATTTTTCTTACCAATTCCCTATCATTAAACCCTGCATCTAATCTTAAACTGTTTCCGTGGACTTCAGTTATCAGTTCATGCATTGCTTGGCATTCTTGTTTTCCGCTAATATCAAAAGCCTGTACAACTTCCCTTGAATCAACTATGCTTGTCATATAAGTCCCATATTTCTTGTTTTCTTCATAATTTTGTTTTCTGCTTGTCTCTAATCCGGTTCCGTCTCCTGAGAGTATGCCATCTGATTTTTTGTGTTTGTCAAAAACTTGTTTAAGGATATGAACTACTTCCAGCTTATCATAAGCATCCCCTATTGTCCTGTCATCCAACTCTCCATATACCCCTAAGAATGGTCCGATTATTTTTAACCAGCCTTGGGCTGATCTTTCTGTTAATCCTAGCGCTTCACATAATAGAATTGCTTTAGCAAGGCTTTTTGGGTTGGTTAATGGCCTCCCAGTTTTTCCTTTTAGCTTTAGGTATTCTGTTTGGTCAACAGACTCTCTTATGAACTTTAGAGTTTCATAATCATCTTCTATCTGAGAGAGATTATATTCATGCCAAGAGATTGGCCTTTTGTCTTCGTATTCATAGAATCCTTTTTCTCTGAGCAATGGGACCATTGCTCTAAACTCTTGTTTGGGAGTTTTGGCATGGGTTTTGTTGTGCCTAACTAGTATTTATTTTTTTCTATACTCTAGAACAATAAAATATAAATACTAGTTGTGCCCAATAAGATTATGATGGCGTATGTTCGCACTAAAAAAATAAAAGGGAAAACTTATTATTATGTTGTAGAAGGAAAAAGGGATGATGAAGGAAAAGTTAAGCAGAAAGTGATCAAGTATTTGGGGACTGTTGAAAACATCCTTAATAAGTTCAAATAATAATTCTTGGAGTTTCCACGCAACGCCTATAATTATTAGCCAAAAGTAGCGTAAAGAAAGCTAATGTCAATTACATCTCTTAAGATGAAGAGTTTGATTATAAGGAATATCAGGATTATTAAAGAAATAAGCGCTTCAATGATCTTTGCCCATGTTACATCTGTTAGTTGAACATTCATTATAAAAGATTAGAAAAAAATTAAAAAAATATTAAGTTTTGCAACAAACCAACCCAGTACCCGCTCACGATTCATCGAAGACATCCCCGGCGACATCCAACCCGAAGTGACGGAACATATCATTCATCGGGATTATTGTCCTCACTGCCGGAAACACGTTGAACCCAAAATCGAGGCCGCTT
>JAYEIZ010000121.1:0-3233 GCA_034660355.1 Nanobdellota archaeon
CCTGCCTTTATTGGCATGTACGTAGTGCCATATGAAGCACCTGTAATGGCTCTAAGTGTCTGTGCATACCTAAAGCTGCCCTTAGCATATATGCAATCATATTTATCAAGTGGCTTACCCTTATATAAGACAACAGCTTCTTTAGAGGACAAATTAACCTCTATCTCCCTTAGATCTATATCTTCAACCTTATCAAAATACTTCTTCATAGCTTCAATTGTCCAGTCTGAGCTCATAGAACCCAATGAAATCAATGCTGCTTTCGTTTTAACACCCCACTCACTTCTTTGAAGGATCTATCAAATAACCATGCTTAAGTATGTTTTGGCCTACTAAAACCCTATATTTCATATGCCACCTGTCTGCTAATGTGAATTCTGCCTTAATCCTCTTGTCAGCTAGCTCAACTACTGATTCTATAACTGGCCTTAGCTTATTTCCAGATGCAGATTTTACTAATTTTGATTTTATTATAGGCCCTAATCTTAGCTGAGAAGCTAAATTAACATCAATAGAGCTTTTGCTTGCTCCTGTATCTATCTTAGCCATTATCGTCTTTTTGGCACCTTTAGTAAATAATGTAACCTGCTCAGTAAGCCCAATAACTGTCTTTCCATTTATCCTTTTATGGCTTATAGGTACCATTGAGATTATAGCATTTACTATATTATTTTTAAAGTTTTCTATATAACTATCCTCCAAGCAGGATCATAAAAGATACAATATCTGGAAAAATACTTAACTTACCCAAAGAGATGTACCAAGAAGGCATAAAACCACATTATCTCCAATCTATAAAAAACACCTATCTTTTTATGACTCCTGGATTAATTTATGCCTGGAATTTTGTACAGCTTGAATACCAATTAGCCCTAACTTCAGCCAATAGACTGCTATACAAATATGCTTTAGATAAATCAAGTAATAAAAGAAATGTTCCAGCCTACGCAACTACTTAAAAACAAAAGATTTAAATATAAGTTATATCACTATAATCTATAGTGATATAACATGTCAACTACAATTGCATTAAAGGATGACACCTATTTTCTATTGAAAATGGTAAAAGAAGAATCAAATAGTGAAACCTTCGATGAGACTATCCAAAAGATAATAACTAAGATAAAAAAACCAAAGAAGTCTTATCTTGGTAAATTCCCTGGTCTAGGAGAATTTAAGAGGGAAGAAATTGACCGTTTTGCTTGATTCTTGGTGTTGGATAGAATATTTTAATGGAACTAAATACAGTAAGAAGATAGCAGAGTATATAGATTCTGATAAACAATTGTTCATTAGTGTAATAAATCTTGCAGAGGTTTATAAGGTGGCATTGAACAAGAAAAGTGAAAAGGTAGCTAATGAAATTGTAAGTTACATGATGTCGCGGTGTTTTATAATACCTATCGAAGCTGAGATAGCATTGAATGCAGCTAAATTCAATGTACAAAGAAATGTTGGTCTAGGGGATTCTCTAATATATATTAGTGCAAAGACACATAACTTAACTTTAGTATCAGGTGATCCTCACTTCAAAAAAGAAAAAGAAGTGATTTATTTAGGAAAATAGCTAAAACTTTTCCTTAACAATCAATTCTCCAATTTGAACAGCGTTTAATGCAGCACCCTTTAAGATTTGGTCACCACATACAAAGAACTCTAGACCATTCTCCTTAAAGATTATATTCTGCCTTATCCTTCCTACTTCAACATCATACTTCTCAGATGCGCTTAATGGCATTGGATAAACATTATTCTCTATATCATCCTTTACAACAATTCCAGAAGTTTTCTCAAACAACTCTGTAGCTGCTTCAGATGTAATTGGCTTCTCTGTCTCAACAACAATTGATTCAGAATGTGCACGCATAGTTGGGATTCTAACACAAGTACATGATATTAGAATTGAATCGTCTCCAAATATCTTATGCGTTTCCCAGACTACCTTCATCTCTTCTTTTGTATACTTATTATCTTGAAACTTATCAATATGTGGAATCACATTAAATGGGATAGGATGAGCAAATACTTCATTTCCTGGCTTTTCTCCATCAAGAGCTTTTTTTGTTTCAGTCTCTAGTTCTCCCATTCCACCATTACCTGCACCACTAGTTGCCTGGTAAGTAGAAATTATTACTTTTTTAAGCCCAAAATTCTTATGCAATACCCATAATGGAATTGCAGCAATTGCAGTTGTGCAGTTAGGATTAGCTACTAACTTACTTTCACCGATAGCATCTGGATTAATCTCAGGTATAACTAAAGGAATCTCTTTATCATATCTGAATGTAGATGAATTATCTACTACAAAACATCCTGCTCCTGTAGCTTTAGGAGCATTCTCTTTTGGCCACCCCCCACCAATTGCAAAAAAAGCTATATCTAATTGAGAGTAATCTGCAGTATCAGCATTCTCAACTGTAAGGGTACCTAATGGAGTTTCAATCTTCTTTCCAACTGACCTTTTAGAAGCATATACTTTTAATGTTTCTATAGGAAACTTTCTATCAAAAAGCACTTTCAATAATTCTTTTCCAACCATCCCTGTTACGCCTAAGATACCCACTCTTAATTTTGTCATTATATCACCTTAAACATTCGAACAAATAGAATATTTATAAAGATTATGTTATGATTATAACATTTTCATGAAGTTTAAGATGGTTTTAGATAAGTCATGGCTTTTTGGAACTCATATAATTCTTTTTTCTCATTTGAGATAAGGGAAGGACTAGGGTAAATGGAACAAGCGCTACAGAGTTGTAAGGTACCTGTTGCTCTAATGGATGGCTATATCTATTCCATATCTGGAAAGGAAACCAATAGACAACATTACAATAAAATGACCTCCTCTGTGGACTAAAGTCCACAGTATCCAGCACTGGGAGCTAAAGCTTCCTAGCAAGAAACAGCATGATGCTGTTCTTGTTCCAAAATATATTTCAAAGTGTCAGAGATTTGGTTATAGCCAACTGTTACGGCAGAACCACCCCTGCTCCAAAGATGCCCCCTAGGATATCTTAAGCGGGCTTTGGGATGGTTTTTGAAAAAAGCGTATGATGAAATACCTTTAAGAAGTTGTATAGCTTTTACGTCGCTCATGCCTTTAGGCAGGGTAACCATCATATGCAAATGGTCAGGCATAACTCGAAGGATATGAATCTTGATGTTATGCCTTTTAGCTGCTTTGCGAATTGAAGCTTCGCAAAGGTTTTTGTACTTGAACTTAGCAAACA
>JAYEIZ010000122.1:0-3210 GCA_034660355.1 Nanobdellota archaeon
AGATCTAGAGGGCGCATTCAATATGAGTTCTGGTGACAAGGATGGTTTTGATGAGACATTCACTGGCTATACCAATATTAGTATAGGGACAAAGGATTTAACGATGTGCCCTTCAACAAATATGTATGTGAATAATGCAACCAGTAATTTCTGGAATGAAACATTGCTGCAAGAAAATATCAGCACAAAGACTGTTATATTTGCAACAGAGGTTGAAAATGATAGAGTGGGGTTTAATGGTAAAACATGGGATTTCCAGATGATTGTGGCAGATAATGGAGATATCGATGCTCCAACAACATACCAATTTTATGTTGAGTTAGTTTAGAAGATTATTTCAATAAAAGGGTATATATGGAAAAGTATAAAGATAATATCTGGATTATGGCAATTGGACTTTTAATCTTAGTAGGGGTTGGAATAGGGATAACTTTAGAAGCCTCTGATGTAGGTGGATTCAATAATAGGACCATAACAAAAGTGAATGTGACTAATGTTTTCCCAGTTATATATCGAGTATCTGTTATTAATTCTGCCCCTATTGATCTAGAACCAAATGGTACGATTAGTTTAAATTGTACTGGACTAATATATGATGGTAATGGGTGGGATGATATTGTAGAGGTGAATGCAACATTTTATGACACTAGCTGGGGAGATGGTGATACATTTGATAATAACTACAGATATCAGAATGCAAGCTGTAACTCATCATGCACTGTAATACCTAATAGCAATAATAATAATGCATCCTGTTATTGTCTTTTTGATGTATATTATTATGCAAATAATGGAACATGGGGATGTAATATGACTGTATCAGATGCTACTGGACTGGAGGATAGCGATAATTCTACCGTGGTTGCTATAAATACACTTGTTGGGATTGAGATTCCACAATCTGAACTAGACTATGGAGATATGTCTGTTACAGAGATGTCTAATTATTCTGTGATTAATGTAACTAATATAGGAAATGTGCCGCTTAATATCAGTGTCAGGGGATGGGGGGGTACTGCAGAGTATAATTTATCGTTTAATGATACTTGCATGATTTGCGAAACAGGAAACATATCTAATTTCTATCAAAGATATACCAATAATCTTACTATAGCCCAACAAAGTACGTATGCGAATATGACGAATCTATCAAATACTTCGACACTAATCCCTAGTTTGAGGTTGCCTGTAAAAACTGATGATAACAATGTGGGTAATGAAACAAATTCAACATATTGGAAATTATATATTCCCTCGGGTGTATCTGGATTTTGTAATGGAACACTAGAGTTCAGTGCGGTAGATGCTACAGGTTAGTAAGATTAAGTAGGTTTTTTCTCATTAATTTCTTCTAGAGAAAAGTTTAATCTTTTTTTGGGTTTAGTAGTTAAATGATTAATTAAGTAGTGTATTAAGTATACAATAATCTGATATTTCTTGTAATAATTAATCAAACACCAAAACATTTATATACTAGTACCCATTTTAGTATATTAAGTTAAGAAATCGGTTAATTTGTATATTAGTATGTTAAAAAAGTTCGAGGTGTTTTAGATGAATATTGGTAGTGTATTTAGCGATAGTAAATGGGGTATTATAAAGGATCTTTCTGAGCAAAAGTTGTCTCCTTTGCAGTTAGCCAACAAATATGATACAACAATGGGGAATGTAGGGCATCAACTTCGGCTTTTAGAGGCATATGGCTTAATCAAGAAAGAGAAGGTCAGTAACAGAGAGAAGGGCAAACCAAGAACACTGTTCTCTTTAGCTTATGATTGTGCATATCTCGTGAGTGCAACTAAGGGATTTGCTGACAGGAAGCTGTTAAAGCTTTCAGATTACCATGACACAATACTTAAGATGTGGTTTGTTGATGATTCTAGGATACATTATTACCTTGAGAAATTCTATTGGAAGATCGAAGACCATATTGAGGACATAAATGGCATGGCGATTATAAAATATAGTGATTCGGATGTGGATGTAGTTATCCTTACAGATGCAAAGAAGGAGTTAAAAGAGAAGATTGGAAAAGAGATGGTAATTGGAAACAAAAACAAAGAGGGTGTAAGGTTTAACATACAATTCTTGAGTAAAGATCAGCTGAAAAGCCTTGATTTAGTCAAGGATCTACACATAATATATGACCCAAATAATGTATTATCCTGTTATAAAAAGTCTTTTGATTTAGTTTAAGTTGATTAGCTGAAAAGCGTAAGCGTAAGTGAAATAGAGAGAGTAAGTGTAAATGATAAGAAAGATAGAAGTAATATGGTTAATAACTATACTGCTTTCAATAGCAGTTGTATGTGCTGTTTCAGAGCCTTATGGCCCAACATCAGTGGATGAAGAAAGCAGCACAAGAAGGACTACCTTTGGGAGTGGGAGCCAGACTGTTAATGCACAAGCAGGTAATATAACTCAATTAACTATAACGTCTGCTAGTGTAACCAGAAGATGGCAAGGTTATTATGGAAATATAACTGGGTCTATAACATTAGATGATGCAAATAATTGGACAATGTTTTCTTGGGCAGGAATAGCTAATCCAAAAGGAGAAGTCTATGCTGCAAATGAAACTGTGAATAACTGGGGTGTTGTTAAATGTATAAACTTAACCAGTGGAAACCTAGGACACAACTGTACTGGGCAGAATGAATCTTGCTTGAACATAACAGAGATAGAGGAGTCTTATGGTATGGGTTCAACTGACAGTGATGGTGTTAATGAAACATTTAATTCTACAATGAGCAGTATTACAGTTGGAACAGTTGAATTGTATGATTGCCCAATGGCCAATTTATACACAAATGGAACGTATCAACTAAATCCAACCTGGAATGAAACAATGTTAACTATCAATAACACAGATACAATTATCTACACATCAATCGTTAATCCTGGCTGGGGATTTAATAATGTGACAACTCATTTCCAGATGATTGTGGGTGAGAATGGAGATATTACTGCTCCAACAACATATAAGTTCTATATAGAATTAACATAGTTAATAAGAAAAGGCATTATTTATGGGACAATTACGCCCCATCTTAAATATTAAGCGAAACATTGTCGCTTAATAAGATACCGTTTAGTTAATATTGATTTTCTGATTATCTTTGATAATCAGGGTAAATAAGGGGTAAAGTCTCCCAAAATTCCATTTTGCGTAAAAGAACTCTATCAAACTCCATAGCTTATTCCTTCCTA
>JAYEIZ010000123.1:0-3202 GCA_034660355.1 Nanobdellota archaeon
ATAATGTAGGTATGCGCCAATCAATCACTTTCTTATAAAACAAGAACCCCGCACCTATCAATAAAGCCAAAGCAGATGTCTCTCCAACAGTCCCGCCGATATTACCTATAAATAAATCCCAATAACCTGTCATAATACCTTCTAACTTCAACATACCTAAGGGAGTTGCTCCTGTAACTCCATCAGGAAGCATCCATCTGGTCATCAATACAGGCCAGGAAGCAACAAGAAATGCTCTTCCGACTAAAGCAGGATTGAATATATTATGCCCTAAACCCCCAAAAACATGTTTACCAATTGCAATTGCAAAAGCTGAACCTAAAACTGCAATCCACCAGGGAACTAATGGCGATAAGACTAAAGCTAATAACAAACCAGTAAGAACAGCAGAGCCATCTTTGATAGTAATTGATTTTTTAGTAAACCTTTGTATTAAATATTCTGTCAAGACAGCAGACAACACTGCGGCAACTACAACTAAAACAGCCCTTCCCTTAAAAAAAACTACTCCAGCTATTGTAGCAGGAAGTAACGCTATTACAACATACCACATTATCTTATTTACATTATCACTACCCTTAATATGTGGATTTGTTGAAATTGTTAATTTTTTGTTTTCATCCATTTTATTTTTTTATTTGATTTATTTTTTATTATTGATTATTTCTTTTTACGTTTCATTAATTGATCTTTAGCATACTTTATCCAATGAACAAGTGGAATCTTGCTTGGGCAGCTATAACTGCAGCACCCGCATTCATAACAATCTAGTGCAAAATACTCACCACAATTATCAAAATCATCTTTCTGAGCATATTGTGAAATCATAGTGGGCATAAGAAGCATAGGACAGACATCAATACATCTCCCACATCTTATGCAGTCTCTTTCTTCTTCTTTAAGAAGTTCTTCATGCTGAACTAAAACACCGCTACTTCCTTTTATTATCGGAATTTGGTCAGTATATTGTGCAATACCCATCATAGGCCCGCCAGAAATAATCTTTCCAGTAGTACCATCATAACCTTTACAAAATTCTATTAGCTCTTTAACAGGCATTCCAATCTTAACAAGTAGGTTCTTAGGTTCTTTAACAGCGCCGGTTATTGTAACAACCCTCTCAATTAAGGGCTTACCTTCATAAACAGCATCGTAAATTGCTTTAGCAGTCTGAACATTCTGAACTATAACACCAACATCCATAGGAAGCCCACCTGCACTAGGAACTTTCCTCTCTATCATTGAATGAATCAGGTTCTTCTCAGCACCTTGTGGGTAGATAGTATCTAACTTTCCGATAGTTATCTTCTTCCCTAAGTTCATATCAAGAATCTTTTCCTCAAATAACGCTATTGCATTTATCTTATTGTCTTCTATACCAACAACACAGAAATCAGGCTCTAGAATCTTGTTTATTATCTCAAAACCCATTATTATCTGTTCAGTCTTCTCCAACATCATCCTATGATCGCAAGTAAGATAAGGCTCACACTCCGCTCCATTAAGAATAACAGTATCTATCTCCTTCCCAGGAGGAGGACTCAATTTAACATGAGTTGGAAACGCAGCTCCGCCTAAACCAACTATTCCGGCTTCTTTTATTATATTCTTAAGTTCATCCTTTGTTAGCTTATCAACATTATCTCTTCTTTTGATGGGTGAATCCCACTCAATCTTCCCATCTGATTCAATTATAATAGCATTGCACTCACCTAAAACAGGATGAGGCATTTTTTCTATTGATTTAACTATACCTGAAATAGAAGAATGTATAGGGGCAGAAACAAAAGCTTTTGACTCGGCAATCTTCTGGCCTATCTTAACCTTATCACCAAGCTCAACAATAGCATCGCATGGCGCTCCAATGTGCTGTTGTAACGGAATGACGACTTTCTTAGGAAAAGGCGCTACCTCTATCTTACTTTTTCTTGTTATCTTATCATATCTAGGATGAATCCCCCCTTTAAACAACGACATAAGAAATGTTTGCTAATATATTATATATAAACCTTTTTATATTCTATTCTAATCAATATTTATTTCCCAAACTGCTGCATCAATGCATAGAAAGGTTTTATTGTGTGTGCTTCTCCTGGTCTGGTATAATGTCTACCATCTAACTTAGATTGCCAAAGAATGGATATATCACCAGGTTTTGCTTGAACATCAAAATTTTTGCTGCTAGAATCAAATATAATCCGGATATTTTCTTTTCTATATCCTTGCTGAGTTAAAAACCCATATAAAGGTGCAAGCGTATATCCTGATCCAGGTGATATTATATACACATTTGTTGTATCTATATCTTCAGGAGTTTGTTCATATTTATGCAACAAAGCCCTAATTGGATTACTGTAGGTTTCGTTATCTTGACTAAAATCGGTTCGTCTTTCTTCTGTTGGCCAAAGAACAAAATCAGCCCCCATAACATTTGCAAGGCCAACATAGTTTTTACCTTCGAGTAAAAGAGCAGTACAAAGGGGGATAAATGTGCCTGTGACGTTGTCATTAACAACACAACTTCGACTAGCCATATATCCGCTGTTTTGAACAGTCCAATCTAATTTATCTTTACTTACAAGAGAAGCAGGTATTACCCTATCGCTAATAGGTGGAACGATAGATTGGTCTGGCATTAAAGAATCATCAATAGATTTCACAGTTTGGTCAAATGAGTCTGTTCTATGTCTTCGATATTCATCGAATTGCTTCTGCCATACTCTATCTGATTCTAGATCTCCTACTGCATCGCCATGAAGATAAAACTCCTTGACGCCAGGATTGAATGCTCTTAGCGGTCTAGGCTTATCTGGTTCTGATCTACTGCAACCTGCTGCTACAGCTGCAAGAACTGCTGACTTTGATAAGAATTCTCTTCTTGAAATAATCTCTCTACTATTGCCCATATAATGTAAGAGAATATTATCCTTTATTTAAATTTTACTACTAGGGAATACTAATATTATTATGTGTAGACAGTATCTCCGATTAGAAAATGACCCCCCCTAAGTGCTCAGAAAAAAGCACATAGGAGAAGCGCATAGTTTAATTTGTGGATTAAACTATGAAGCAAACAACATCTTATCTACAAAAAACTTTCTCTCCTTTGTTGAGTAGTATAATTTTACCATTAAACTCAATAAGCTACCATCTTGTTAAAGTTGCTAAGTCAAATAGTTATATCGAAACCCTTGGGGAAAAT
>JAYEIZ010000124.1:0-13168 GCA_034660355.1 Nanobdellota archaeon
GCTACGAATACTTTTGGATTATAAGTATTAATCTTTTCAGCCTGACTCCAATTAAGAGTTAGAGCATCATAATGAAAAGAAAAGGTGGTAGATATTGGACTCTGATTACTTTTATTAAGAATTAATTGTATCATCTCCCAATCTCCTTCGTGTTTATTTTTCCAATTATTATAAGGATAAAAGAACCAATATTGAAGAACGATATGTTCATTATCTGGTTCTAATTCTCGCGCATATACATCGTATGAATAAATGTCGAACCTATGAGGATCTGGAATTTCATATAGTGTTGCCCTCTCATACCCCCCACTCGCACCCCTCATATCAAAATAATACTCATCTGTGACGTCTAGAGAACTAAGACTCTCTATTGCTACAGGAATCTCATCAATTACCTCATCAAACCATACTTTAGACTCCATCAAATCACTCTCATTTAGCATAGCATCTATTGTTGTTGGGAAGAACTGCTCATCAGGATGGAAGTATAAAACAGGAGCATATTTCTCCAATAAGGATTCTTCCTCGCCTCCTGTTAAATACGGTATAAAGTCAACAATGCCGTAAAAAGAATTTTCATAATAGTCATAGATTGTTTCAGATATTAAGCTTTCATTGCTAAAACCCCAGTAGTTATATTCTGCAGATACATTATAATAAGCATTATTCTGTAGGTTATAATCTTCATTTGAAAAGATACTATTGTCTTTAATTAATGTGTCATGAACAACCCCACTGAAATAGATACCATTATCATTATTTGTTATTGTATTGCCTATTATGCTTATGTTCACAATATGGGCTTTTCTCCCGCCAGTATAAGTCCCACCATAAGCATAAATACCCCTATTATTCTCTGATATTATGTTTCCAGTTATGATTGCGTCTTTTTGATATATATCATAAGGATAATAAGTTCCAGTAGATTGGTAAAGATAGATCCCGTAGTCAAAATTATTGATGTTGCAGTTTTCTATTGTATAGTTGGATTTTGTGCCAGCTACCTTAACGCCATAACTATTGGCATTGCCTAACCCTTTCAATGTAGCTCCATTACAGTCTAATTTTGAAGAACTATCCATTAAAATGCCAGTTAAAAGATTATATGTCCTAAGGCAAAGCTCTGCATCATTGTCTATAGTCATAGCATCGTATGCTAAATAACAGTCACATTCAGGTCCATCAGCCCCGAGATAGTAGTTGTTAGCTGTTCCATCACTACAGAAATAATTATCTGTGTGCGTATAAAATATTCCTGTATCATAAAAGTCATTATCCCATACAGTGTTTGAAGAAGCAGAACTGAATATATATACTCCGCTATTAGTATTATCCTGGAAAGTATTATCCCAGACTAAATTGTCATGAACAATCCCACTAAAATATATGCCATCATTATTGCCTGTTATTGTATTGCCTGTTATGCTTATGTTCACAATATGGGCTTTTTTTCCATCAGCATTGGCAATGCCATAAGCATATATTCCCCTATTATTCCCAGATATCGTATTTCCGGTTATGATTCCATCTTTCTGGTAAGTGTTATAAGAATAGTAAGTGCCAGTAGATTGATAAAGATAGATTCCATAGTTAAAATTATTGATGTTGCAGTTCTTTATTGTATAGTTAGTTATTGTACCTATTACCCTAATACCCTGGCCAGTGCCAGATCCTTCTAAAGTAGCCCCGTTGCAGTCTAAATCTACATTAGACCCTAATATGTATATCCCGTTAGGCAAATAGTACGTTCCAGGCGTAAGAACGATATCATCTAATATAGTACATCCATCTGTAAGAGTACTGTTGCACGGAACAGCATAAGCAATATTAACAAACATAAAAAATAGAATAAAAAGTATTATTTTTTTAATTTAAATTGCCCCCTAAACTATTTTAATAAGTCCATTAAAAAGCTTATTCTATATAAAATTAACTGTTTAAAGATTATAAAATCGCTCAAATAATTCAAAGAATCACGTCTGCTCAATAACTGCTAATGCATAGTTCTTTGTCAGATACTTTTTAGCTGTACTTTGGATTTCTTTCTTTGTTACTTTATTTATTTCTTTGATATAATTATTAAACAATTTTGCATCCTTTATGCTTTGCCAATACCCTAGTTCATCTGCTAATTCTCTTGTGTCTTCATTATCCAAAATATGGTGGCCTGTTAAGAATCCTTTTGCTTCATTTAGCTCATTCAATGTCAAATTTTTCAGATTATTGAATTCTTTTAGCACTAAATCAATAATCTTTTGTATGTTTTTCTTATCAGTGTTCATATAAATTGCAAAAAATCCATGATCAATAGAGGGTTCGTGATGAACACCAACTTCATAAGCTAAACCACGCTTGTTTCTAACTTCATCAAATATCTTGCCTGATTGGCCTCTGCCTAAGATTGCCTTGATTACATCCAAAATATAAGAATCTCTGCTAATCCTCTTGGGGGTCTTGTAACCGAAGACTACATAGGAACTAAGGAGTTTTCTTTTTTCTTTTTTCGTTGTCTTTTTTTGTTTTGGTTCAACTATACTTTTTAATTTAGGTGATTTTGAGAACTTAAAATTCTTAAATTTAGATTTAACATTATTTATTATATTGCTGTTGAAATTTCCGATTATTGATAAAATAATATTGTTAGGGATGTAGTAGTTATGATAGTAAGCTAACAAATCCTTTCTAGTCATACTTTTGACTGCTTCAACTGTACCATAAGTTGCTAGTCTTGCAGGGTGTTTTTTGAATAAGGCGCTAGAGAACAATATCCATTGATGAAATCTAGGTTCGTCCTTATGAAGATTTATCTCTTTAAGGATGATTTTTCTTTCCTTTTCTACATTTTTCTCGTTGAATAACGGGTTTTGTATTATATCTGAGATTATATCTAATGCTTTATCTTGATATTTCTTTGGAACCTTGACATAAAAACAAGTTCTTTCGTTAGATGTATATGCATTCAGTTCTCCGCCTATACTTTCTATCTCATTAGAGATTATGCGGGAATTGGCTCTTTTTTTAGTGCCTTCAAAAAGCATATGCTCAATAAAATGAGATATCCCATTGATTCTTTCATCTTCATTATTAGAACCTACCTTAACTGTTGCCTGGATGGTTACTGTTTCAGTCTGTTTTTTCTTCAAAACAAGAGTTAATCCAGTATTTAGTTTTAACTTCTTCATCACATTCAAAATATTTAAATAGGGAGTTTATATATTTTGTTGTTTATGGTAATGATAAAGGAATTGCAGAAGGTTTTAGTTAAAAAGAAGATTGATTTTGCTCTTTTTGCTAATTCTGATTTTGAGAGATTTAATTATGATATGGCTTATTTTTCAGGGTATGGTGGAGTAGGGGTGCTTGTGGTTCCGAAGAAGAAAAAACCATTCATCATTGTCCCTAAGATAGAGGCTAAGAATGTTAATGAGCCGGGGTTAAAAGTTTATAAGCCGCATAAGAAAAAAAGATTGTCTGAGATTACCGACGAGAAAATAAGGCAGAACCGAATAAGAAAAGGAAGGGTAGGGATAAATAAGCAGGAATTTACACTGGAGTTAAAAGATATCTTCAAGAAAGCATTGGGAAAATCAAGATTTGTTGATCTAAAGAATGAATTATATAAGTTAAGAGAACAAAAAACAAAGAAAGAGATAGAGATAATACGAAAAGGATGTAGGATTTCTGATGATATACTAAAGAAATGTTTCAGGAGATTTAAGAGCTTTAAGACAGAAGGGGAAGTTAAAGCGTATTTAGAGTATGAGACTAAAAAAAGAGGATGTGATCTTGCTTTTCCTACAATTGTTGCTTCTGGAAAGAACTCATCTGTAGCGCATCACAAAACAGAGAATGCTAATTTAAAAAATGGGTTTTGTTTTATTGATTTTGGAATTAGGTATAAGAATTACTGTACTGACACTACGCGAACAGTGTATTTAGGAAAGCCATCTAAAAAAGAGCTAGAGATATATAGTCTCATATTAGATGTACAAAAAAAGGCTATTTCAGGATTGAAACTAGGTAAGAAATGTAGTGAAGTAGTTAAGGAAGTCAGAAACGGTTTAGGGAAATACGCAAGATATTTTACCCATGGATTAGGTCATGGTTTTGGTATTAAGATACATGAATTGCCTAATCTTATGGAGGAGTCTAAAGATAAGATTAAAGAGAATGTTGTTTTTACAGTTGAACCAGGAATCTATATGAAGGATTTTGGCATGAGGATAGAAGATGATATATTAGTTACAAAAGGCAAAGTAGAAGTTCTAACAAAGGTCTCAAAAGAGCTAATGATAAAAAAGAGGTAAGTAATATGAGAAGATATGATTTAAGGAAACTTGAAAAAGTGTGTGAAGGATACAAAAAGATTCTTAATAAGGTTAAGGGAAAAACAACATTAGTTATATTGGATGTTAGCCAGAAAAAGGCATTTTATACATTAGCCCCCCTATCAAAAACAATACATGAACTGGAAGGGGATATGAATGTCCAGGTAATCAATAAGAAATCATCCAGTTTAGATGTATTGAAGGATGTGTGGGCTTGTTATTATGAGTTAAAGCAAGGAACTAAGAATAAAAAAACAAATGCACTAAAGAAATTTATCTCGCTTGTAGATAAAAAATGTGGTGGGGAGATTAAGGATCTATTTAAAGCGCCAGAGATATACTTAAAAGCAGAAAGTAAAGGTTTTGAAGGCAGTTTTTCAGTGCCTTATGATGCATCCTGGTTTAAAGAGTATAGAGAAGGAGATCTACTTAAAACTGCAAAAGTAATATGGAATCAGGTTTATGATCTAAAGAAAAAAGAGAAAGTAAGTATTGGTTTTGATTTATTGCGGAAGAAAAAAGATTTAGGACTTCCAATTGAGGATTATCTGGATTCTTTTCAGATTAGCTATGCAATGATGAAGACTGTAAGAAAACAAGTAGTTGGTATGGGAACTTCTACCTCGAGAAATTCACAACTAGCTACACCAGAAAGAATTTCTGAATTGAAAGCAACTATTTTGGGATGTGAGCTATGTAAAGATGTTAATGAACCTATATTCAAGGCATTTAAGGAAGTATCTAAGCTCCTTAGAATAGATAGGCTGCAGACAGCAAGTGCTGTTTTTGGTATTCATGGAAAAGGCTATTCTGGAAAGCATAAATTTGGAGAATGTGTAGGGTATCCTTCAAAAAACAAGAAAACAAGGTGGCTTTCTCCTGGCCAGATGATATACAAGCTGGATTTCTACCCTCAAACAGCATTAGACCCAAGAATGCCTCTTGCAAGAGTAGCATTTACTGAAACTCTACCTATTGATATTTTTATAAAAACAAGTAACATTAATTGGTTAGAAATGCAAAAGAGAGACCACAAGATAATAGATGTAACAAAGAAATGTGAGTATATCAAGGTTATTGGTAAGAAGTTTGGACAGTATAGGACTAAGTTGAATGTAGGACTGGTCTCTAAAGATGGCAAGAGAAGGAAGTTTCGCGGTTCTGATGTTGAAACAAGAAATTTGGTAAATAAAAGTCATCTAAAGGAAACTGGAATAAAGGCAGGAACAATGGCAAATATTCCTGGAGGAGAGGCATTTACAACTCCTGAATATATCAAAGGACAGTTCATAGGTGATGTTGTTATAAGTATTGATCAGAGCTACATATTGAATAACAAGAAACCTTTTGTTGTGAATTGCTTTGGGAATAATTATAAGATAGTTTCTGGGGAGAAGAAGATAATAAATAAGTTCAATGAAAAGAAGAAAGAAGCGCGGAAACTTCTCGCAAAACACGAAAAAAGCAAATCAATGCCTAAAAAGATTATAGAGATAAATAAGAGAAACTTCAATAATATTGGAGAATTTGCAATTAATACAAATCCCCAGGCAGAACTATGTAATTACCTTATTGTAAATGAGAAGATAGCAAACATGATACATATAGCCCTAGGTTCTGGATTTGATCCTGATAGGGCAACGTATTACCATACAGATGTTGTAATAGATTCTCCAAGACAAAAGCTGGATATATATGGTGTTGATAAGAATGGCAAGAAGCATTGGATCCATAAGAAAGGCAAGTTCGTTATCTAAGATGTTAGAAAAAGCTGCTTTAAATGTTCTAAAGAGTTGTATGGGTTTAAAAAAGAAAGAATCCTTTCTTGTTGTTTATGATAAGAATAAACAGAGAATTGCCAATATCCTTCTAGAAAAAGCTAGAAAAATATCTAAGAAAGTAGACGAAATTGAAACTCCAATTGGGAAAGTAAATGGGGAGGAACCTTCTAAGAAAGTTGCTTACGAAATAAAAAAATACGATGTTGTTGTTATGGCTACTACTAAATCTTTGTCCCATACAGATGCTAGAAGGAATGCTTCAAAAAAAGGAGTAAGAATAGCTTCTATGCCAGGTATAACAGAAGATATGATGAAGCGAACATTGACTGCTGATTATAACAAAATAAAAAGATTAAGTCAAAATGTGAGTAGAGTATTGAAAAATAAAAAGAAGATTAGATTAATAACTAAGAAAGGAACGGATTTAGTTGTTCATACGAATAAGTTATTTACTGATATTGGATTTTATACTGGAAAAGGAGATTTTGGGAATCTTCCTGCTGGTGAAGTGGGTTTTGCTCCAGTTGAAGGCAAAACAAACGGAGTTTTAATTGTAGATAAGACGATGGCTGGAATCGGGAAATTAAAGAGTAGTATTAATATTGAGGTAAAAGATGGTTTTGTAACAAAGATCTCTGGTAAAGGGGATGCTAATAAATTAAGGATAATGTTAAAAAATCAGAAAAACAAGAATGTATATAATATTGCTGAATTTGCAATTGGAACGAACTATAAAGCTAAGATAACTGGTTTAACCTTAGAGGATGAGAAGGTTTATGGAACAGTTCATGTTGCCGTAGGAGATAATACCAGTTATCCTGGTGGTAAGACTAAAGCTCCTTTGCACCTGGACGGTATAATCTCAAAGCCAACTGTGATTGTAGACGAGAAAAAGATAATGAAAGATGGAAAACTTCTTCTATAAAACCAAACTTTTTTAAATACACCCCTACTTAAAGACCAAATGGCACCGCCAGAAACGAAAGACAAAGACGTATTGGATAGTGTAATCTATAAATATACAAGCACCCCCAATATGACAGAAGATGAGAATAAAGTACTAAGGGAGACTATAAATAAACTAAGGGAAGAGATAGACAAATTAAGGTCGCCTCCGCTGATGGTTTGTGAGATTAAAGACCTACATGAAAAGACAGCAATAATATCAATTCCCAATGGTAACCAGTTTTGTGTTAATATTTCTGACTCTTGTGAAAAGCTAAGACCCGGAGATATGGTGCTGGCTGAGCAGAAGAATCTTATAGTAATAAAAAAGATACCTACAACAAAGAAGTTTAATGTTGAAAAGTTTGTGATAGTTGAGAAGCCTACAATAGCATGGACAGACATAGGCGGGCTGGATAATCAAAAGAATGAGATACAAGAAGTTGTTGAATTACCATTGAAAAAACCTGAGTTGTTCAAGAAAGTAGGTATTAAACCGCCAAAAGGAATATTACTGTATGGGCCGCCAGGAACTGGGAAAACATTGCTTGCTAAAGCAGTTGCTAAATCTACTGGCTCTACATTTATAGAGGTTGTTGCTACTGAATTAGTCCAGAAATTCATAGGGGAGGGTGCAAAACTAGTTAAAGAAATATTTGAAATGGCAAGAAAGAAAGCACCTGCTGTAATATTTATTGATGAAATAGATGCATTAGCATCAAAAAGGATGGAGATTGGAACATCTGGTGAAAGAGAAGTAAATAGAACATTTATGCAGTTACTTGCTGAACTAGATGGTTTTAAGCCCTTAGGTAATGTAAAGATTATTGGGGCTACAAATAGGAAAGATATATTGGATCCTGCAATAATAAGGCCTGGAAGATTAGATAGATTGATTAAGGTTCCTGTGCCAACTAAAGAAGGCAAGATTGAGATATTTAAGATTCATAGCAAAGATATGACTCTAGATAAAGGGTTTGATGTAAAAAACATTATTGATAGAATGGAAAACTTCTCAGGAGCTGAGATAAATGCTGTATGTACAGAAGCAGGTTATTTTGCTATAAGGCAGAATAGAACTAAAGTCACAAAAGATGATCTGATTAAGGCCATAGCCAAAGTTAGAAGAGAAGAAAAAGAAGAAGGCGAAGATTATCTTAGGTATTTTGGATAGTAACATATCTCTAATTTTTAAAAAAGAAAAGCATTAAATATGCTATAAGCAACTCTAACGTGTACGCGATGATTAAGTGAACACCCGAGGAGGCGAAAGCCAATGACATACGGAAAGTAACTGCTGAGCGTACACTTTCATAATACTTTAAAATCAACACATATTCTAAAAATTCCTGGCCCGAACTGACCGCACTTAATAAAATTCAGAATTCTATATTTCCTCTTTGCTTTTTTACATGCAGATTCTATTTTCTCTTTTGCTAGATTAAAATCGTTTTCATGTAGGAAATCATAAAAATGAATTACTGAGTTCTTTTTTGCTGCTTTCAATGCAATATCTAAGAATTTTTCTGCGCTTCTAGGCAGAGGCATCAAGATCCTGTCAAATCTTTTGTTCAGTTTAGGAACTATCTTACGTACATCTCCTAGGTATAACTTAATGTTCTTTGATTTGTTTAATAGAATGTTTTCTTTCTGATATTTGCATGCTTCCGGGTTAATCTCTACTGAATAAATCTCTTTAGGGCTTTTATGTTTTGAAAATACTAAAGAGAAAGGCCCAATACCGCTGAACATCACTAAAATACTTTCTCCATCTCTAACCTGTTCCATTATCCTCTTACGTTCGTTCCCGCTTCTTACTGAATAGTATGTTTTTTCCGGATGAAGTTTTAGTCTAATTCCGTTCTCGTTAAGTGTTGTTTCTTTGCGTCTTTCGCCTGCAATAATCCTTAATTGGGGTGTCCTATAGGTTCCTGAATATTTTCCTGACTTTTTCAAAACAACCTTTATGTTTCTACGTAAATTAAGTAAAGTTTCTCCAATGAACTTTTGTTTCTTAACTAGTTCTTCAGGAAAATCTGAGAATATAGCTAAATCTCCGACTGTATCGTATGAAGATGGCACCAGATCAAGTAATTTTTTTGGTAATTTGCCTTTCAATGTTGCTTTTAGTGTTTTATCCATTCTAAAAAAAATCTCCTAAGCCTTTTTGCTGCTTTTTTTCTTTTTTCTCTAAAAGTTTGTTTAATGTACTATTAACTCTTTCTTCAGAGAAGTCATGCTGATCTACTAATATTTTTAATACACCTTCTCTGCTTACTTCGCTCCATTTTATATTGTAATCGTCAGTAACAGGCATTTTCTTGATCAGATAAAATACATCTGTCCATGGAAATTTAAAACTTTCATCCCATTTTGTTTCTTTGAATAAGGAATCGAAGTTTGTTTTGTGCTTATTGACTAATTTTAATGCGTTTTTTGGGCCGATTCCTTTAATTCCTCCAATATTAAAATCTGTGCCAACTAACATAGATAGGGCTATTAACTGGTCATTATCTATGCCTAAATGATTTAAGTTTTCAGTTAAGTCTATTAACTCGGGCTTTATTGTTTCGTATGCTAATTTGCTTGTCTTTTTTCTTTTTCCAGCCAGATTTAAGTTCTTTATTATTTTTGGGGCAGAGAACATTAAACAGTCAGCATCATTAGTAGCTACAGCATATGCATCTTTTTTCTTAACAATATAAGAGGCCTGTGCTTCAGCTTCAGATGGAGCATCTATAACTGGGATTCCAAATGCACTTAACAAACTTTTTGCTTCGTTTATCATATCTTTAGTAAGTCTTGTTGTCCTTGCAGCATATTTTTTCATCTCCAGTAAATCTTTCTTTTTGGCTGCTTCTTCATATTTCTTCTGTGCTTCTGTCTTAAGTTCTTTTCTTCGCTCTCTTTCCTCTTTTTTTAGGTCAGGCACCTTACCATCAAAACAAAAAGCTAATTTAATGTTCTTTTCCATTAATTTTGGAATTCTTGACGATAAACCCACTAAATGAGATGTGATGTTGTTATTAGAATCTGATAAAAGTGCGCCGTCTGGTCCACGAATTGAACTAAGAAACTGATAAAGCCATAATGGCCCATCTACAACTAAGATTTTACCATTTAGCTCATCTAAAGAAGTTTCATTTCTTACTAATAAATCTGTTATATCTACTCCCATACTATAGCTTAGTAATGCTTACTCCTTTAAAATCTTTCTGTAGCATTTCTTTTGCTCTTTTTGTTAGGTCGCCATTTGTAAGAAATAGAACTGGCAGTTTTCTTAACTGCCCTTGGGCAAAAGCAGATGCTAGGTCTGTATCATTGATTTTTTTCTTGTCTTTTGCTTTACAATAATACTCTAATTTACCTACAGCAGAAGGAACTTGAACAGTAAAATCAATTTCACTCTTTCTGATTACCTCTTTACTTAACAAAGTTATGTTATTCTTATTAAAATAATTAGATATTACGTCTAAGAATTGATTTTTATCTATCTTATCTTTTTTGACTGGTCTTTTCTTCTCTAATGGCTTTTGAATCTCTTTTTGTTCCTCTGCTTCTTTTTTAGGTTCTTTAGATTCTGAAGTAATGTGCTCTTTGATTTTCTGTTCTTCTGTCTTTTGAACTCTTGTTGGTTCTTCCACTGATTTTTTTACTTCTGGCTCAGGAATAGGCTTAGTTATTTCTTTTGGGAGTGAGGTTATTTTCTGTTCTGGTTTATTTTCTTTATCTACTACTTTTTCAGTTGGTTTAGGCTGTTCAAAGAAAGCCATTATCAATTCTTCAGCATCTTTATTGCTCAACAGATACCATCTCCAGAATATATGGGAAGTTCCTTTGAAATTAACTTGTAATGCGACTGCGTAATCTTTTATTGCCCTTAGAGCAACTCTTATTACTGGTTCTATTTCACTATCTCTTAAAACTTTTTTTTGAGATAATAAATCATAGGCTTTTTTTTCTTTTTCGTGTAGATTATCTGCAAAATTCTGTAGTTGGGGTTCTTGTCCAGGGATGTAATAAAGGGGCGAGCCCCCCACTTTAACATTAGATATCTTTAATTTTCCAGAAGAACTTAACTCAGAAAGATGAGCAGAGGACATCAAAGTATCTGAGTTTATGTGTTTAGCAACCTCTACAGGTAATATTGGCCCTTTTTGCCTTATAAATTGTAGAATCTTTGCATTGTTATCTTCCATGAAAAAATAATAACTTGAAGAAGTATATATACTTTTTTATGGTTTTTTGTTCCTAGTTGATGGCTAAGGCCTTGTCCACTTAACTTCATAATATGTTACGTCCCCTTCCTCGTCAACTATCCCTAACAATAATTTTTTTCTTGTAGAATGAGCAACCCTGTTTTTTGCGGCAAATTCGTACCATGTTAAGGTATCTGCTTCATGAACAGGGTAAACAATCCATTTTGCATGATCTTCTCCGGGTTTAACTCCCCTATCATAAACTCTAAAGTCTGCTCCGAACTTTAATGCAGTCTTGGTTATATAACCACGATTTCGCATATCCTTGAAAACACAATACCTTATCCAGAAATTTGGCTCTAGTTTGCGAGCTTTTTTTAAGAATTTTTCAGATTCTAATGGCTTATTCCTGCCATCTAATACCTTTAGTCTGCTCTTTTCTATTAAATAAAGTGATTCTAATAAGGAAAGCTGTACTTTTCCACTATCTAATAGACTACCATACCTGCTTTGATTGTAGAGTTCTCTAGCATCATCTGAATTTTCTGTAATGGCTCTTTCTCCTGCAAATGTAGCATTAACTACCTTTTTTGACTCTTCTTCCTTTTCTTCTTTCTTTTTCTGTTTCTTAGCCATATTGTTTATTATTAGTAATCCACTTAAAAATGTTTCTTTTTTCTATGATTAGTGCTAAAGTTAAGGTGCTAAGGATGTTAAGAAGTAACACGGAAATGTACACCGTTATATATAGGTTATTTAACTATTAAACACATTATTTAACTGTTCAACAGCAATTTGTTATATTTCTATTGCCTATATACTAATTAGTCAATGTGAATTGATCCTTGAGCAGGTTGAAGTTGCCCCCCTTTCTTCAACCTGCTCATTAGGGTAAAGAGGTTAAAAATGAATCAAGAAATAATCTGTCAAAAAGGAAAATGCTTTGAAGCTGAAACAGCTGAAAGCAATATGAATAGTTTGTTTGATGATGTAAATATTGTAGATCAGATTCAGAAAGATCTTTTCAAAGATATCACAAGAAATAAAAAATAATACGGAGGTGATTGCTATGTGTGGCGGAGATTGTTGTTAATAAAATAAGAATAAATAATAAATATTTTTTTCTTTAATTTTTTAAAACAAGATGGAGGTGGTCGAAATGAAGACCCTAAAAAAAGAACATCTAAAAGAGATGATTGATAAGAAAGAAGATATGGTGTTGGTGAATGTTTTGCCCAAGGAGTATTTTGGAAAACAACATATTCCTGGATCGATAAACATACCAGTAGAAGACAAGGACTTTGATAAAAAAGTCATGGAACATATGCCTGATAAGAGTAAGAAAGTGGTTGTCTATTGTGCAAACTCTGAATGCCAGGCTTCGCCTAATGCGGCAAAAAAACTTGAGCAGATGGGATACACAAATGTTTATGATTATGAAGGCGGCATTAAAGATTATTGTGAAACAATGATGTGTGCAACTGCTTAATTGAGAGATGAGGTTTAAAGATGGTAAAAATAAATGAAAAAGCACCAGATTTTACTGAAGATGCTTTTGTGAATAATGACATAAAAAAGATAAGTTTGAGTGACTATAAAGGCAAGTGGGTAGTGCTATTCTTTTACCCTGCTGACTTTACATTTGTTTGCCCTACAGAACTAGGGGAATTAGCAGATAACTATGAAGAAATAAAAAAGTTAGGTGCAGAAATAATAAGCCTGAGTACAGATACAGCATTTGTACATAAAGCCTGGCATGATAACTCAGAGACAATAAAGAAAATTAAGTTTCCGATGTTAGCAGATCCTGCAAGAAGGGTTTGTAGTGCGTATAAAACACTAATTGAAGAAGATGGATTGTCACTAAGGGCAACAATACTTATAGATCCTGAAGGGATAGTAAAGGCATTTGAAT
>JAYEIZ010000125.1:0-3186 GCA_034660355.1 Nanobdellota archaeon
GTTCTTTATAGTCTTAGCTTTAGCCGGTGACTCAACGATAATTAAGTTCAAATAGTTTTCCTATATATAGTATAGTAATTGTTTTTTAGTTTTGGAAGTGTATCAAAAAAAGTTTAAATAGCAAAAAGTAAAAGAATTTACAAATTTACTAAAGTTATATTTTTGGCTGTCGATATTATAAACATCTAGGCAAGGATGCTAAAGATAAAAATTAATTTAGAGCGAAAGGCTCTAACCCTAAAAGGATTTATTATGGGATTTAGAATTAACACAAACATTGCGGCAATGAACGCACATAGAAATGCAACTCAAACAAACTTAGGTCTTGACAAAAGTCTTAACTCGTTAAGTTCAGGTCTTAGAATTAACAAAGCGGCGGATGACGCTTCAGGTATGTCTATTGCAGATTCTCTTCGTTCACAAGCGAATGGTCTTGGTCAAGCAATCAGAAATGCAAATGATGGTATCGCTGTTGTTCAGACTGCTGATGGTGCTCTTGATGAATACATTAACATTATTGACAGAGTACGTACTCTATCAATTCAGTCTGCTTCAGATGGTCAAAATATAACTTCAAGAAAAGCTATTCAAAATGATATTAGTAAACTTTTAGAAGAGGCACAAAATATTGCTACGACTACTTCTTTTAACGGTCTAAATCTACTTGACGGTAACTTTACAAATAAAAACTTCCAAATTGGTGCGTATGCTAATGAAACAGTTACAGTTTCTATTGGTAATGTACAAACTGATAGTGTTGGTGCATTTGCTGAAAAAGAGGGTGCTGTTGTTACTACTGATGCTTTAGCAACTGGTAATCTTACTGTGAATGGTGTTGCAATAGATGCTTCTGTAGCTGGTACAGGAACAGGTCGTACAACGAGTTCTGCATGGTCAAAAGCAAATGCTATCAATGTAAAAACTGCTAGCACGGGTGTTACTGCAACTGCAACCACTACGCAAACTGGTACTGCTGCTGTTACTGCTGGTACAATAGCTGCGGGTGATTTAGTAATCAATGGTATTGACATTGGTCTTGTTGCTGTAACTGATAATGATGCTGATAGTGCCCTTATTAATGCTATTAATGCAAAATCTGGAACAAGTCATGTTACGGCATCTTTAGATGCATCGAGTCAACTAGTTTTAACTGCTAGTGATGGTGAAGATATTGTCCTTACTGGTGCGAATAGTACGGATGCAATTACTCATACAGGTGATAATACAGGTACTATTACAACAACTGGTAAAATTACACTTTCAAGTACTTCAAGCTCTATTGCAATAGGTGGTACTCAACCTGACTATATAGGCTTTAATGGTGCAGGTGAAACTATTGCTGAAACAGGTAATCTTGCTGCGATAGATGTTACTACATATGCTGGTGCACAGACTGCTATTAAAACATCAGATGCTGCACTTCAAGAAGTTGATGCTATTCGTTCAGATATCGGTTCTACTCAAAATCAGTTAGAGTCTACTATTCGTAACATTTCTGTTACTCAGGTAAACGTTACTGCTGCTGAGTCTCAAATTCGTGACGTTGACTTCGCTGCTGAGTCTGCAAACTTTGCTAAACTGAACATTCTTGCTCAGTCTGGTTCGTATGCAATGAGTCAAGCAAACGCTGTTCAACAAAACGTTCTTAGATTACTTCAGTAATCTAAGGTTGTTTCTTTAGAAAAGAAAACAAGATTACTTCAGTAGTCTAACTTCTTTTTGAACTAGATTCCCAATTAAATTGGGAATGACGGGAAGCTTGTCACTTAAAGCCGAAGACCTCTTGGTCTTTGGCTTTTTTTATGCCCTCTTTTTAACCATTTCATTAAAACATATCCTTGACAAATAAAGTATAAATAAAGTATAATTTCTATATCTGCTAAGGGGGCTTATATGAAATTTGAGTATGATGAAAACAAAAGCCATATCAACAAAGAAAAACATGGAATTGATTTCGTTGATGCACAGAACCTATGGCAAGATGAAAATGCACTTATTGTTCCAGCGAATATTATTGGTGATGAAGCGAGATATGCTTTAATCTCTATATTTAAAAACAGGTGTTACACAGCTATCTTTACACATAGGAATGAAATGTACAGAATCATTAGTGTTAGAAGATGCAGAAAAAATGAGGAGAAAAGTTATGAAAAGAACAACAACTGAAGAGTTTGATAAAAAATTTGATGCCGGTGAAGATATTAGCGAATACTTAGATTTTTCAACAGTAATAAGACTTAAAGATATGAAGAAACTAAAAACAGAAACTAAAAAAGTTAATGTTGATTTTCCTGAATGGGTGATTGAGTCTTTAGATAAAGAAGCAAAAAAAATTGGTGTGACAAGACAGTCTATTATCAAAGTGTGGATTGCTGAGAGACTAAAAGAAGAAGCTGAGCACTTAAAAGTAAGTTAATACTAATAAGAGATTACTCTTTATTTGCCTCAGCATTTATCATCATCTGAAGTGATGAGAACTGTGCGTTTATTTTACTGATGATGGCATCATAAGCCACAAATCTTTTTGCCATAATCTCATAGCGATCATCAAGTGACTCTACAGCTCTGGCATGATCTTCAAAAAGATTGTCATATCTTGTCTGCAGGTTCTCTTCAAAGTTAGAAAGAAGAGCATTATACCCTGTGTAATTTTTCATCTTATCATCAAGTTTTTCAAAAAAGCCTGTCACTTCAGAACTCTCCTCAGGGTCAACTCCTCCAGCAAAGAACATTTTTACCGCGTCTATATCTTTATCAAGTGCAGTTTGTAAAACAGAAGAGTCAAAACTCATCTCTCCATATCTGTCAACCTCTATACCAAAGTTAGCTAAAGAGACACCATCTACTTCTGTTCTATTTATAAAGTCTTTTATATCTCTGTTTATAGATCTAACAAAGCTATCACTGTTAAAGATACCAGCAACTTCATTTTCTAAGTCAGCAGTAGTCATATCATGCAAGTTTGTCATTAAAGCATTGTAGCTGCTTACAAAAAGTTCCACCTCTGTTACTACACTTATAGTGTTTTGACCTATATCTACACTTGAGAAGTCCCCTTCTGTTTTGAGTGTCATTGTGACGCCGGTAACTAAGTCGCTTATCTCATTAGTAGAGCGAGTCGCTTCGATACCGTTGTACTTAAAAGTGGCATCTCTCGCAACTTGAACCTCTTGGAAGCCACCTGGA
>JAYEIZ010000126.1:0-3117 GCA_034660355.1 Nanobdellota archaeon
ATAGAACTGTTGCATTAACACTTACTAGTGGATCGAAGCATAGGGTTGTGCTTATTTATGATCCCATAACTGGTCGGTCGGATTTATATATTGATAATACATTTTATGCGGCTGCTACAACACTGTCAGGGGCTACTTTAGGGGCTTATCCTACCGGAACAAATGTAATGATTGGAGGGTTTAACGTGAATAGGTTATCAGTACATTCAATAATTGATAATTGGGTTATTTATGGTGATATTTGGACTCAAGAGGATGTGAGTAAGGACTACAATAATTCAACATTCACAGAGACAGACTTACCAGCCTTAGCTTGGTGTGAGATGGATACCAAGTGTTTGAAAGAGAATGGTGTAAATAGTTTAAATGATGGAGATATGGAAGCAGTGGGTATTAGTGCTTGGACTGTGGTAACTGCTTCTGTATCTAAAGAAACAACAAACCCACAGTCGGGGATTCAAGTATTGCGAATCATTAGTCTAGGGGGGTCAACACCGTATGTTAAACAAAGCATCTTAACTGTTGGTAGAAGATATAGAGTGTGCGGCTTTGCACGTAGTGTATTTGGTATAGCTACGCCAGAAATAACAGAAGATCCCTATAATAAATTATGGACAGGAACGACATCAACGGACTGGCAGTATTTTGAGATTGAATTTACAGCAACAGGCACAGGGTTGCGTTTTTATGGTAACACCTCCACAACAATAGATTTAGGTTCTGAATTTGACAGTATATCTGTTGAATTAATGGAGGTTTCAACATTAAATAAAGGAACACTTGGAGATATAATAGTGGGAGATGGCGCAGGGAATAAAGAGCCTACATTTAATGGAAACTGTTATGAGTTTGATGGTGTGACGGATGAAATATTACAACTAGAAAGTACAAACGATATTAAGTCTTTTGCATTCTTGGCTAGTACACCAGCGGATTCAAACTTTAGAAGACTTGCACAGAAAGGAACGCATCAATTTTCACCTCTTATGTGGAGTGATAATACCTTCCAAATGTATTATGGCGGGTCATTGATTAATAGTGGAATCACTGTAAGTGCAGGTATTCACTTGTTTTCTGGTACTTATGACGGGACTAATTTAACTTTGTATGTCGATGGTGTACAAGGATCTTCTGGTGTAGTGAACGCGTCTACTGGAACGGACAATATAGTATTTGGTCAAACAACAGGAGCAGGTCAAATATGGAAGGGTTGTATATATGATTTTGTAGCGACAACAAAAGAATGGAGTCTAAGACAACATCGAGAGATATATCAAAAACTACTTAACAAATAAATAGATGATATTAGATCAATATAAGGCAAATATAGTTTTAGATTTCAATCCTCAGACTAAGAAACTGAGAGACCAAAGTGTTGTCAATAATGGTTCTCCTACGGTCGCTGGTGGCAGTTATAAAGGAAGTAGTCTTTGCTTAGACGGTACTGGTCTTGGTGCTACATTTCCAACCAATCCAGCCTATAAGCTAACAGAAGGGACTATATTAGTATTTGCTGATTTTTCAGGCGGCTTTGTTTCACAGAAGAGAGTCGTTTATAACGCCTCTGGTGCGGCAAGAAACTTCGACATGTATTTTTCAGGAACAAATCAGTTGGCAATGTATGACGGGGCGATAGTTACTGCTACAACTTTTGCCACAGTGCCTAAAAAGATGATTGGAGTAGTGTTCGGAAGTGCTGAAAAATGGAGAGCTTTTGGGGACGGTGTATTTGCAGGAGAATCTAATGTAGCATTCTCAGCTAACGATGTTCAATACCCGATGACGATAGGAGGGTTTAACGCTGCTAACTTTGGCTATGATTCTTGTTATGATAGGGTTGTTATATTAAATACTAAACTTACAGATGAAGAGATTGCTAAGATATACAAAGAAGAACAGGAGGCTATATATCTTAGAGGATTAGCAAAAAGAAACTTCCAATATAATGCACCAATAGAAAAAGATTCTACACTTGTTGGAGCTTGGGACGGAACCTATGTAGATGGAGTACTGAAAGATTTAACTGCAGGCGGTAGCGACTCTATAGCTAATAAGCAGTTTGCATTTACTAAAAGTAAATTTGCAACTGATGCTTTATCTTTTGCAGGTGGTGAGGCTGGTTTTGATTGCGGTAATAATATAAACCTTACAGAGTTTACAATTTCAGCCTGGGTAAGGTTTAAGGACTCAGTTACAGATGGACGGATTGCATGCTTAGGAAACGATGGCGTAGCAGGTGAGACTGGATCAGGTATGAACATAGGTACTAGTGGAGGTAAATTGAGGGTTGTTGGTGATGGTGTGGCAGCGGCTAGGACAGATAACTACCCATTAAATCAATGGACTCATGTAGTGCTTACATTTGAGGGGATTGCTAATGGGGGTAAAATATATGTTTATCAGAATAAAGATGAACAATTAGTGTCAACTTTAGTTTCTTTTGTTAATTCAACAACATCAAAAACGACCATAGGTAATAGGCAGGATTTAGGTGTACATTTTGGAGCTAACGCAGATATTGCACTGGTTAAGATATATTCAGAAGCAAAAGATCAAGCGTGGGTAGATGCTGATTATGACAGAGGTAGAGCATTGATATATAAAAACAACTTTGAGGATTTAAATGTATCCTTAGCCAACGAGAGCGGAAGTGTTGGTGATTTATATGTGTCTTCCGGAACAGTTAAAATTACAGAAGATGGTTTAGATAAATGGCTTACAGGAACTTCTGCGGGAGTTGGTGCGGGAACTCCATCGCTACAGGCTTATGGATCTTGGAAGTTTAAAATAGATTCAGCAGGATCAGGGAATACTAGAGTGATGTTGTTAGCAACAAAGAATGCAGTTTATAATACTACAGGACAAAATGGGTATATGTTTGAAGCCTCGTCGGTATTTGGAACTGTTAGACTATGGAAAATAACAAATGGCGCAATATCATTATTATCTACGTTCAGCGAAACTTTAACAGGAAACATTTTTGAGTTCTTAATCACAAGAAGTACATTAGGTGTTTTTAAAATTTATATTAAAGGAGGTTCTTATTTTACTTACACACTTAAAAGTACAATAACAAATACAACATTTACGGATTCACAATTCTTAGTTTTATGTCCA
>JAYEIZ010000127.1:0-3091 GCA_034660355.1 Nanobdellota archaeon
CTTGCAAAGATCAATCCACTTATCACAAATTTCTCGGCTCTTATCATTGTTCTTAAAAAACAAAGTTCCTGAGCAGAGTTCATTACGAGCACCATTCGGATAAGTATTCAACCAATAAGCAACGTCATCCACAATATTGTCAAAGAGCTCCGGATACTTTTCAAATCTCGCATCCACATCAACATATACTAAATCATTCTTACCAAACTTATCTAAACATTCCCTTATAAATGTAGCCTTATAATGCGTATTCAAATTCCAATTACCTAACGAAGCAATCTTCTTCGAATATCGAGGAATATCAAACTCGCCTATACTTTGACTCAAGCCCTCAAATTCTTCTGTATACTTGGGTGTATAATAGTGTATACAAAGCCAACTCAAGTAATAGCTTCCTTAGGGGCATTTTCTATTGTTGCTCTTGGAATAGACATATAATCAATATGTAATGCCAATTCCCTGCGCCCCTCATTAAATGCTGTTGCGTGTGAATCTCCTTGAATCATACTTGTCTTAAATACAAATCCACAACGCTTAATATCTTCTAAAACTCTTTTCCCTTCTCCGGTAGAGAACACTGTCTCATAATCATGCTTGAGCTTCTTGTAATAAGCGTTCTGCTTATCTACTTGCTTCTTTGCTTGCTCTACTTTCTCCAAGATTCTTCTCCATTTCCGATCCAGTTTTACCCATATTAACGGCCTGTTCCATCATAGCCATCTTATTCATCTGAGCTTGAGCCTCCGCCCTTTGTTGCCGGATTTGACCAACAACCTCATCTGAATTAATAATGTCTGGATCTACTGAATATATTTTGCCCATCTTATCCACAACTGTATCTGTGTCCACTTTATCTAAAACAGTAGGTACTAACTGCGCCATCTGCGCCACTACTGATAAAAAGGTATTCATATCCTGCGCCTGAACCGCCCTCTGAGCCTTTGCTAGCGGCGATACATATATAACGTCTATATCTGTTCCTTGTAAGATTTCAGGAACTGGAGGAAGTTTGCCACGCCTCATCAAGATATTAAACTCTCTTAAAATAATCGGACTTAATAGCTCATTCTGCAATCGACCTAATACAGGCCCAAGCATTAACATCTTCTCTTGAGTCCTCTGGATAACCTCCGTAGCTGTCATATTTGCATTTTGAGTGAGCATTAGAAATAAGTCCGTGAAATAAGCCGCCTTAATATTTCCTTCTGTTCGATTAATGAAGTCAATAGTGACCTGATGATTTGTTTTAGGTGCGAGTGACTCAACCGCTAAACCTTGATTTAAAGGTTGCTTCTGATAATTGAGCGCCTTAGCCCTAAGGTCTAATGTTCCAATAATACTTTCATGCTCAAGCATCCACGGTGGATAGATAGAAATTTCCGCGCCACTAATATAAGTCTCCATCATTTTATTCAACATGCGAATATCAGAATAAATAACATATCCGGGCGAATAACCATAAGGCGATGAAGTATTCTTATAAAATCTTGTAACCATAAACGGAAATTCGTGATATCCGCCCTCTTTAACTATCTTTACTTGGTCTTTATCCACCCAATAAGAAGCAAAAGGTAGATTAAGAGCATCAGTCTTACCAGCGACAGCATCGTATCTTGGACAGACATAGTGAATAAACTCATATTTTTTCCCATAATCTTTCTGCTCTAAACTATGCGCTACAGCCTCTGAAACTTTATCGCCAAATAATTGCTTTGCCTGATAAGCCGTAAGTTCAAAGAGCCTGTATACCATATTGACAACCTGCCGGTCATCCTCAACAATAAACATCTCCTTAAATTCTCTAGCATAAAACCTTACGTCCTCAACAGAATCTTCTTCCACATAGATATTTGCAGTACCAACTGATCCTAAATCAAGATAACACTCGTGGATTTGCTGATAAAAGTTTGAGTTAGCCAAGGCGGAGTACATTATTTCTGCACTCTTATTAAAGAAACTGCCAACCTCCGGCTCATTCATCAAAGCCTCATCCCTCGACCGCAACTCAAACCATCTCTGGCTAGCATTTGTCATATATCCTGCAAGTCCCGCCGCGAGTATAATGTTTGACTGAATAGCTGTATCGTCATAAATATCAGAAGGAAGCTTATCGCCCGGCGTCTCTTGGCTCTGAACGTTACGCTTTGTCGGAGCTATAAATTTAAGCTGATCTTCTAAGGTGTTTGCGAAAACTTCTCGGTCAGACTTTGCATAATCGAATCCTTTTAATATTTGCTTTGCTGTAATTTTTTCCATTATATCCTCTCAAATGCCCATCATATTTAAAATTCCCGGCTTGGGATTAGTATTCTCTTGGGCTTCCGGCATCTCTAAAATAACCTCTTTGCCGTTCTGAAGCTTCTTAGTCTTTTTCTTAATCGGCAATCCTTTAGCAGTAACATCACCATCCTCGCCGACATTTATTGTTATATTAACATCCATCTTAAACTCCTATTGTTTGAGGCGTATTAACATTCTCATCCTCTACGCCCAACGGACTCGTAAGAATAGTATTTGATTTCTTCGCTCTTGCTGCTTTGAGCTTAGTTGTGGCTGTATCTTTTGCTAATACTTCTGATTCTTTGGTCGCGGCTATTTGAGCCATTCCCACATCTCTTTGAGCTTCTGCGGCTTTCTTCGCTGCTGCAGATTCTTGAGCAGATGAATAAACTGTTGTTCCAACTGTAGCCGCTGCTATTGCCCCAATAAGCCATGCTGTTCCTGTTGTTATTAATCCATCTTCTGACGTTTTAACTCTTTTCCACATTGATCTCATTTTATTCCCCTTGTTGTTTTATTATTTTTATATAAGTTGATTCGTATGGTTTATATTCTTTTCTACTATAAAAACTTGCTAAAGCATCATCTCGCCTATTACCTAAACTACCCATAATTATATGTGTTACCTTGTTTTCCCTGCAATATTGTTCAACCGCATTAAAAAGTTTTAAAGATATCCTAGTTCCTCGATACTCTTCATCAACATACCAAAAAGCTTCTTGAAACATTATTAAATTCTTTTCAAACTCATAAGGAAGAATAAAACCTCCTATACACCCAACTATGTTTCCTTTTTCTTCAGACACTAAAA
>JAYEIZ010000128.1:0-3080 GCA_034660355.1 Nanobdellota archaeon
TCTTGAATTATCTTTTGAACAGATTTATTTGTTGATGCTTACTAATAAAATTGTAAGTGCTGGTATAGAAGAAGATGAAGAACTGAGTTATAAAGAGAAGGAACAGGAAGCTATCAGGCGTGTTGTGGAGGCGTAATGGATTATTCTAAGTATAGGAAGAAAACTATATTCCCTCACAGGTATTCTAAGGTGTTTTATGATTACTGGTGGACACACACAGCCCTCTGGGAGGCGTTGTTAGAGCGTCTAAGGATAGAAAAAGATGCAATGGTGCTTGTTACAGGTGATACTGGAAGTGGAAAATCTCACTTTGTGGGTAATTTGTGTTTTAAAAAGGGTGAGGAAGAGGATAATTTTGTTTTAAATGATGGTACTAAGATGTTTAATGCTGATGAGAACTTTATTATTACTCCAGAAGAGTTTGCCTATAAGATGATTACTAAACAAGGAGAAGTTTTATGGGGAGATGAGTTTAGAAGAGGTGCTAATCGTCGTGATTGGTATAATCCAATCAATAAAGCTATTTTAGATAGAAAGAATACTAATCGTAAGTTGTTTAACATTTATTTTTTATGTATGCCTTATGAAAGTGAATTTGATCCGAAGTTAGCAGGGCATTTACATATGTGGATTTGGATTAGAAGAGGTGTTGGGGAGATCTATGTTAAGAGAAGTGGGGTTAAGGGTGGTAAGGGTTTGAACATTCAAGATATTTTAGAAAGAGAGGGGAAGTATATGAGGGAGAATCCTAAGAAAACATTTGTACCTCCAACAATTCACCCAGAGTATTGTGGTAGAATCGCTTTTGGAAAACTTACTGCTAATTTGAAGAAAAGGTATGATGAGTTGGTTAAGGTTAAGAAAGCAACTGGAGATTTAACCGACGAGGAAAAAGAAAAGTATGGAATTGAAATTACAAAAGAACCTAAACAGATTGTTAATGAAGTTATTGATAAGATTAAAAGTGGCGAGATAAAATCTAAAAGGGATGTTTGGAATGAGTTGGAAGAAATTGATGACACCGACGCTAAAAAGTTGAGGGATTTGAATTTCTATTTAAAGTTGGAAGGCTTTGGAACTTTTAATAAATTATTTGATAAAAAGAAGTTACAACAGGTTGAGGTGGATTGGTAGGAAAAACGAAATGTTTAAATAGTAGTAATTCTTATAAAAATTAAGAAAATGGCTTACAAAATCAAATGGCGTTCTGGTGGAGAAACAGCAGAGAGGTATTCTAGTAAAGCACTTGCCCAAGCAATTTTAAAACAGGCGAACTTATCTGGCAGTATTATTAAAGCCCCCCTTACCAATCCTGGAAGAACAAACGCTTATGTAAGAATGGCTTATGGTGGGAGATTGCAAAAATACCCTAGTGGGAGAAAACTTGTTTGGAAGGGTTCTAAGGTAAAGGTAAGGGGTGTTGTAGGTACAATTTACCGAACAGAGGTCATAAATAGATAACTAAACTTCCTTAGTTTCTTTTAAATCATCAAATACTCTTCTAGGATTAACCTTTGTATAAATCATAGTGGTATTAAGGGATTTGTGGCCGAGTAATATTTGCAGGGATTCAATAGGTACATTTTCGTATTCATGGAGATAAGTAGCTCTTGAATGTCTAAGGGAGTGAATCTTTAACTTTCTATTTAAGGCCTTTTCACAACACTTTTGTAGTATATGATAACGAAACCAATTATACTTAGATTGGATATATTCTACTTGTAATCTTTCATCTTTTGGGCTTAAACCTTGCATTTTCTTTATGGTTTTCTGAGATAGAGAACCAAACTCAAATATGGATCTTCCTGTTGGAACTCTAAATTCATTAAGAACATTCTGTTCTTTTGCATACTCATATAGGTCTTTCATAAGATTTTTGGGTATATTAACTACTCTATCTTTCATTCCTTTTCCTGATTTTATAAGCACCACGCCATAACTATCCTGTTCTCTTAACCAGTCTATCCAACGTATATCATCCCATGATAGCTTAATTATTTCAGAGATTCTAAGCCCAGCACCAAAGTTAAAGATGCATCTTATCGCTAAATCATAGGGTTTGGGTACTGCTTTAATCATTAGTTCTATTTCTGCAGGGGATAATATAGTGGGTAATTTGTCGGCCTGTTTCTTTACGCTTGGAATCTTGAGGTTAAAGGGTATATCATTATCATAACAATAGTTATTAATCATCATTAGGGCGGCTCTCTGGTGCTGATACTTAACCTTTTTCATTATCTTTTTAAGGTTTTCTTGGTTAAGGATAGGGTACTCTGCAAAGGTTTTCTTCAAGAAACTAATCCTTTGTTTCTGGGTTGTGATAGCATACTTGTTCTGCATCCAAGCAGCTATATTATATCCTAGTTGATTGTTTAGGGGTAGTCCATCCATTCAAATTTCATGCTTTCAATCTATTTAAACCTTTCTATAATACATATATATTATAGATGTAAGAGTGGGAGTGGTGGTAGGATTCCAATCCAACTACTTCAAGAATTATAAAAATTAGAGTTATTCGGTTAACCGAATAACTTTTTAGGGTTATTCCACCATAGTTATTCGGTTAACCGAATAACTCACTGCTTAAACCGAATAACTTTTAAAAATAAGAAACCAAGGACTTACGCAAATCCCTAAGGATGCTGCCTTGGTGAGTGTAAGTTTTCCGTCGTGGTTAGTTCGTTATGGGTGAACTCGGGGATCATATACCTTTTCATCCTGCAGAGAATCGAGGCCTTACTACTTACAACCCAACTTCCATTCCACAATAGAAGCTAGATATATAAATATAAATAACTTTATAAACTCTTCTATCTTATACAGGTTATGAGTTTTGAATCGGTGGATAAAAGAATAAGTAACAGCAAGGGTTATGCCTTCTATAAAAAGTATGAGAAACCTATTCACGCCATCGAGGGAATCATCGTTGTTCTTTTATTGATCACACTAATCTCTGTTTATGTTCAAAACACAAAGTTCTTAAAGGAAGTTAGTGATGATTGTCAATGGGAAGATGAGGAGATGCAGTGTATAACTTATTGTGATAAGTTTACTGTTGGAATGTTGGATGGAAAATTAGA
>JAYEIZ010000129.1:0-3030 GCA_034660355.1 Nanobdellota archaeon
AATGCTACTCTATCTGCTACAGGAGTAGATTTGCTTGCTAACTCACCAGTATTTAATGTAATATTTGATGTATTAGTATCTTCATTAGCTATTGTTGTTGTAACACCATTAGCATTTTTTAACTTTAGTTGACTTCCCATTTATTATCCTTTAGTTTGTAGTATAACGACCTAACATCAGCAATTATATTCTTTCTGGTATTATAACTTAATTTATATTTAGTAGATAATGTTGTAATTATCCAATCACATTGATTAACACTAGTGTACTTATACTCTTTTATCTGCTCTGCATAAGCTTTTAACTCACATTTGTATCTATAAGAGTCTATGTATTCATACATTAGTGCGTGTAAGGGATTGCTTCTGAATTGTCTATAATGCTCCAATTCGTGATTAAGTAATCCTATATCATCTTTGTACTTTGGTCTTATTTTTATAGTACACTTACCAAATAGTGGAATGGCAGAATATTCACATCTGCCTCCAACACTTTCTGGTAAATCGTCTGTATATATTATATTATAGTTTTTCATATTAAACCAACTCATTTTTTATCCTCTATACCTTATTAGTCTATTTAACAGTCTTAAATATTTGCAGCTTCCCTAGCCTCTATTTCAAACTTATTCTTATCATACCCGTATCTAACAGATTGATAAAGGTACTCAATAACAAATCTAAATCTACCTAATCTTTCTATCTGTTCAATATGTTTAAGTTCGTGCCTCTGAAGTCTAAGGTTACTCATAGCCTCGCTACTTATATAGTAGATAGTTCTATTAAACCCTGTCCATCCATAGTAGCCCATATACTTCATATAGGCTCTAACTAATCCTGTAGCTAATTTATGTTTAATCATCTGCTCACCTCTTATATTTATATATGGCTACCATCCAGCAGAATTATACAACCAAGCCTGATTATCCCTTGTGCCGCTCAAGGGGATAATATAAGCAAAACTGTTGTCTATAGAGCGGCTCTCCCAAACAACAGTAATTTTATTTTCAGTGCCATCAGAGGTATTAGGCAGTAACCAGTTGTTACCTGTGTCAGCATCCCCGAAATGGATTGATGTAGGTACTGCAGAAACCCCATTACTTATATAGCCTCCAGCATCAAGGAGAGTATTTGACTTTAGCTCGTATCGAGTGTCGTTATCATTGTTAGCTCCAATAATACTGACTATAGTGGTGGAACTAGCAGAGTACACAGGTGTGATATTTGACCCTTTAGCATCACTAACCGTAACAAGCATAAAAGTCAAAGGATTAGCATTTGTTATACTGTTTCCAGGAAAGTTATAAGGTATAGTAGCCTTTACTAGGTCTGTTCCAGCAGCTTCTGTTTTAATTCTATAATTTACATCACCAGGGATAGACATTTGATACTTTGAAGTCTGAGGCGTTGTATCATAATAAAACGGCATTAAATTTTCTGGCAGAATCATTTTGTGTGCAAATTGGTTAGAAGCTCTAGTAACTTCATCTATTATAATTGAAAATGTCTTGTGTTTAGAAGAGTATGTTGTAACAGTTGGCGGTTGGGTATTTGTGTCTCTTGTATTAACTAAACCTGAACTTATAGACCTTACATTCTTGAAAGAGATTAAATTACAATATCCCTCTACAAGCTCAATGATCGCTGATGAAGAACCACCTCCTGCACTATATACATCTTCTATTGTTATGGACATAGCTTCATTTCGTTCTCCATCGTTTTGATATAGATTATAATCACTAAATACCTTAATAAGACCTCTAACTCCCTCTAAAGAGTGCCTACAATTCTTAATGGATAGATGTTTCAGAGCAGCGTCGGTAACAGTAGACTCTGCTTGATTTCCAACAAAATCTATGAATCTGCTCTCTGTATTAATTGGTAGCGATGGATGAGGTATAAAAAAACAATTAGATATTAAACTATTGCTGTCTCCAGAAAGGTATATTTGTGCCTCATTACTTGAGCTGTTTCCGTAAACCCAAGAAGACTTCATAGTAAAATTATCGGTAAAGACTTTTATTGCACCTATAGTATTTTCAGAGAAGTAACACTCACTAACGCTAAACATTGCTGACCTGCTTGTTTCATAGCTATCAGTATCTACACACCAGTCGCTTATATTTGTAAATCTACATCGGTTTAAGCTTAACATAGATTCATTCTTATTATCACAGTTCCACTTAACTACAGTTCCAAAATTATTAAAATGGATATTCTCAAATATGTCTTTACTTCCACTATTGTTTGTAACATAATCGAACAATACTTGACCATTTCCGCTAAACATTGCCCCTTTTGATTTCATAGTAATATTAGTTATTCCATCTTGGTTTTTGGTCGGGAAAGTAATAGTATTTAGTATGATGTATTTACCGGCAGCAAACTCTAGTTCTATATTAGGAGCATAGTAATTGCTTGATACTGCAGGTTCTGCAACCGAAATACTTGAAGAGATGCTAAAAATGTATTCTATCGCAGCCTGAAACGCTACTGTATCATCAGTAACTCCATCGCCTAAAGCACCAAACCACTTAACATTTACAGTACCACTATATTGTCTAATCCATCCACTAAAGTTAGTACCACCATTGCTATTAGCTACTTCTGCAGAGTCATATATAAATGTACCACCTCTATTTAAGTCTCTAACTATTACTACATCACCATCTGAAGCTATTACGGGAAAGTCTACTATTGTATCTACTGCTACTGTCATATCAGCAGACGCTAGGCGTTTAGCAGAACTTCCATCCTCGTGTACTATCTCAAACTCAGTTGAGCTATCGTTTTTTAATCTTATTGAACTTGCCATTTATTATCCTTTTAAATTATTAACCATTCAGAATTATCTTCTATGGTAATTGTTACACCTGTTTCAATCGTCATATCACCAAATGATATGCCATTTTGATTAGGTCCTATTACACAGTCAACCCCTATAACATTAGCTGTAAGATTAATAGAATTCATAATACCAAAAGCTGCATTTTCATTAGCTGTTATAATTTCATCATAATTCTCTTCTAAA
>JAYEIZ010000130.1:0-3024 GCA_034660355.1 Nanobdellota archaeon
ATGAAATTATAACAGCTAATGAAAATGCAGCTTTTGGTATTATGAATTCTATTAATCTTACAGCTAATGTTATAGGGGTTGACTGTGTAATAGGACCTAATCAAAATGGCGTATCATTTGGTGATATGACGATTGAAACAGGTGTAACAATTACCATAGAAGATAACTCTGAATGGTTAATAATTTAAAAGGGTAATAAATGTATACTATAATCTATACAGACGATTTACCAGAAAGTGTTGGAGGTAGATGTGAATATTCTGCCATTCCAATATTTGGCAAGTGTACAATAAAAATAAGACCAAAGTACAAAGATGACATAGGATTACTTAGTCACGAATTAGAGCATTATAGACAGTTCAGAAGCAGTCCCTTACACGTACTAATGTATGAATACATAGACTCTTATAGATATAAATGTGAGTTAAAAGCTTATGCAGAGCAGATAAAAGAGTATAAGTACACTAGTGTTAATCAATGCGATTGGATAGTTACAGCATTATCAACTAAATACGATTTAGGGTATAATGCTAGAAAGAATATAATTGCTGATGTTAGGTCGTTATATTACAAACTAAAAGGATAATAGATGGGAAGTCAATTAAAGTTAAAAAATGCTAATGGTGTTACAACAACAATAGCCAATGAAGATACTAATACATCGAGTATTGTGTTAAATACTGGTGAGTTAGCAAGCAAATCTACTCCTGTAGCAGATAGAATAGCATTATTAGCTAGAACAGGTATTGTAGAGGGTGAAGCTGTATGGCAGACGGACATAGGATTAATGTACACTTGGACTAATACTCAAGGTGTAGATAACGGGGGTACTATCATTAATGTAGGTACTGGTAGTTGGGTAGCTAGCTATAGTGGAGCTGTAAATGTTAAATGGTTTGGTGCCAAGGGAGATGGTGTAGCTGATGATACTGTCTCTATACAAAAAGCAGTATATAATATTGGAGATGTTGGGACTATAATTAAGTCTTTGTTCTTACCCGCAGGTCAGTATAAGATTACTAAGCCTATATTATTTTACGGACTTGATGGTTTAAGAATTTACGGAGAGTCTAAATTAGCTACTCAGATTAAGCCTAGCGGTTTAATGTCCCCTGATTTTTCTAATGATGTAAACTTTCAAAAGATACAAGCTGATGGTGTCCATCAATATGCAGATAAAAATTGTTGTTTTTTAATAGCTGCTTCGAGAAGAACAGGTGATGATAATTGGACTACAGTTAGTGACAATACAGCAGAGTGGTATATGCAATTTGAGCATATGGCATTTATAGGAGAATATGGGTCAGATGTAATGGGTATATATTCTCCTAGACTAGCTCAATCTACATTTAGAAGTCTTTTCTTTAAAAGCTTGCTTCACGGAATTTCATTTGCTGATACATATAGAAATATATTAGACCACTGTGACTTTGTAAAAACTAAAGACTACCCTATAGGTCATAACGATAACGGTATTGTGGCAACGGGTACATCTACTACTTTGATTAACTGTATGGCAAGAGCTTGTTTCGGAGGCTTTAAATTCAATAAGTTATTTTATTCATCTTTGATAAATTGTGCAGTAGATAACTGGGCTACTGGAGTAGTTGAAGATGGTACTATACAGACTTATGCGTACAGCTTTAATAATTGTAATATCACCCTAGAAAGTTGTGGGTGTGAAGACGTTCAGCCAACACTGACTAAGGGTATGTTTAATATAACAGGAGATTCTATGTCTTCTACAATTATTAGTGGTGGTAACTTTATTCAAAACGATACTGCTGCTGTTGTGCATACTTGTCAGCTTATAGGCGGTGAATTGAAAATATCAAATGCGATTATTGAACTAAACTCAGCAAACACGAAAACACCTAGATGGGTAGTAACATCAGGTAAAGTTAATTGTGCTGATTTAAATCAGTCTACCTATATGGATGGTATTTTTTTATTCTCAGGACCTAACCCTGCCTTTTATGGCAATGATGAGTCTTTATATATTCGTGCTACAGATAAAACATCCGTAGCAGTAGGAGATAATTTTGGGGGTGTTGTAGACTTTGGTACTTTAGATAATGCATACTTTGATTATGGCACTTATGATGCAGGTACTTTTACAGCACTGTTTAGTGGTACGTATGAAATTAATGTAAAATATACAGTTGATGGGCCTGGGATGAATTATACTACTCCCAGGTTAAATGGTGCTTTTGTAGAGGGTACAAATTTATTAGACCCAACTGATGTTAGACAGGCTTATAATTGGTCAGCTGCTCTTTATATGGAGAAAGGCGATACCTTTGTTCAGTATATAAGGACTTCATCCGGCGCTACTGTTACTTATGAAAATAGAAATTTATCTATTAAACAAATAAACTAAGGGAAAATAATGAATATTGAACAACAAAAAGAAGTAGATTTTAGATTTGAAAACTACATAGGTGAATTAACAAAAGAAGAGTTTACACAAGAGTTTCTAGCTATTGAATTGAATAGGGAAAATAAAATACTAAAAAAATATCTAAGTGATACTGATTGGTATTACGTTAGAAAGATAGAGACTGGAGAAGATGTACCTGTTGAGGTAATTACGAAGAGACTTGAAGTTAGAGAAACTTTAAAAGCTAATGGATTATAATACAATGTTAAGGTATCTTGAAAAATACCTTGCGACAAACGAATGTATTTTATGATTGGTTCGATATTTATTGTGACAGCTTTAATAGTGCCCTAACTAATACTAGGGAAGATAGTATTATTCAATACGTTAGCTTATGGGATTGGGCTGTAATAGCAGTAATACTATACTTAGTAAAAGGATAAAAATGAGTTGGTTTAGTGTAGTAGGAGATGTGCTAGGTGCAGTAGTTGCACCAGTGACTAAATGGGTTGAGGGCAATGAGGAGAGGAAAACTCTTCTCGTTGAGCAAGAAGATAAACAATTAGAAAGGCAACATCAGATAAACTTACGTAAGATAGATGTTGCACAGGAATTGGCTAAACAAGGTCAGAAGATTGAAGCTG
>JAYEIZ010000131.1:0-2992 GCA_034660355.1 Nanobdellota archaeon
TTAATTTTAGAAAATTGGAGAACTTTAGTGCAAATATTACTATTACTGATAATGATAATGAATTAAGTTCCTATATATTCTCTACTAATAATACTGGAAGCTGGGTGAATGATAGTTTAGTTACGATATCAGGCAGCATATATTCTGCTAATACAACTAAGAATATCTCTTTAGGACAAAGCAATTATGTATGCTGGAAGTATTATGCTAATGATACTTCTAATTCAGTACAGGTTTCCAGTGAATATTGTTTTACTGTTGTTAATACTATTCCGGCTGTTCCTACTGTTTATTATCCAGTAAATAGTAAGAATTACTCCAATATTCCGTACATTAATTATTCTTCTTCGGATGTTGATAATGATACTATAACTTATAATGTTTATATTAATGGAAGATTGAATATCAGCAGTAGTTCGAATGTAACAGATTGGAATGCTAGTGATGGGTATTATAATTTAACAGTGAGTGCTAGTGATAGTGGTGGTAGTTCTGCTAACTCTAGCAGGGTTATATTTAGATTGGATTCTACTGCCCCTTCTTGGAGTGGTAATAAGACAAATTATAACTCTAGTATGGAGTATGATAGTGAGAGAGTTTACCAATTCAATATAGCAGTAAATGATTCTAATATTGATAGTGTGTCTATAGAGCATAACTTTACTGGAAGCTTTGCTAATTATTCTGTTAATAACTTAAATAACGAGTACTATTATGATTATACAGGAATAGTAGCAGGAACTTATGTATACAAGTGGTATATGAATGATACTGCAGGCAACTCTAACATAACTGACCAATGGATATTTGTAGTTACATCTGATATTAGCTCCCCAAATATAACCCTTAGTTCTCCTGCAAACTCTTCAACCTGGACTTCGAGTTCAACAGTTACCTTCAGCTATATTGTAACAGATAATGGAAATGTAACTAACTGCAGCCTATTAATTGGTGGTTCTATTGATCAGACAGATACAACAATAACAAAAGGCACACAACAAAGCTTTACGAAAACCCTCTCGAATTCCGAATATAACTGGAGCATACGCTGTAATGATACGGCAGGCAATCTGGGCAATTCAAGTGTTTATTATCTAACTGTAAGTTATAGTGCTTCTCCAGGACAACATTCTTCACCTGGTGGCGGAGGTGGCGGAGGTGGCGGAGCAGTAGTACCTAAATCTATTGAAGAAGTAGTATCAGAAACATTTTATGAATGCTCTGAAGATTCTGATTGTGCACTAAATCAATACTGTTTTGAGCATGAATGCTATAATGCAGAATGCTTTGATGATAACGATTGTAAAGAAGATGAATCCTGTTGGAACTACAGATGTATAAAGTGGTTTGATATGGAGATATTAGAATTTGAGAGTCCTGTGAAGATAGGGAACTTCTTTAATTTTACCTATTTAGTAAAAGGTATGGCAGAAATTAAAGGAGATGTCGAAATAAAATTCTGGATCGAACAAGACGGAAATGTAGTTACATCTGGAAAAGACACAATCTATCTCGGCAGTTTTGAAGAAAAAACAAAAACCAAAGAGTTATTTTTGCCAGAGGATATTTCTTCTGGAACCTATGCCTTTTACACTGAAGTAACATATGGAACCTACACTGCAAGCGCCCATAGAACAATAGGAATAGTTATAGATGGAGATTTAGCAAGAATAACGCCCTCTCCAAAAGTTGATAAGCCCGCTCCAAAGGTTGAATATCTTACCTATCTGATTGATAGCTTGATTGGACTGGTACTTTTTGCTTTGTTTTTAATTTTATATTTTAAAATAAGAAAAATTAAAACAGGACTTGTAAAGGAAAGAAAACAAAAAATACGTACAAATGAAAGACTAAAGCATGTTAGTGGAAAAAGAAAAGAGGGGGGAAAAATAAAGAAACAAATAGAAAATGCAAAAAGAGATATAGCAGAGAAAATAAGAAAGATTCAAGAAAAAAGAACATTAAAGGAGAAAGAAAAGAGAGAAGCTAAAACTAGGCCAATAAATGAAATAATAAAAAAGATGAGTTCTCTGGTTGAAAGTGATAATAAAGAAGAAGCAAAACCACTCTATAAGGAATTACAAGTAGAATACAAAAAGCTTCCTAAGGAATTAAAATCTAAATTTTTCAAGAAATGCATGGAATTAAAAGATAAGATTAGGGGTTAAGAGAATTAATGATGTTAGGGCACATTATGTGGGTGTTTTACTGCGGGTTGAGGTGCATATTGGGGTTGATAAAGAGTTAACAGTATATAGAGCACATGCAATTGGTAGAAAAGTTCAGAATAAATTAGAGAGATTAGAGGATGTTGACAGGGCTTTTGTGCATATTGATCCTGGGAGGTAAAACTAGGTTTCTGAGAATTGTATTTTCTATGATATCGACTAGAAAAATAGTAAACTTTATATATAGGTATACTAAGATATACTTAGGTATACCTTATGAGAAAAGATATTACTACTATCAAGATTTCTAAGAAGGTAATTGAAGAACTTTCTAAGCTTAAAATCCATCCAAGGCAGGCGTATGAAGAAGTGATTGTGAAGCTTCTTGAATGTTATAAAGAAGGCCAGTGTGGTGGTGAAAAGGTAGGAAGAGGGGGCTTCATTACTACAATTAAGGTTTCTAAACAGACAGTTGAGGAACTCTCAAAACTAAAGATTCATCCAAGGCAGGCGTATGAAGAGGTAGTTGTATCGCTTCTTGAAATTCAAAAAAAGCAAGAAAATGGTTAGAACTAATAATATAAAACAGGAAGGAGAAGTGTTTGAAGTAAAGAAGAGACTCAGCCATAATGCACACCATTATGGTGTTTTAACGCTCTTACTTGTTTTAATGAGCATGGGCTTATTAGTATTTATGCAACCTGAATATCTTGGATTTACGATTGGAATTAAGAGCTATAATTATTCAGATGATGTCAATTTAGTTGTAGATAATAATCATGAGTATACATGGTTTATGGATAATGTTGGAAAATTAAGATCAG
>JAYEIZ010000132.1:0-2981 GCA_034660355.1 Nanobdellota archaeon
GTTTAGTATCTGGTTATTCTCCTACTCTAACTGGAGCAGGATTTAATAGAAAACAAGTAGGCTATATGATAGAACAGGTAAGGAAAGTGGCTGGAGACCAAGACAGAAGAATAGTAACTGATGATGAAATTATAAGACAGTTTAATCGAGCACAGGACATTATTAAGGCTAAGAGGGATAATTGGTGGTTTTTGCTAGTAGATACTTATCAAGGAAGTAATGGTATTTCTACTGAAGCAGGAGTGGATGTTTATTCATTAGCTACTTATACAAATCTAAATTACATTTCTACAATGCGGTTTAATATGAACGATGGAACTGATAATGTTACTTATCATTTAACTAAAGAACCAAAAACAATTATGGAATACAGGAAAAGGGATGAAGATGAAACAGATGATGATTATGTATCTAAATATAGTTTATTGCCTGCTGATAGTAGTTCAGACCAAGGTTATATTAGAGTGTGGCCTACTCCAGAAACAGATGATTATGGTACTTTTTATCCAGACTATTATAAGGAAATGGCTGATTTGGATGATGTAGCTGATGAGACTGATGTTCCTATACCTTCTATTTTAGAAGATTTTGCTTTAGCTTATATTTTTAAAGTAAAAGGTGATGAAATTAAAGGCAGGTTGTATGATGAACGGTTCTTTGGCCCTACACCGAGAGAAGAAAAATACAGTGGTAAAGAACCTACTGGATTAAGGTTGTTAGAACAGATGCAGAACAGCAAGAACAAAGCAGTTGACCAACCCCGTAGTTTAAAAACCTTCAGGGGAAGAAAAGCTATAAAGAGATTGTATCAGGATCATGTAGTGGACAGGGATAGTTTAGTTGAAAGATATTTTTAAAGTAATTTTGGTTGTAACTTTCTTTTTTGAGCTTCTTTAGGACAACATAACGGACAAAATGGACGATGGTTTTTACAATGCAGCCTATTTGCTTCAGAATATTCTTCTATACTAGCAAATTCAGCAACATATTTTTTTATTGTTCGTTTATGATAACCATATTTTTCTCCTAATGCACCCCAACACCAACCTTTTTTCCAAAGTTTTAATGCTTCGTTTTCATTAAATTTTACTTTTATTCCCATAAATAACTTTTACTAATACTTGTTCTAATATTGTGCGACATAGCTCATAAAGGCCTACGGCCCCATAAGACTATCCTTTCTTTATTCCTTTTTCCAATCTAGCCTCCGATTCCTCTCTAATTCTCTCTTCCTACCCCCAGAAATTTCTTGTTATAGAAAACTCTCGTCTGGGTCAAAGGTAGTTTTTTTTAGAGTTTCGGCTGGCTGAGTTGTCAAAGTTTCTAAAGTCTAGTAGCACTACTGTTATTTGGGTCGCTTTTTCAAGCCGTAGTGAGGGACTAGCCCCCATCCGTATCCACAATTAATAATCTAATTGCCATATATTTTTATACAATTACTTTCATTAGTTTTTAACATATTATTATAGCTTTCTGCTTGGTGAGTAGGTAAAAAACAATCTTCTCTTAACCCTCTTATTTCACAAGAATTATCCCAAGTTAAATGATAATCTACATTGGCTTGATACAAGCATTGTCTTAATTTTGTTTCTTGGGATTCTTTTTGTATATTTAAACGAAGCTGTTCTGCTTTTTTGTTTTCTTCTATTTGAAGTTTAGTTTTCTGGTTTATATAACCATATCCTAGTATTGAGAAGCCTATTATTAATGCTATTATTATTTTTTCTTTCATAAAAAAATCCGTCTTTCTATGTCAGGCTCAACATCAGGACTAAAGGCCTGACACACAAAAACGGATTGTCCGATGTTGATTTCTATTTAGTACTATACTATTTTAAATCTAACTTGTCAACTATCAAAAATATGCTATACTGAATTTAATGGCAGAATTAACTAAAGAAAAACTATATTCTATAGACGGTTTTGAAGGAATGCAGGTTAGAACCTCTAGGTTTACGAAGGTTAAAGAACAACTGGATTTAGCACAAAATGCACAGTTTGATGAAGTAGGTAGTGTTGGAAAGAAAAAGGGATATGAACAACGGGAAGATGATTTAACTTCAACTACTTCAACTAGCACATCATCATCTACTAGCACAAGTTCATCAACAAGTTCTAGTACTACAACTACTAGCACTTCAACAACATAATGAGTGATATTTTAGCCCTTGGAGGATACCAATCAACAGCAAATACAGACAGGCTTTTTGCCAGTTACGGTAATGATATTGTTAATGTAGATACAGGAGCAGGCTACAGCCAGAATTTAACTGCGGGAAGCAAGGGAGATTTTGAAACTTATCTGGATTATTGTTTTTATGTAAACGGGGTTGATGTTACCCGTTCTTATAACGGAACTGTTTGGTCTGCTTTAGGTAAAATAAACAGAGCACCTATTGCCAAATACGCTCAAGTTTATGGAGTTAAACTATATTTAGCCTATCTTACAATCAACGGTGAAACTTATCCTTCAAGGGTTTGGAAAACTGATTTGCCAGACAATAATGAACCGAGGTGGGGATTGGAGTGGGGTTCTCTTTTATCCCAAACTGCTAGTTCTGCAATAGTTAATGACCCTAATGCCAATTTTAAGACTTATGGAATAAAAGCTGGCGACCCTATCTGGATTTTATCAGGAAGCAATGCAGGTCAATATACTGTTTCTTCAGTTGATACGGGCAGAACTTTAACCTTAACTACAACCTTACCAAATACAGTTGCTACTTCTACTTACATTGTTGGTTCTAATTACTTTGATGTGCGGACTGATGATGGGGATTATCTTCGTGGGTTGGGAGAAAACTCAAACAGGCTTTTGGCTTTTAAATTAAATTCCCTGCATAGATATAATGGTGCTTCTTTACTTCAAGTTAAAGGAGTTCCAGGAACTTCATCAAACGAGTCTATTAAAAATATTAAGGAACAATTTACTTTATGGTTTCACGGAAGCCAATTAGATAAATCCCAGTTTTATCTAATTG
>JAYEIZ010000133.1:0-2974 GCA_034660355.1 Nanobdellota archaeon
GAATACTTTTTACATGTATATTTTCTGGCACAATCTCAACATCATACTCTCCAGCGGTTATCTCTATAGGTTGATAAACCGCAAATCCTGTTATCGTGCTATCTTCACCCAGTTCCTCTACCTGACTTCCTTCATTATCAAAAATCCTTATAATTGATCTTACTACCTCTCCCTTATTATTCAATAAAGAAAAACTTAATTCCCCTATCTTTTCTTCAGATGGAATCAAAGAAATATTGGCTAAAGAAACATTAGAAATAACTCCAAAGCTAGTAGCCAATACCTCAATTGAACCATCTAAAATAGCAGTTGCCTCTATTGTATAGTCTCCTGCAATTGGGGGCGCAAAAGACATATTATCAGCAAATGCATCTGTGTAGAAAAAAGAAACATTACCTGAAAATATCTGCAATCTTGTAATATTTGCATTAGAAGAAACATAGACTAATTCACCTAAGTTATATTCTTTTTTATTTGTATATAGGCTGAAATTTATTTTTTCCTTGATTAAATCAGTAATATTTATTTTAGTATCATTTATTGAAATACTTTCATCACTTTCATTGATTATTGTAATATTGGTTTTATATATTTTTGTTTCATTTATTGGCGTTATGTCCACTTCTGTTTTGTTTATCTCAGGAATAGCCTCTTCACTTACATTTATTTTAGTAATATCTAATATCTCCTCTAAACTTGTGCTCTTATTCTTAATCGAAATCCGTTCAGTTAATTCAGGAATATCTTCAATACCCCAGTCAAACAATACCTGTCTTGTAAAAAACTCATTGTCTATCTTACCAACAACAATTAGTTTGTAAACATCTGCTTTAGCATTATCATTCAGAGCATCAAAAGAAAACTTATCAAATTCTATATGCGCAATATTAACTGCAAAATCAGCATTATCTTCTTCCCCTTCAACATAAGCACTTATCTTCGTGAGTAATGGCTTTCTTAAAGCAGCATCTAATATTGTTCTTTGTTTCTCTATTTCACCAGTAAAGTCAACCTCTAAGTAGGGCATTTCATCAAGAGTAAAATAATAGCCAATATGCTTAGTGATGTTAACTATTGCAGTTTCATTAACTACTGGCATTATCTCTTCTTTCTCTTCTGAAATATTACCCCATAAGAAAGCTACTTCTTCCTTTATTACATCTTCATTTACACTTACCTCAACACTAAGTGCATAATGCCCCGGCTTAATATTGAGATTACTCTCAACCTTAACTCTGAATATACTCTCCCCTAATTGCTCTAAACTTAGATTAAAATTCTTATCTTCAGAATGATTCTCTACATAAGCTTTTACAGATGTTATTGGAGATGTTCCAAATATTCTGTCCATAACTGTTTTCTTATCCTCAACCTTATCCGAGAGATATACAGTAATAACTATATCTTTATCAATTGGGAAAAAGTAATCATATTTATCTTCCTTAGCCTTAACATAAAAATCATCTTTTCTTGTAACATTATTCTCAAAAAAAGCAATTATCTCATAAAGGCCAGACCTTTTAGGCATGAACTCTATCGTTTCCAAAGGATTTAGAAAATAAAAGCTTTCATCTTCAGATAGCACTCTTATCTCACTTACATTACCTAAGAATGAAATCTCAACTCTTTCCCCTATCTCATACTCCTCCCTGTCAGCATACACGCTATACTCATCTTCTACCTCTTCTTCCTTAACATAGAAATATGAAGAAGATAATATCACATCATCTTCCATCAACTCAACCCTATATGCTCCACTCTCCCCGGGTATGAATTCTAACGGCGACTCTGGAATCCCTAAATATTGGAAAATGCCTTTCTCAGAAACAATCAAAAGATTATATTCTTCCTTTATTGTAAAATTAAAGTGTATAAGAACATTTTCACCGACAAAATATTCCTTTTTATTGGTTGAAATTAATATCTCTTCTCCATCTATCATTGATTCAACTACCTTGAAACCTATACTTTGATTAGTGCCATTCCTAAATATCACATCAACAGAATAATCTCCTGCTTTTGGAGGCCTAAACTCTAATGGAATTTCAAGTATTCCTATAAACCTGTAGTTACCTTCCTCTACATTAATAGAAACCTCTTCTATGTTTTCTAAATCTTCAAAATAGATAGATACAGTTTCATTTAACTCATAAACATCTTTATCTAGTATCTTAACATTGTTTAAACTTTCATTAATTGATGAATTTAGCAAGAGAGAACTATCTGTATCTGACAAAGCGCTTACACTACTAGCTACACCTAGTGCAGCCAGGACTAATAAAAGTCCTACTACTTCATACCACCATTTCATCACATTTGCGCCTTTTGCGCCCCCTTTAAATAAAAAATAAATATGATACGTTACTCAATGAACTTCTTAAGACTCACATTCTTAGCACTATCTCTCATCAATAATTCAACCTTCGTAGAAACCTTCATCCCATTCTGTCGACAAAACTCCTTAAAAGTATCATAGACATCTTTATCTATGGTCATAGAAATTTTATGTTTCCCCAATACGATCCCCCCAAACTATATTTATATATACAAATACCGTTACCTATACTAGTCCATACAAATATGGTTTTATATAGTTTTCTCTTCACTAATAAGCAATAACAGGCTATATAATTGTAAAATAAGCAATAGCAGAAAACTCCAACAACAACGATGGACTCAAACACAGCCGTGCAGATATAGCCAAAAATGCTTCGCATTTAATTCACCGCACGTCCTACGCCAAAAGGAAATTTCCACACTTTGTACGGAAATTCCCCCTTCAGGCGAGTTTTCGTCCTTGTTGTTGGAGTTAAAAAATCCAGACATGGCGCAGACCGACCGGGGGTCGTCCCTCAATGTCATTAAGTTAACAAATAAACGAAATTCATTATATCAAATTAATTCTTCACACTCTGTTCCATAGTGTTAACTTACTAGTGTTAATCTTATGAATCTCATCCTTAGCATTAATTTT
>JAYEIZ010000134.1:0-12405 GCA_034660355.1 Nanobdellota archaeon
TCCCCATAAGACATGCCACCATCATGAAGATGTAATGCTTTTACAACAATATGAGGGGGAGTTTTCATCTTCCAAAAGCCATGATCTGGCGTAAATGCTTTACCGCAACTTAGGCACCGCATGACTTTCGTTAAGCCGTGTTTGGTTTTTCTTGTATGATGTTGTTTGGTGTTTGTTGATTTGCAATGCGGACAAGAGAACATATGATCACCTCAAAAAGATTTATGGAAGAGGTAGTTAATATAAGTTATGGAGATTAAACGGTATCTTATTTTTATTATTTTTTATTTACATTTAAAAACTTAACAATAATAACTGGTTTATTTGGTGTTTAGTGAGGCAATAACAATAATGGCGGCAGACGGACAACTTCGTTGTCCTACTGACCACCCCTACGGGGACCCGGTCAGTCTGCGCCATTGTTATTGCCTCTTATTAGTATTAAGGTTTTATACTTACTTAATTCAGAATTAGATTTTAATCCCTAAGCAGGATTTCAATAGCCTGGGCAAATGCTGGTCTTGCTATGAAAACTCCTATAGAAATTCCAATTATTGTTGTTATTGCGAATCCTTTTAGCAGGCCTGCGCCAGCTGACATTAATGGAACCATGGCGAATACAGTTGTAAGGTAAGCTCCCATTATTATGAAGAATGCTCCTTTAATGCGTTCTTTCCAATTATAAATTTTCTTTAGATTCCCCCCTTTTAGTGCTTCGTCTGTTATAAGGATTTGGTGGTCTACTCCGGTGCCGACTGCTATTATTATTCCTGCAATAGCTGCTAAGTCCAGATTCCATCCTATTAATGAAGCAATTCCTAATATGATAATTACTTCTGATACTGAAGTAATTATGATGGGGATTGAAATCTGAAGTTTCCTATATCTTATGAAAACAATTATTGAGACTGTCAGTATAGCCAGGAATCCTATGAAGATAGCATTTCTAACAAACTCTTCGCCCAGCACAGGAGAAGTGGTGTCTACCTTTACAATATTAAGCTTAAATGGCAATGAGCCTGTGATCAGGATTGTTTGTAGGCGTTTCATGTTTTGCAGGGCATTTACTGCCGCTTCTTGTTCTGTTACACCTGCACCTGAACCTGAGATTTGTATGTTGGTTTCTGCTTTGCCTTTTAGTTCAGCTCCAATTCTTAACTCGTCTACTTGTTTGTCATCCAGGAAAAGAGCAAGACTTTTGCTTAGGTACTGGTCTTTGCCCTCGGTGATTACCTCTAAATCTTTTGTAATATCTGCTTGCCTTTTGGCTGCTTGAGGTGATAGGCTTATTGAGAACCTAAACCTACAACTCCATTGGCCGTTAGATTGGCCACAACCATAATTAGGATCGATGCCAGCGCAATCTGCTGATCTACATACATAAGTAACTTCGTTTCCACCTTTGAATGCTGTTCCGTTTCCTATCTTTGCTTCAAATTTGCCTTGTTTTGCCAGTAGGTTTCTTACTTCTTCTTCTGTTGCGCCTGCAATTTCTACTAGGATATATTGATTGCCTGATAAATCTCCAGCTTCTCTTATGACCAAATCCGATAACCCATAGACATTAAGGCGCTCTTTCATTACTGCTATCAGATTTTCTATGTTGTTTGCATCTATTTCTTCTTCTGGTTGCAGTAGAACTCTGGTACCACCTTGTAGGTCCAGTCCTTTTCTTATATTTGTCTTAGGAGCTGGGTAAACTCTCAATCCAAGATCCTCTACACCTAGGCTTATTGTTTGTGTTTTAGGAACCCTTACGTTTTTTGTAATAGTTTCATTAACTTTTGTTAATGTACCATTAATAGTCCTGTTCACTTCGATAATTTCTTCTATTGATATTAGTTCTGTTTCGTTTAGCTCTATTGTCTCAGTTTTTTCTCTAGTTATTAATCTGTATAGGCCATGGTTTGTTTTTACCTGTATTGATGAGTTAATCTTTATCTTTTCTATTGCATTGTAATACTCTTCCATATTTTTTATGGCGCGATTGTTTATTGCTGTAATGACTTCTCTACCCATTGGAGCCATATTTGGTTTAGGGCTTTGAATTCCTGCCAGATTAGCTGAAGAATTTACAATAACGTTTCTTATAGCAACACCAGTGTTATTTGGATTTGGATGTATAGCTACTATTGCGAATACTAAGAAAGCTAGTAATATCATGATTCTGGTATTTTTGAAGATCTTTTTTACTTTTCTACCCATTTTTTCGCTGCTTTCTTTCTAAATAGTATCTTAATATGCCTACATTCTGTATCCATGTTGTGATAATATCTACAAGCAGGCCAATAAGTATTATTGTCATAATCTGTTTTATCACTACTGACTCTACAAAGATTATTCCTACAATCAGGGCGCCAATCGTGGTAATGCTCATCATCATTCCAGTCTTTACTGCACCAAGCACCCTTTCAAATACTGTCCCTTCTTTTCTTTTTATCACTCTGGTGGTTAGTAAGACATCAGTATCAACAGAATAGCCAATCAACATAAGAAAAGCAGCTATTCCACCAGTACCTAGTTTCATTCCTAGGAGATTAACTATTGCAAGTGTTATTATGATGTCGGATAATGCTGCTGCTATTACTGCTATGCTGGGTATAAATGACCTGAAATAAATCATAACAACAATGCTCATCAGTATAAATGCTATTAATAAAGCGATTAATGTTTCTTTAAAGAAACTAGCACCTAATGAAGAGCCCATTATTTCTATACCATAGTCTTCATCATTAAGCTCATAGCCAATACCTGATTCAACATCACCTATAAATGAGTCTAGCTCACCTTTGTTTGTACCTTCGATGTCGGCTATAATAATTACACTTACCTGAGAGCCCCTTTGGTTTATAGATCTTACTGAAATGTCGTTGTTTGCAAGTTTTGGTTCTAAGAATCTTTCCAGTGATACTATATCTATCTGTTTATCAATCGTTATTGTTAATGTTACTCCACCTTTTAAAGAAACATCTTTATGTATAAATTCGCCAGTTCTTGCTACCTGGGCACCAATAACTATAAGGGCTAATACAAACATCAAGATTGGGATTATCATCAATTTTTTGTATTGTGTGTCGTAGAAATTCAGTATCCTTTTGGAAATAGGCTCTTTTGGAACTTCAGGTTCTTCCTTTTTTTCCTCTACTTTAGGCTTTATTATCTCTTCTTCTCTTATTGGCTCTTCTTTTTGCTCATATACTTCAAGCTTTTCCTTGCGGCCTTCTTTATCTACTAAGTCCACTTCTGGCTCCTCAGAATTTTCTGGTTTTGAGGTAGGAAAGCCTTCTGTTCCCTGTTCTTTTTGTGCTTGCTGCTCTTCTTTTTTCTCTTCTTCCAAGATAACCAACCTTTAGGTTTGAGAAATATAGATTGTTTAAAAAACCTTCTTTTTTATTTCATTTTACTGCATTATATACCTTACTTAGGCTAATGCCCATAAACTCGTCAACTCTCTTCCTCAGGATTTTGTAGAATTCTAATCCTGCAAACATATCCTCTGCGTTATTGAATCTATATTTGCTCATTATTTTCATCGTCTCGACCTTATTTGTAACATCTCTTTCGATATTCATTAATTCTTTAACACTTCTCTTCTTTAGTAGCTCATACATCCTTTCTTCATAATTTTTTAGTGTTTCTAGTAAGTTATCTTTGCTTATGAATCCATATCTTAGCCTGAGTATTTGGTATGAAGTACCTTTTAGCTTATAATCTTTATATAGTCTTCTTAGCTCTTTCTGGCGCCTGTCTTCTACATCTGATTTATTTTCCATTTCTGTTATATTTGATATGAGCCCTCCTAGGCTATAGGCAATCAGCTTATTAGCGTTATCCTGTAGCATTGATTGGTATGCCTTTTTAGAGCGGAATATATTTTTAGTCCTGGTTAATAGATTAGTTGTCACTTCAGATAACCCCTTAAGACTAAATTCTAGCGGTCGCCTTATTTCTTCTTCTATTTCTTCCTCTGAAACTAAAAGAAGCTTTTTCTGTTTATAGTTATTTTTTTCTTTTACTTGGAGTTCTCTTATTAGTTTTGGGAGGTTAACTCCTTTCTTTTTGATATCAGAGATGTAATCTGGATTTAGGTCCTCAACCTTGCTAAGTACGTAGTCTGCCTTTTGTTTTTCCCCTTTAAGGATATAGATAGCTGCTTTTAAGACTCCAAGATATAGCTTTGATGCTTCGTCTCTTTGGATTATTTGCTTAGGGTGGAGATTGTTTGGGCCATTGTAGTTGTTTTTTGTTTTTTGTTCTGTGAGTTGTTTGTTTTTTCTCCGAACATATTGTATCATTCTGGTAATGTTTTTTCCTTCCAGCCCGTGGTTCTCGAATATTTTAGCTGCTGCTTCTTTGAGATTTTTGATATTATTTTTATTTCTCCTACCTTTTGGCTTATTCATGATCAGATCAAATCTTTCATATATCCCTTCATCTTCTAATTTTTTGTTAATCCTAATCATTTTTTTTGCATATCTTTCTGTTTCATGGAGCTTATCAATAAAACCAAGATAATCAGTGTCAATAACATTGTATTCACTTAGGATTTCCCTTAAAGAATCTGTGAAGTCCATTCTTTCATGTACGTTTTTTTTGTTCTTTAGCAAGTCTCTAATTTGGCCATACTTATTGGATATTCCTTCAGATTTAAGTTTGCGCTTGATTTTTCTTAATTCATTTATTGTAAGGTCTTCAAGAGTCCTGAGGGTATCCCATGATGCTTTAGATTCTCTTAAGAATGAAGGGTACTTCTCAAGAATATTTTCAATTATACCGAGAAAATCCGTTCTTTGTTGGAGTATTGGTCCAAGGTCTTCTATTGTTTCTTTTCTTTCTTCTAATACTGGCTCAAAGTCTTCTATTATATCTTTTTTTTCTTTTAAAGATAGTGCGATGCTAGTTGAATTGTAACCATATCTCCCTAAGCCTAAATAGATTAAGTTTCTTAGCGGGGTTGTTACATGAGTGGGCCTAAAATTTTCATAATCTAAGAGTTCTTCCAGGCGCTTTTTCTCTTCGTCCCCCACTAACATAATAGTTGTGAATATTAGCCATTTTAAATAGTTTACTATTTCGGAGTAGTCTATTTGCTATTGTTTTTTTCAAAATGTTTAAATAGATGTAGTTTGTGTATGTTTTAATATGGTTGAAAAAGTAGATACAGGAATAGATTTGCTTTATGATCTTTTGGAAAAGGCAAAGCATGAAAAGAGAATACAGGCCCAGATTATTAAGTTGTGTAATGATTCTTTAAAGACAATTGGTAAGAAGAGAAGGAAAGCAGAGAGATTAAAAGACAATATTATTGAATTTGTTAGGGAATTTAAGAAAATACAATCAGATGATGATATTCTTGCTTTTAGAGATGCCTTTAGCAAATCATTGGGCAGCCTGAGCGAGATTCGCTCGGGAGAGGCAGACCTAGTTGAAATAAAGGAAGAAGTAGAAGTAGCTAACAAAAATGCTCTTAAGAAGGCAGAGGACGCATTTGCGAATGGAACTGGATCTATGGAGGAGATAGAGGAAATATTACAATCCGAGAAGTTTTATAACACGAGAACAGAGTTCTCACATAAACTAATGGCACAATTGTTGGAGAAGGATAAATCCAAAATGGAGGTATTCTTTAGGTTATTGAATCTAGGGCTTGAAGAAGACCAAATTGAGAAGATCAAAGAAAGTTTTGAAGAATGTGATGAAGAGGTTCAAAAGCAAGTAGGTAAGCTTAATAGATTGCTGGCAAAGGAGAATAAATTTTTTTTGGTTCTTTTGACTCAAGTTTCTAATGGGATTAATGGGATTCGCGAAGCTATGGAGAATGTAGATAAGTTGAGCAGATATATCAATGAGGGGGAACAAGGTCTTATAGCATTAATTGGGAGGGATTATAGGGAACAGAGGATAGAAGCAAAAGGGAAGATCGCTCAGTGGAACAAACAGCTTTATGAAGCAGAACAAATTATAGAAAACTTAGTCAGGACTAAGATAGATCAAGCTAGCTTAGACTTACAAGTTGGCACTCTTAATGAACTCAAAAACCAAGGCAAAGTCACTAATCTTTTTTCAGAAGAAGAAGAAGCTATAGCTGATATAAAAACTGAGATACAAGGAAAGATGGTGGCAATAATTAGGTTGAGAGAAGGTATAAGAAAAAAGATGAATCAAACAAAAAGAGAGATGGTTGGAAAGGCATAAGTATGCAGTTCTAATCCTGTTATTTGCCTCTTGTTAGGTAAGGCCTTTTTTCTAATGTATCTTGTATTATGCCTGAGAATGGAAATCCAAACATATAATCATTTCTTACATTATTTAATTCAGGTTCAGCATCTTCAATAGACGCAAATCTGTTTTCCGGGTGGAGACCGCATATTCCTTTTGTATTCCCGTTTTTACTATCTATTAACCGTGTGCTTATAATCTGCGCCTTACTAAGATATTCAATAAATTCCTTGCTATATTCGCCTTTTGGAAGATGTGATAGAAATAATGTTTGACTACCATCATATTCGCCTAGATGATTGCAACCTAAACTGAATTCTACAATTCCTTCGATTTCTACTGGTTCCTTCCTCTTAGAGTCTTCAAGAAGATAGAGCATGTTTCCTTCTCTTAAAAGATATGTTTTTCCTTCAAAGAGAAACCTAGCTCCCCCTACTGTTTGTCTATTGATAAGCCTTCTTCCTCCCTTGTTTTCATCAGCTACTATAGCTTCAAGTTCTTCTGGATCTAGCCTTATTTTATTACTTATTCTCTTCAATTTGAAATCCCCTAATTATTCAGAAGTCACTATCCATTTATAAATATTACTATTATTAAATAGTAAAAATACCTAGAAAATTCTATTTTGAGGGGCCTTCTATATGCAGCTTATCGTTTAGTGGAATTTCCCCAAATTCGCAGTTGCTGCAGGTCCAGTCCAGGTAGACCCAGCCCCCTATTTGGTACTTTTTTAGGGCATTATTTAGTTTGATTCTTAGAAAAGCATGAGCGGGGATGAAGACCAGTTCATAATCTACTCCAATTGCGCCTAGTAGGCTAGCCAGAAGGATTGTGCCGGATTCACAGTCTGCTGCTTTTGTTGATAAGGTCTCTTTGGGGTCTTCAACATACTCGTATCTTAGGGGATCTGGGACATATTCTATGTTGTTTCTCACAAAGTAATAGATTGCTTTTGCCTGACAAACCTGGTTGCCGTCGCAGCTTATTGTAGCTATTTTGTCTGCTATCTGCTTTATAGTAGGATCATAGGGTCTTATGTATTTATAGAAATCATCTTTGTTGTTTATTTCAATGGTTATATCTTCTAGTTGGAAGTTAGAGGGTAATACCTCTTCTATTGTAGGGATATTCTCTGGGTGAGGGTCAAGTTTTATTGATTCTTTGGGGAAATACCACAGAACTAATAGGAGCAGGAGAAAGATCATCAGAATTATTCTTATAGGGCCGCGATACCATAGCTCTTTTTCTTCCAGTATATCTTCTTCAATGGGCTCTTTTTGAATGTGTTCTTCCATAGTTGAGTATAGTTTAATAATCTTTATAAATATTGGTATAATACTGGCGAAAGGGGGTAATATGGAAGGTATTATGACACGTTTTTTGGATATGATAGAAAGTCCTAAGGATTTAAAGGATTTAAGTAAGGAGCAGCTTAAGCCACTTGCTAATGAGATAAGGCATAAGATCATAACTACTGTTGCAAGTACCGGGGGGCATTTGGCTTCGAGTTTAGGGGTAGTGGAGTTGACAATTGCTTTGCATTATGTCTTTAATTGCCCTGATGATAAGATAGTGTGGGATGTAGGGCATCAGGCGTATGCACATAAACTGTTGACTGGAAGAGTAAGGAGTTTTCATACTTTGAGGCAATATAAGGGCTTAAGTGGATTTCCGAAAATTAAAGAAAGTAATTATGATGCGTTTGGTACTGGGCATAGCTCTACCTCTATTTCTGCTGCACTCGGCATTGCAAAAGCCCGTGATTTAAGGGGGGAGGAGAATAAGGTAATAGCGGTTATAGGTGATGGTGCATTAACTGGAGGCATGGCTTTTGAAGGCCTTAACCAAACAGGGCATTTGAAATCTGACTTAATAGTTGTTCTGAATGACAATAGAATGTCTATAAGCCCTAATGTGGGTGCTCTTAATTCTTATTTGAGTAAGATGGTTACTCATCCAAAATACAATAAGACTAAGAAAAAGGTACAGAAATTCCTGAAAACCTGGTGGAGCAAGAAAGCAGCAGAAAAAGTTATGGCATTAGAGGATACTGTGAGGGCAATGACTGGGCCAGGGGCATTGTTCAAGGATATGGGGTTTAGGTATTTTGGCCCTGTAGACGGTCATAATGTAGAAGCATTAATACGATTGTTCAATAATATTAAAGATGTAAAAGGCCCAATACTGTTACATATAGTAACAATGAAAGGGAAAGGCTATGCTTATGCAGAAGAGGAAGTAACAAAGTTTCATGGAATCAGCAGATTTAATGTTTCTAACGGACAGAAAATAAGTTCAGATCAATTGATTAATTATACAGATGCATTTTCGAATGCTTTGATAAAGATGGCAAAAGATGATAGGAAGGTGGTAGCAATAACTGCTGCTATGGCTTCTGGTACTGGGTTAGATGCGTTTGCAAAAGAATATCCTACTAGATTTTTTGATGTAGGGATAGCTGAGCAACATGCTGTAACGTTTGCAGGTGGATTAGCAAAGGAAGGCTTTAAACCAGTGTTTGCTGTTTACTCAACTTTTCTTCAAAGGGCATATGACCAAATAGTTCATGATATATGTTTACAAAACCTGCCAGTGATATTTGCTATTGACAGAGCTGGGTTAGTTGGTGAAGATGGCGCAACACATCATGGCACTTTAGATCTAAGTTATCTGAGGAATATTCCAAACATGACAATAATGGCCCCTAAAGATGAAAATGAGATTGGGCATATGTTGAAGACTGCTTTAAGTCTAAAATCGCCTGTAGCTATTCGTTTTCCTCGTGGTGTATGTGCAGGTGTAAAGGTAGAAAATCCATTTAAAACAATACAGGTAAGTAAATCTGAGATTGTGAAAGAAGGGAAAGACATATTAGTAATTGTTGCGGGTCCATTAGTGTATGGGGCTTTGGAGGCTGCGAAGGATCTTGATAAGAAAGGTAATTCAATTTGCGTAATAAATGCAAGATTCATTAAACCATTAGATGAGAAAACAATAATTGCGAAAGCTAAAAAGATAAAGAAAATATTAACGTTAGAGGAGAATACGATTGAGGGCGGTTTTGGGAGTGCGATTCTTGAGCTTTTTCAAAAGAACAATATTAAGGCAAACATTAAGAGGATGGGGTTACCTGATAAATTTATAGAGCATGGAACCCAAGAGCAATTATTAGAAGAAGCAGGCTTAACAAAAGAAAAGATAATAGATGCAATAAAAGAGTTAAGATGGGGAGATTGACAAAAGAAATCAAAGTAGGGAATGTAAAGGTAGGTGGGAATAGCCCTATTTCTATACAATCAATGACCAACACTTTAACAAAAGATGTTGATAAAACAATTGACCAGATCCATGGCTTAGAAGAAGCCGGATGTGAGATAATAAGGGTGAGTGTTCCAGATGATGAAAGTTTAAATGCTTTGAAGAAGATAAAAGAGAATATTTCTATTCCTTTAGTTGCTGACATACATTTTGATCATAGATTAGCTGTCGGAGCTTCCAAATATGTTGATAAGTTAAGGATTAATCCAGGTAATATTGGAGATTCTTCAAAGGTTAAGGAGGTTGTTAATGCTGCAAAGGAATATTCATTGCCTATAAGGATAGGCGTTAATCTTGGGAGTTTAGAGAAGGATATTGGGGCAAGATTTGGGTTAACTCCTAAAGGATTAGTTGAAAGTGCTCTTAAGAATATTAAATTATTAGAGGATAATGATTTCTATAATATCATCTTGAGTTTGAAGGCATCTGATGTGAGCAAGACAATTAAGGCTTACCAAATGATTTCTAAACTAATAGAGTATCCATTACATTTAGGGATTACTGAATCTGGAAGTTTGTTTAGTGGGACAATAAAGAGCTCTATTGGAATTGGAAGTTTATTGTCGCAGGGTATTGGAGATACAATTAGAGTTTCTTTAAGTGCAGATCCTATTGAAGAAATTAAAGTAGGGAAGCAGATATTACAGGGTTTAGGATTAAGAAGATTTGGTGTTGAGGTAACTGCTTGTCCTACATGTGCAAGGGCTAATTTCGATGTTAGTAAGATAGCATTAGAGGTTGAAGATAAGGTGAAGGATATTAAGACTCCGTTGAAGGTGGCTATAATGGGATGTGGTGTTAATGGTCCTGGAGAGGCTAAGGAAGCGGATATAGGTGTTGTTGGCGGCGCAGATGGATGCTTGTTTTATAAGGATGGTGAGATAAAAGAGAAAATAAAGGAAAGTGAGATTGTTGATAAGGTAGTTAAGGAGATTCAAAAATGAATGTAATAATAATTCATGGTGCTTATGGTAATTCTAATAAGAATTGGTTTCCTTGGTTAAGATCAGAGTTGGAGAAAAAGGGAATTAATGTTTATGTTCCAGATTTTCCTACTCCTGAAGACCAAAGCCTTGAAAATTGGGCAGAGACATTTAATGAGTATGAAAAATATTTGGATAAGGATTCAATAATAATAGGTCATAGCTTAGGAGTTCCGTTTATCCTTAGTTTGTTGGAGAAACATCGGGCTAAAGCAGCATTTTTAGTTGCAGGATTTATAGAGTTACTAGATAACCCTAAGTTTGATGAAATCAATAAAACATTTGTGGAGAAAGAATTTAAGTGGAATAATATTAAGGGGAATTGCAGAGAATTTTTTATTTATAATTCTGATGATGACCCTTATGTGCCTTTGGAAAAAGGAAAAAAATTATCGGAAAAATTAGAGCAAGAATTAATTCTTGTTAAAGGAGTGAAGCACTTTAATGAAGAAACGGGTTTTACTCAGTTTCCGTTATTATTGGAGGATATAGAAAAACTGATTCAAAAATGAAAACACTAAGCATTTTAGGAAGCACAGGAAGCATTGGAACACAAACTTTAGATATTGTAAGGAAATTTCCTGATAAGTATAAGGCAGTTGCATTGAGTTGTAATTCTAATATTGAGTTAATGAAGAAACAGATAGAAGAGTTTAAGCCACAGATAGTTGCTGTTTATGATGAAGAGAAAGCGGATCTGTTAAAAGCAGATGTTCCTGTTTACAAAGGAATGGAAGGTTTGTTGAAAGTAGCTGCGTTAGGTGATGCTCATACTGTTGTTAATTCTTTGGTTGGTTCAATAGGGGTTTTGCCAACTGTTCGGGCGATTGAAAGTTTGAACAATGTTGCACTTGCAAATAAAGAAACTTTAGTAACTGCCGGAGAGGTTGTGATGAAGAAATTAAGTTTTCATAAAACAACATTATTTCCGATTGATTCTGAGCATTCTGCTATCTTACAATGTTTAAGGGGGGAGAAGTTAGAGGATGTGAATAAAGTAACGCTTACATGCTCTGGGGGCGCTTTTAAGAATAAGACAAAAGAAGAGTTAGAGAGCGTTAAGGCAGCAGATGCGCTGCAGCATCCAACATGGAATATGGGTTCTAAGATAACAATAGATTGTGCTACACTTATGAATAAAGGTTTTGAAGTTATGGAAGCGCGTTGGCTTTATAATCTGGATTACTCTCAGATTGATGTGGTCATTCATCCTCAAAGCATAATACATTCTTTAGTAGAATATAAGGATAGAAGTGTTATTGCACAGTTGGGTCTGCCTGATATGAGGATTCCTATTCAGTATGCTTTGAATTATCCTGATAGATTAGAAAATAGCAGTTTGCCTAGATTGAATCTAGCAAAGATAAAAGAGTTTACATTTAGTGAGCCAGATATAGAGAGATTTCCTTGTTTGAAATTAGCGTATGATGCAGGCATTACTGGTGGAAGCTTACCTGCAGTGATGAATGCTGCTAATGAAGTAGCTGTTAAGTATTTCTTGCAGGATAAAATCAAGTTTTTAGATATACCTAGATTGATAATGAAGATGATGGAAGAACATACGCTAATAAAAAATCCTAGTTTGGATGAAGCCTTAGATGTTGATAAGAGAATAAAGGAAAAGACTGAGAAGATAATTTTAGAAACATGAATTACGCAATAATTGTCGCTGCAGGGCAAGGAAAAAGGATGAATAATAAGGTGAATAAGATATTCTTATCTTTGAATGATAAGCCAGTAATCTATCATTCTGTTAAGCCTTTTGAGGATTGTGTTTCGATAGATAAGATAATTGTTGTTGTTAGCAAGGATGATGTTATAGGTATTAGTGAAGTGATTAAGAATAATGGATTAAAGAAGGTATTGCAGATTAGTGAAGGGGGAG
>JAYEIZ010000135.1:0-2946 GCA_034660355.1 Nanobdellota archaeon
GTTACTGCAATTGTCGATGATGATAATGTAACTATTAGCCCAGCTATTACAGGACAAGCATCAGGAGACACAGTAGAATTTAATGCGGTGCCTATCATTACTACTACAAGTGACAATGTATATGTGCCTTTGGTGGACTCTTATGAGACTACAGGAACATCAGGCTCACCAGGTACAGAGTCAACCACAATTACTTATGTTGCAGATGTACCTGTAAGGATTAGAGCAAGACAGGCTGGTGACATTGTGCCGTATGAGGCGGATTCAACCATTACTAATACTGGAATGAGTAATAATGTAATTAGAACAACAGACTCAATCTATAACTAATAAACAATGGATAAACTAAGAATTAAAAAGAAGGACAGAAAGATTAAGTTTTCCAAATCAATAAACAAAGGCGAGCTAGTATATCTAGCTCGTCGGGGGAAGTTGGTTATTGCAAGGGGAACATCTTTAGAGGACGTGAAAAACAAAGTACAACCTAAACAAAAAAACCATGTCAAGAGGCGAAGCACTAAAAAATCCAAAAGTAAAAAGAGCGATAGTAAACTATGATATTGAAGCAATGAAACGCGGTATTGAAAAAGCTAAGAAAAATATAGCTACCTTTGAAACTGCGATTGAAGGTGAAAACAACACAATCAAGGAGTATCGCAGAATTATAATAGAACTAGAAACAAAATAATATGGCTTATTCATTCGACAAAGCAAATCAAGTAATCACGGTTAGTGACGATGTGACTGACATTACCATTCAGGAACTCTTGAATGCTATTAGAGAATATGAAGATGAGGTCACTAATATGGAGATTGGTAAAATAGTAAATGCAGCAGGCAAAGAGCCTTTGGGCGGCGGTGTACTTGTTGGAATAACAATAACATTACTAGAGGATTGGCAGGTTGCTTTTGCTGCAAGAAGTGGACCGACCTATACACAGTGTACAATCACAGGTGGGAATCTTGTAGCAACGAACACAAACGGCGCTATATCTCCTACTGCGTTTACACAGGTGGTAACTACTTCATCAGCTTCCGCAACATTGCAAGAGGCGGATGCTTTGCAATACGCAAGTTATGGTGGGGAGGTTAGTATAGATATTACAAGCTCTAATTCTGGCACTGCTTACCCAGTAGGTAATCAAGAATATCCAGTAAACAACCTTGCTGATGCTGTATCTATTGCAAATACAAAAGGATTTATCAAACTTGCTATTAGATCAAGTATGACTCTAGCAACAGAAGATGTGTCAAACTTTACAATTGCTGGACATTCTCATGTTGATACTAGCATTGTTATAGAAAGTTCATTGTCTTGCGTTGGATTAGCAATATACAATTGTAAAGTAAGTGGCGTTCTTGATGGTGGTACACATATAGATGGGTGCACTGTCGGAAATATTACTTATGTGAATGGGCATATACATAGAAGCGGACTGTATGGGACTATATATCTTGACGGTAATGTTGAGGCTGTTCTGCTTGATTGTTCAACCATAGATCAAGACTCACCGCCTATTATAGATCTGGGTGGAAGTGGTCAAGATTTAGCAATGCCTAATTATTCAGGAATTGTTACCATTCAAAATCTAAGCTCCGCTACCGAAGAGGTTGGGATAGGACTTAATGCTGGGCACGTTATTTTAGATTCCACTATAACAGCAGGAAATATAATCATTTCGGGAATTGGGACTTATACAGACAACAGCAGTGGTGCAGTGATTAACGTTGACGCGTTGCTAAACAAAAACAATATAGCTGGTGCTGTATGGGATAGCTTGACAGCAGACCATACAATAACAGGTTCAACAGGCGAAGCGGTTGCTGCTTCTGGCGGTGGACTTACTACAGACGAACATGATAAACTATACCAGACTAATAAGTTAGTAAAGCTACAACTATAATATATATATTAACTTAACAATATGAATACAACAATCGATTGCTCAACTATAAACCTGGGCTCCCCACCTGTTATAGATATGGGTGGCAGTGGTCAAGATTTGGTTATGCCTAGTTATTCAGGAATTGTAACGACTGAAACTCTAAGCTCCGAAGAGAACGGCAGACGAACATGATAAACTATACCAAACAAATAAGCTTGTAAAACTACAACTATAATATTTCATAATTAATTAATAATGCAAAATACACCAAGAACACCTTTAGACGCTTTAGAAATTCGTAGACTTGGAACGCTTAATGGGAACAATACCAGTGTTACTATGAATATTTTCAAGGTAATTGGGTCGGTTGAAATACTTACAGCGCATGGTGAAGTTATGGATGTGACTACTCTTACAAACATGACTGCTGTTTATACTGATCTATGGGACGGCACCACAGCGGTAAATATTACAGCTAATGGGGCTATTTTGAGTGGTGCTCCTGTTGGATCACTTATTATTAAACAAAAAGACTCAACAAACGCAATGATAACCGTTTTAGCAAATCAAGCAAGAGTAACAGAACCAGCAAATGATAAAAAAACACATCAACCTTTCATAGTTACGCAGAAAAATGGAGTTGATACATATATAAGAATGAACTACACAACAACAGATGCACCAATAGATGCACAAATTCTATTTATCGTAAAATACCGTCCAATTGACGGAGGATCAATAACCTTAGCATAATGGATACACAAGCAGACAAATTAATCTTTGAGGCAAACTTCACTAATACAACACTGTTTGCAGAAAATGGAGGTACTTTAAATGGCTCTACCCTAGAGTGTGGGAATCTTATAACAACATCAGCCCTACAATATAGAGCACACTACTCAAAACCACCAGATATGGACGCTTTTTTTACAAACGGTGGGACTTTAGCTTTTGATCTTACAGATTTAACGCTTCCAGCTTCGTTTTATGCTCTAGGGTATTTTGCAAAAGACGCTAATAATTATGTAACATTATCAGCTACAAATGATGGTGCTGGTGG
>JAYEIZ010000136.1:0-12346 GCA_034660355.1 Nanobdellota archaeon
TGTTTGTACTAACATTTTTGTGTCTCCGAACGATAGCATTAGCTATTTTGCATGTTAGCTATCGTTCGTTTTTATTCTTAGCAGAACAAGATAATAAATCTTACCTCATAAGAGTTGACTTTGCCCATTTTCCCTAAGATTTATATACTAATTCTTCAATTCTAAACTTTATGACAAAGATAATAGACCCGTATGGTTCAGAACTGGTAGAGGATTATACCAAAATAATCAAGGATTTTGGTTTAGATAGTTTTAGCCCTAAAGACTATCCAGAACCAAACAGGCTTATGAAAAGAGGGGTAGTATTTGCTGAACGCGATATGAAGATTATCCTTAAGGCTATTAAAGAAAAAAAGCCCTACTATGTCTTATCCGGAATAATGCCTACTGCTGAAAAAGTCCATTTTGGAACTAAAATGGTAGTAGAGAACATAGCTTATTTTCAAAAACATGGAGCAAAAACATTTTGTTTGGTAGCAGATCTAGAGGCTGCAGCAGCCAGAGGAGTTTCATTAGAAGAAGCAAGAAAAAACGCTTTAGAATTCCAAATACCTGCTTATATTGCATTAGGCCTAGACCCTAATAAAACAACATTCTATTTTCAATCAGAAAATAAAGAAGTGATAAAGTTTACTTATGAATTCTCTAAAAAAGTTACATTAAACGAGTATAAAGCCATCTTCGGAGTTGCAGACCCGGGAAGGATACTTTCTGCCCTAACTCAGGCAGGAGACATACTATTTCCTCAATTAAAAGAAAGAATGCCTGGAGTAATCCCTGTTGGCGTAGACCAGGACCCTGCAATCAGGCTCACCCGTGACATAGTTGGAAAAACAAGAAGAATGAAGTTCTTTTCACCTTCTGGATTATACCATAAGTTTACTCCTTCATTAGATGGGGAAGTGAAGATGTCAAAATCAAAGCCAGAATCCTGCATAGATCTTCCGGAAGACCATAAAAATGTGGCTAAAAAACTAATGAACGCTAAGACAGGTGGCAGAGAAACATTAGAAAAGCAGAAAGAGCTAGGGGGAGAACCAGAAAAATGCATTATCTTTGAATTATACAAGCAACATTTGATTGAAGATGATAAAGAACTACAAAAAATCTACGATGATTGCAAATCAGGAAAATTGATGTGTGGAGATGACAAAAAGCATTGTTGCGATTTAATGACAAAATTTATGAATGACTTAACAGAGAATATAGAAAAAGCAAGGAAAAATATAGATAGACTCAATTTCATAAGTTTTAAGTAATAATACAATTTATGGAAATTCAGAGAATTTCCATGACCTAAAAATCATTTTAGATTTTTAGATTCCAAAAAATTTAAATAGATTCAATATCAATTATAAACAAAAGAGGTGATATGTATGTTATCTAAGGTCGTTCCATTACATGGTTCATTTATGCTTACAGCTATAGTAGGATTCTTGATATCAGCACTATACGTCTACCATCAGCTGGGAAACAAGACATGGGGATTTACATTTATGCTGTTTTTTGGAGCAATGTTCGTTGCATCAATGATATCAATGACTTATTGCCCGGTTTTGCCAGAGATGGATAGAAAAACAAAAAAGAGATAATTATTTGTTCATTCCATCAAATTTTTCTTTACATCTATTTTCTTTCCAGTAAACTGTATGGGAAGCTCTTTTCTCAAAAAGAGGAGTTGCAACTGTTAGTATGTCTTCCTTGAATCCCTTAAACCCTTTTTGTTCAATCAGTGCTTTAGCATCATCTATACATTCTTTCATTATCTCGATGTTCTCTTCTACTGCTCTTTGCTCTATTTCTCTTTCCTCCTCATCTGTTAGGAAAACCTCTTCCCATTTAGGGTATGCACTACCTTCTATTGTTCTCGGAAAAGATTTAGAAAATACCATTCACACCACCTCCACATTAGTATAAATAGCTCTATCTTTTAAATATCTTTCTAGAATTTTTAATGGATTTCAGAAATCAAAAACCTTCTTAGCCTTATGCATAGCAGTAGGAGCTTCCCCTCCGTGCCAGGTAAATCTCGGACGAACCCTCATAGAGTATATTCTTTCATTAGTATCATCAAATATAATTGCAGAGCCTTTTAGCCTAGGCAGTAAGTTTAATTGTTTATCCAGGCCTTCCCTCATATAACTTTGCATTAACATACTAAGTGCTTCAGTATCTACCCTGGCAGTTATCCTGTGTGCAATTACTATATCTGATTGAGTCATAACATCAGTATGGATCTTTCCAGGCTGTTGAGATGCTAATATCAAAGATATTCCTGGCTGCCTGCCTTCCCTTAATATTATTTGCAAAGGATGTGTAGCTACGGTTTCCCTATCATTTGGCAAGAACTCATGTGCTTCATCTATCACTAACCAAACTAATGGCTCTTTTTGCTTCATCTCTGCTTTTTCACCAATGAAATGTGTTGTTTCTTTAATCGACTGTAGTTCTTCATCCTTTCTAGCAATCATTCTTTGTACAAAAAGTTTTTCTGCTATTAAACCTATCACTAATGCCCTTAAACCTTGCGTGCTAGGTATTGTTGCATAACAACTTACATCTAAAACCGAAACTTGACCACCTTTAACTAAGTCCTTCAATTCAGTTCCTTCCTTACTGAACAATCCCCAATCTTCAGTAGCTATAAACCGATTCTCAATAGCATCTTTTGTCTCTTGTTTGCTCCTATCATCATTCTGAATTGCTTTTACTATATCTTCTATCTCAAATTCATCTCCCTTTTCCTTTAAGTCATTAACCACCCTCTCAATTAGAACCCCTTCAACGCTATTAATATCTAATTCAAATGTTGTACACCAATCCGAAGCATCTAGCTCCGCTGGCTTAATAGAAAACGGAGCATCAGTCGGCACACCCTTTTCCTTATACTCCTTATAATAACCTGTTGGCGTATATATCTTAACCTCTAAAGGCTTACTGTCTAATTCCCATTCCTTCAATAAATCAGCTTCTTTTTTATTATTGTATTTCATTGTCCAGTATACGCCCATTGTATCAAGCATAATAACAGCAACATTCTGTTTTATTTCGTCGGGCAAATCACTCATCCCTTCTGCTATAACCCCCATTGTGTAGGATTTTCCACTTCCTCTTTTCCCACATATAAATACAACATGGCTCCTTGTAACATCCATATAGATCTTATTAGACAAAGAAGTGGTCTGACCCATCTTAACATAATGTTTACCTAGAAAAATAGCTCCCTCTGTTTTATACTTCACTCTATCTTTTTCACTTCTCCCAATTATAATATCATACATTTATCCTGTAATACCTTAAGAATCAATATAAAGGTTTATCAAAACTTGCAGGTGGTGAACTAATAAATAAATATTTAAATAAAAAACAATTCTATAATAAGATGGTAAAAATACCAAAATCACACCCCCGCTACCGATCATTAAGAACAAGGGACAATATAGTGGATGGAGTAGAAAAAGGGATAACTTCAATACATGGTTTAATAGCACACGGAAGAGGAGAAGCATTTGATTATTTGTTAGGTGAAAAAACACAAAACTTTTCACAAAATTCAATAAAAGCAGCAGCCTCATTACTATTATTAGCGAAGAAGGCAGTTATATCCGTTAATGGAAATGCAGCTGCTTTGGCCACAAAAGAATTAGTAAAATTATCAAAAATACTTTCTGCACAATTGGAAGTTAATATATTTCATACTGACAGAAAAAGAGAGAAGAATATTAAAAAACATTTAAACAGCCTAGGAGCAAAAAAAGTCCTAATGCCGGGCAACGCTATCATCAAAGGATTAGACCATAACAGAAAATACTGCAATAAAGAAGGAATATATAAAGCAGATGTCGTTTTTGTTCCTTTAGAAGATGGAGACAGATGCCTAGCTTTAAGAAAAGCAGGAAAAAAAGTTATTACAATTGATCTAAATCCTTTATCAAGAACATCTAAAGCAGCCACTATAACAATTGTTGATAACATAACAAGAGCATTACCTCTATTGATTAAAACCATTAAGAAATATAAATCATCAAATAAAAAACAATTAAAAGACAAAATTAAGAAATACAATAATAAGAGCACATTAAAAGAATCACTTAAGTATATATCTAAGCGTTTCTCTTAGATCTTTTTTATCAATAACAACATCTGCTGTCTTTCTCAATTCATCATCCTTACAATCAAATGCAATACTCAACCCGGCTATTTTAGCAATTTCAACATCATTATGGTGGTCACCAATATGCACTGTTTCTTTTAATTCAATATTCTCTCTTTTTGCTACTATCCTTAAAGCTTCTGCCTTTTGCATCATATCATATTCAGTAACCTTAGCATCAACTAACTTATTATCTTTATCAAATATAAGGTGGCTTAAAAAAACATCATCAAATAGTTCCTTATAGTTTGGAATAACCTTCTCCAATATCACATCAAGACTCCCAGATACTATCGCAAGTTTTATACCCTTCTTCTTAAGTTCTAAAATAGTTTCCATCGCACCTTCCATCATCTTAAGGTTCTTCATAGCTTCAAAGAAATCTTCTTTTGTAACTCCTTTTTCCATCCACATCTTCATATCATGCTCCGCCCATTCAAGATAATTGATTTCCCCATTATAGAATCTCTTCTTTACCTTATTCCTCTTTTCCATATCAACATTCAGATGGTTATGGAACAATTCCCAGGAATAAACAACATTATCTACTAGAGTTCCATCAACATCAAAACAAACAAGTTTGTATTTTACCATAATAACTCGAAATTTATCTCACTATAATAATTTTTGGGAAAGATTTATAAATTAAGTAAAAACCCAATACAATAACAATTAACGGAGGTTGTTAATATGACAATACTTGGATTTAATTTTAATCAAATTAATGTAAGCAGAAAAGAAGGCCTTAAGGGTAAGATAAACATAAAGAATAATGTTGCTATAAAGGACGTAAAGCAGAATGAACTTAACCTAGGTGATAAGAGCCAAGCAGGATTAAAGTTTTCTTTTGAGTTTGTATCCAACTATGGAGAAGGTCTTGGAGAGATCTTATTAGGGGGGAGCTTATTGTTTATGGAATCCTCAGCTAAAACCAAGGAGATTCTAGATGAATGGAAAAACTCAAAGAAGATTCCTAAGGATGTTATGGCAGCTATATTAAATACGGTTCTAACAAAATGCAATATAGAAGCCCTAATCTTGAGCCAAAAGGTTAATTTACCTCCACCAATCCCTTTACCAAGCGTAAAACAAGATCAGGTAAAATAAATAATATTTTCTTAATTTTTTATATTTTTATTTGACTAATTTTACCTAGATATATAGTCGGTAAATCACTTATTTACTGAACAAAATACTCTAAAATAGAAGCTTCTCAACCTTTATGTTTTCGCTACTCTTAAAACATAAAGTTTATAAAACAAGATTCGTTAGCGTACATCGGAATGGAAAGAAAAAAATCAGGTCAGGATATAAGATTAAAAGTAGCTGAAGCTATACAAGATGATGTAAACAAAGGAATTGTGAGAATAGATAATGGTTTTATGCAACAGATAGGTGTGAGAGTAGGAGACATAGTAGAGATTGAAGGTGAAAGGCAGACAGTTGCAATAACAGATAGAGCATATCCTGGTGACTTAGGTCTTAATATTATAAGGATGGATGGTATTGTAAGAAGGAACGCTAAAACTGGAATAGGAGAGCTTGTGAGTGTCAGAAAAGCAGACGTCAAGGAAGCTAAGAAAGTTACTATAGCACCTTCAAAAAAAGGCATTATGATTAGAGCTTCTCCTGAGATATTTAAACAAGGATTGTTAGGCAGATCAGTTGTTAAAGGAGACATAGTGAGTTTAGGGGGTACAAGAAGAAGGCGTACAGCTATGATGGACAATCCATTCTTTGAGGATGTTTTTAGCCTTTTAGATGAAAGCGTGTCAGGCGGTTTTGGCTTTGGAGATATTAAATTTGTAGTTGCAGATACTAACCCTAAACAACCTGTTATTATCTCTGAACAAACAGAAATTGTATTTAATCCAGAAGCTGTTGAGATTACAGAAGAAAAGATTCTAGAAGTTACCTATGAAGATATCGGAGGGTTACAGGAAGAAATAACGAAAATTAGGGAAATGGTTGAGCTACCATTGAAACATCCTGAGCTTTTCGAAAGATTAGGTATAGAGCCACCAAAAGGAGTTTTACTACATGGTCCACCTGGAACAGGCAAAACATTACTTGCTAAAGCTGTTGCTAACGAGACAAATTCACATTTTATATTGATTAATGGCCCTGAAATCATGAGCAAATATTATGGGCAAAGCGAAGAAAACATTAGAAAGAAATTTGAAGAAGCACAAAAACACGCACCTTCAATTATTTTCATTGATGAGATAGATGCAATTGCTGCTAAAAGGGAAGAAACAAAAGGGGAAGTTGAGAGAAGGGTTGTCGCACAGCTATTAGCTAATATGGATGGCCTACAAAGTCGCGGCAAAATTGTAGTTATTGCAGCTACTAATGTGCCTAATCTATTAGATCCTGCTTTAAGGCGCCCTGGAAGATTCGATCGCGAGATAGAGATAGGAGTACCTTCAAAACAAGGAAGGTTAGATGTTCTTAAAATTCATACAAGAAATATGCCTTTGTACACAAAAGAAAAGGCAGTACATGATTTGAAAGACGTTGACGATAATTACAAAGAAGCTCTTTTTTCATTACTAAGCGCACTTAATAGTAATAGGGTGACAAAGAAACTTCTCGAAACAAAGATTCAGAAATATTTAAAGGAAAATCCTGATAAGAATGATTTATTCCAGGGTATAGATTCAGATAAGTTGTACAAACACATACAAAAAGTGCTAGATAACCCTAGTTTAGTTAGTCTAAATGAAATCTCAAACACCACCTATGGTTTTGTTGGAGCTGATTTATCTGCTTTAGCTAAAGAAGCAGCCATGGTTGTTTTGAGGAGAGTTCTTCCTGATTTGAAACTAGATGAAGAAGAATCTATTCCTAAAGAATTGCTTGATAGCTTACTTATAACTCAAAAAGATTTCAAAGAATCCTTGAGAGTAGTACGGCCTTCAGCATTAAGAGAAGTTTTTATTGAAAAGCCAACTACTAGATGGACTGACATCGGCGGCCTGGAGGGTGTTAAGCAGGAATTAATAGAAGCAGTAGAATGGCCACTTAAGACTCCTGAGAGTTTTACTCGTTTAGGTGTTAAGCCACCAAAAGGAATTTTGATGTATGGAGCACCTGGCACAGGCAAAACATTACTAGCAAGAGCGGTTGCAAGAGAGAGCAATGCTAATTTTATTTCTATAAAAGGTCCTGAATTACTATCTAAATGGGTGGGTGAATCAGAAAAAGCAGTCAGGGAGATATTCAAGAAAGCAAGGCAAACTGCTCCAACAATAATTTTCTTTGACGAGATAGATTCATTAGCACCAAAAAGAGGCAGCCATTCTGGAGGTTCACACGTTACAGAAACAGTAGTCAATCAAATGCTTACAGAGATGGATGGCTTAGAGGAGATGCAGGATGTTGTTATAATTGCAGCCTCCAACAGGCCAGATATAATAGACACTTCATTATTAAGGCCTGGAAGGTTTGATAGGATTATTTTGGTACCAGCACCTGATGAAGAAACGCGTTTTGAGATATTTAATGTTCATACAAAAGGGATACCATTGGGTCCTACAAAAGAAGAGATTGCAAAATTAGACAGAAAGGAAAAGGAAAAAAATGATATTATTAAGATTGCTTCAAAACTACTTGCTAAAAAAGATAAAAAAGAAGATATAACAAAAGACTATAAAAAAATGACAGATAACCAAAAGATGTTATATTTTTTAACTTCTAAAACAGAAGGATATGCTGGAGCTGACATTGAAGCAGTTTGTAGGGAAGCTGCAATATTGGCTTTAAGGAATGATATGAAAGCTAAAGTAGTTACTATGGAGTTTTTTGAAGCAGCATTAGATAAAATAAGGCCTTCTGTAACTGCAGATGTTGAAAAAGCATACGAAGAATTAGGCAAGCAGTTCACATCAGCAAAAGGAAAGCAGATGAAAGAAGAGATGCCTAGTTATTTTGGTTAAAATTCCTTTGGAATTTTAACTTGGATCCTCCCCTCTAGCGTACAACTAATGTGACGGTCCCACCACAACACAAATTCTTTTTAGTGAAGAACTAGATTTTAGCAATCTTTTTATATATTCTTTGATTATTCTTTCTTATGGGGATTTTAGACTTATTCAAAAAGAAAGAAGAAGGGAAAGTAAAGGTTAATGATTACAAAGCTTTTGATATTGTCAAGGATGTTAAGGGGGATTATTCTGGTTTTGAAAAAAAGCTTCTTAATCACAGTACTGTAATGCTCATTACAGGCAGAAGAGGCTCAGGTAAAACAGCATTAGGTATGAAGTTCCTTGAACTCTTCAAGGAGAAAACAAGAAAGAGATGCCTTGCAATGGGTTTTAGTGATGCTAAACTACCCTGGAAAATAAAAAAGATTGCAGACTTAGAGGCTGCACCCAAGAACTCTGTTGTTTTGATTGATGAAGGTGCAGTTACATTTTCTTCCAGAGATTCGATGAAGGACAGTAATAAGCTTTTAGGAAAGATAATGGCAGTAGCACGCCATAAGAACCTTTCACTAATACTTATTGTGCAGAACTCTGCGATGATAGATTTAAATGTTCTAAGATTAGCAGACTCATTAATACTAAAAGAGCCTTCTTTATTACAGACAGAATTTGAGCGTGCACCTATAAAGAAGATATACTCTCAGGTAATACCTCACTTTGAGGAGCTAAAGGAAAAACAGAAACACTTCTACGTATGGGATGATGACTTCCAAGGATTGATGAAGTATGATCTTCCTAATTTCTGGAATGATAATATCAGCAAGTCTTTTAGGAATTTCTAGAATGCAAAAGATTTATAACTTAGTTAATTTTATAGGTACTATAATGGTCTTAGGAACAAAAGAGTTCTAAGATGTAAAACTTAGAGATGATTGTAATGGGATGTGGAGGAAAGAAGAAGAAATGATTCTTCTTCATTCTTAAAATGGCAAGTGCAGGAGATAAAGTAAAAGTCATTACGAAAGATGAAACTATAGAAGGCATACTAATGCCTAATGAAGAGACGGATTCTGTTGTTGTTAAGTTAGATAATGGATATAATGTGGGTATTGAGAGAAGTAAAGTTAAGAAAATAGAATTAATAAAGAAATACAAGGAAAAGAATGAAGTAAAAGAGAAAATTTTCATTGATGGTAAAAAACTTCCTATGATTTCAATATTACATACTGGCGGAACAATTGCTTCTAAGGTAAACTACGAAACCGGGGGAGTAATAGCAAAATTTGATCCTGCAGAGTTAATAGATATGTTTCCGGAGCTTAAAAAAATAGCAAATTTTGACAGTAAGCTTGTTGAACAGATGTTCTCTGAGGATATGCGCTTTGAGCATTATAAGAAGATAGCAGATGCAGTTAAAAAAGAGATTGAAAAAGGCTCTAATGGGGTTATAATAACACATGGAACAGACACATTAGCCTATAGCTCAGCAGCCCTTTCCTTTGTTCTGGAGAACGTAAATATACCTGTTATTTTAGTAGGAGCCCAACGCTCTTCAGATCGAGGTTCAAGTGATGCAGCAATGAACCTGATATGCGCAGCAGAATTTATTGCAAAATCTGATTTTGTAGGTGTTGCTATATGCATGCATGAGAAACCAGACGATAATAATTCAGTTATACTTCCAGCATGCAAAACAAGAAAGATGCATACTTCGAGAAGAGACGCTTTCAAACCAGTTAATGATATTTCAATAGCCAGGATTAATTACAATACGAGAAAGATAGAATTCCTTAAAGATTACAAAAAGAGATCAGATAAAAAATTAATTCTTAAAGACAAATTTGAAGAAAAGGTGGGCTTAATAAAATGCCATCCAAACATGTTTAAGGAGAATTTTGACTGTTTTAAAGGCTATAAAGGGTTAGTTATAGAAGGCACTGGCTTGGGACACGCACCAGTCGATCCACCAAACAAGTTAAATGTTAAAATCCTGGATTCAATAGAATCATTAATAAAATCAGGCACTGTTGTTGTCATGACTTCACAATGCATTTATGGTGGCACTCACCCGCACGTTTACACAGCAGCTATAAACCTCTCTGACGCAGGGGCCTTGTACGCTCAGGATATACTCTCAGAGACAGCTTTTATCAAGCTAGCATGGTTATTAGGAAACTACAAAGATAAAGAAGAGATTAAGAAACTTTTAATAACCAATTTAAGAGGAGAAATCAACCCTAGAATAGGGCCTGACCAGTTTTTAGAATAAAAAATAAAAAATTAAAGAATATATTCCAGACTTTTTCTGTCATCACTTAGTTTCCTATAGAAACAACTTCTGAAGTTATTCCATTCATTGTTCTTAACATGGCAAGCTCCCCCAACTAAAGGGCCTATATTATAGATTACTGAGTTCCCGTCAGATAATGTTCCCTCTACATCCAGGAAATTACCCGATTCTTCTGCTCCTTTAATCCATAGTTTCTGCCTACTACGGCTCCAGAAGGTTGCAAGTTTTGACTTCATCGATATTCCTATCGCTTCTTGATTTGCATATGCAAGCATAAGTACATCACCATCAATGTCTTGAACAATAACAGGAACAACGCCTTCATCATCAAAAGACAAATTGCTAATTCCTCCATTTAGTAAGTTGCCTTCGTATAATGTGTTTCTGCTCTTCCTGTCCCTAAATGGGGGGTAAGGCCTGCATTCTAGGTCGTATACTTGGAGTAAAAGGGAATCCTGGTAGCAATTTACCAATATGTCCTTGATATCAGGATTTTCAATGTTTTCTCCATCTCCAGTTAACCAAAAACCGCTTTTGTCTTTGTTGTAGAACGTAACCAATCCTTTATTACTGCCTATAATAAACTCTTCTCTGTCTAAGTATACCAACATAAGGACTTCTTTCGTTTCTTTGTCCTGAACTACTGTTGGAATCAATCCGTCCTTTCCAAAACCTAAGCAGAGCATGGATGTAGTTTCTATTTTTTTTCTCATTTTTATCTCCATCTTTGTTGCAGTGAAGATTCCATTTGCTTCCACTCTACCCTTTTGTCTGCCAGAGCCAACATTGTTGCATAGAATACATCAAGAGCCTCACCTATCAAGTCTTTTTCTGTTGCATATGCCTGTATAAACTCTGATCCTTCCTGGCCGAACTTCTTTACTATTTCGTTCGGGTCTTGTAGTAGTTGTGAGGTGTAGCTGCCTGTGGGATTTAGTTTTCTTGCTTCTATCCTTTGATATTCTGCTTCCCATATGTTGCTAGGTGTTTTTGGGCCGATTAGTGCTATGTCACTGAATCTTACAACTTCTACTACCTCTAGATTGTTTTCGATTCTTGTTGTTCCGCCATAAATTATCTCCACACAACAATCGTTTGTTCCGTCACTTATTGTTTCTTCTGTGCCACCTGCGTATGTTGTTGTTGTGTAATTTGTTTCTCCTAAACGCTCTGATAAAAACTTTTCAGATTGTTTTTCGTATTTTCGGTTTACTGCAACTCTTGTTCCATCCTTTAAGTCTTCTATGTTGCCATTAGAGTTCATCAGGCTTAAGGCTGGCCTTTTGTATTCTGCGTTGTCATCAAACCAGTCATAGGTGTTTAATAGCGCTATTACTGCACTGTTTTGCTGGTTTGATAAGACAAACTCATCATATAGGTCATCTCCAGTAAGACCATACGCAGCTTGCCCTCTTGAAACACATTCAGATACTCTTAGAGGTATATCTTCTCCTCTTGCAAGTACTATCTCAAGGCTTTCTTCTTCGCCACTTATACCTATTTCAGGCAACATATTTCTTACATACTCATTCAAACCTCCATTTTTTGGAATGAAAAGCTTACTTCTTTCATCTCTCATAAACTGAAAGATATTTTCTCGCATCATTTTTTCCTCCATTAGCTTTTTTATATAGCTCTAGCTAAGTTAGAGCTTTGTTTTTAGATTAAAATTTCAAATCTTTTCTTAGAATTTTGGTTTAGTTTGTAGAGTAGTCTGAAGACTACCCATGAAATTTATTCTCAAAAATTATATACTCATATCTAGAAAAAAGTATTTTACCGACAATGAATACAATCACTCACGATATTCATAATAGATAAGAATACGAACGTATTTAAATATCTTCGCATTTTTAATTGTATATAATGTATAAAATGGTGGTTTCCATAAGAAATTAAGGTTACTATCTATACAGTAAAGTATAACTTTATTTGTAGCCACAAAATATAAGAATACGCTCTAATTCTCCTTCTATG